>CANNLO010000476.1 GCA_947505055.1 Methylococcaceae bacterium | reverse complement strand
TCAGCAAGGTCGAGTAGCCCCAAGGAACCACCCCTTGAGGCTCTCACAGAACCGGACGTGAAACTCTCGCTTCATCCGGCTCTTATCATTCAACTTTATATTTACCAATGAGCCAACAGCCTAGGATTTCTGCTTTTGAAAGCATTAACCCGTTTAACGGCTTGCGTAATACCTTTTATCTTCTTGTATTTACGCTTCGCCCATCTGCTGAGTTTCTTGTCACACGGGGCGCGTCAAACAGAACTGATATCGGTGGGGAAATGCACATTGATTTTTAACACAAATGAATCGTAACGACCTCGGATCAGCATGTGAATATCAAGATCAAGCAATTGATAACCGGCTCGAATAACTTCAGCACTAACACGCTCCATAATAGCTGGCGTCAACAGCTTGATATAATCTTTCAGGGTATGCAGACGATAGCGTTTGTCGCTATCGAAACAACCCAGACCCAGCATTTCACGCAGGGCATTATGTTGATTGGCGAGTTCCAGAACCCGGTCATAGTCAGCATTCAAGCCAACAAGCAACGAACCTAAAACCAGAATCGACCATTGATCCATGCCTGGACGACCTTTGTTGATTTAAACAATTTTGATTTCCTCACAGTCTGTTTTTGTAGGGGGCCACTTCTTCCAGTAATTTAAAAACAGCGTTTCTTAAGGCAATACCTTCGCCAATCGGCATAAGTGATTCTTAAATATCGAAGAAAGGATAATGGCCAGAAAAGGTAGAATACATGTCATCATTCACCTACCCCTTTAAACCTTTTTACACAAAAATCATAAATTGTTAGACAATATGGAGCATGATATTTGATTTCGCTACTTCAGATCCTAAACCTCACAATATTGAAAGCGCACATCACCTCATTGCAGATTTGTGGATCAATGGAGCGAAGTTAACCGCCAAACTTACTGCACAAAACGAAAAGCACAACACCAACCCGACTAATTCATCAATGCGGCCATCAATAGATGTTTTTGGTAAACATAAAAAGAAAGTTTCCGTTCAAACACTATATTAGCCTTATCGACAACTTATGCTCAGCTTCAAGCTTTTCGATTTCTACACAACTAGCTAAATAGTAGTTTTTATTTAAACACCAAGTATTGAACTGCCAGTTTTTTCCATCTTCCTGAAATGAAGGATCATAGTGAATATGCCAATTTTGGTCAATTTCCTGTACAAAGGTAAATTGTTGCAATGGCAAACTGAAGCCAAGGCCACGCGCTTTAATATAGGCTTCCTTCAAAGTCCAGAAATTAAAAAAACGCAACAATTGCAGCTCATAAATTGGCGTTGATATAACAAACGCTGTTTCCATTGAGGAAAAGGCATGTCGACACAAAGAATGTAAGTCATTTAAACTCTTATGCTTCTCCACATCGACACCTACATCTCGGTTACATGAAACAACACAAGCTATCAAGCCTTCAGTATGAGATAGATTAAATTTAAGCCATTCATATCCAAAATTAGCAACAGATGGCTTACCATAAGCATTAATAATAAACTCCCATTTTTCTTCTGAGATCTGGGCGTAACGACTTAAAACCTTACGTAAAAACACATGAGCTGCAACATATAAATCTCTATCTTTATCAAATTTAAATGCCTGTGCACGTTGAGTTTCAATTGCATCTAGATAATTAAAATGGCTAGAATTAAATAACTCAGCAAATTGCAAATGGATATGAACGTCATTTGTAGATAAGGTTAACATTTAAATTTAAACTTAAATTCTAATTTCTGATAGATCATTACTGTTAAAAAACTAATTTCAATCCAGAAAAAACTTCCAGAATATTAAACTTTATAAGTTACATTAATCCAGCTCTCACAAACAGCAGAAAATGACATAATAAATTTAATGTATTTGACTGAGCATAATAGTAATTTTTATTGATAGTAAAAAACCACTTATCTAAAAAATTAATATTACATAGATACAAGACTTTATTAAATTAAGGGATTTTAACACCAGCTTGTTAAGCTACAATGACAATCAGTTAATAATTGGGATAGAAAATAAATTTTGATAAGTATATGGCAAAAAACTTAATTACACATCGATAATAATTTTGCTTAACATTATAATATTGTCATTTATCAATCAGTGAAGTTTGAAAGTGAGGTGTGTAACATGCAGATTATTTTGACTTTGAAAATTAGAAAATTTTTGACAAGGATAACTTAAAAAACTAAAACTTTATGAAACCTCACATAGACAATAAACATAACACAATTAGACCTTAAACAATTAACAACTACCTAGGGTAGCCCCAAAATTAGTGGCCGCGTCTTTTCGAAACTTTGGAACAAAGCTCAAAAGCTCATAGAAAATAGCGACCCCCAACCTTGACTTAAGATAAACTGGAAACTACAACGCACTTATGACATTAAGCAGCAACTTTTGCATTGGTAGCAACAACTTTACCTTCTTTTAACTGCTCTGAATAATATTCTTTAACTGCTTTAGGATCAAAAGTTAAAAAAGTACCACCTGAAGCAAAGTGCTGAATAAAAACTTTACCTAAGGCATAAGTTGTTGCACCAGAAACTATCGATGAACTCACAGCACCCAAAGTAGTACCTATAACAGGGACTATTTTAATTGTGCTAGCAAATATAGGCGTTAATGAAGAAGACAAACTACCACCGGTTAATGCTCCGATAATATTTTTTCCTGCATTTTTTGAAAACTCGATACCGTACAAATTACTTAAACGCCTAAGCAGATCAAGATGAATACCAGTCACTGCTAAAAAATCAAACAAAGGAATTGGAATAATTCCTGCAGCAATAGCGGCATACGTACTATTTTTAACAATATTTAATGCTTCTTCTGTATTATCATTTACTGCCAATTCTGTATTATCATTTACTGCCAATGCATTTTCAGACATAGGAACCTCCAAGAAAAGTTTATATTAGTGCTTATGCACTGAATACCATACTAAAATAGCCTGCGATTTAGATCAATCATTATTTTAGCCAAAAGTAAATAACTACATTTTTTCTTTTTACTCTCCCAACCTAACTTCGATAGAACCTGCTATTGCAGTGACATCCTGAGACAAGTGCAGCAGAACAACAAAAACACTACAAAGAAAATTTATTCACCTCCGCCGCAACTCATGTAAGACCCATAAAATAACTTATTAAATACTAAGGCCTGCTCTTTAAAGCCAGCTGAATACTTTTTATATTTCTTCATTTCTAATCTCAAATTTTATTTTTAGTTTATTATGTGAAATCATGATAAAACTATAAGTAATTTATTTATTCTGCGAATAATGGATTTGACCACTTAATTATCCATTACTCCCAAAAAAGTAATTTATTCAGAGACCTTTGCACGTAACAGGAATTGATTCAATTTTAAACAAAAACACCAAAATACTTACCCTGATCGTAGAAAATAATCAAGCAATATCAATAGAATGCATAATTATTTTTCTACATTCAGACTCACAGGTTAAATATTAGTCTAAAATTTGTTTGGTGCAAAGATCTCATTCAATATTACAAACTGAGACCTTTGCACGAATCCTGTAAAAATCCCATAAAAATTAGATAATACAGCATAGAAAATCATCTGAACTAGGACATTAAAATGGCGTGGAAAAACTTACAACAAACGACATTGGTTGATGCGATGCTGATTGAGCATGAGGCTTTAAAAGAATTAGACGATGTTCATGAGCTTATTGACTGGTCAAAAATTGAAAGTTTGCTGGCTGGTCTTCATTCCAGTCCTCGCGGCGAAAAAGCCAGGCCTCCTTTAATGATGTTTAAAGCGCTATT
>CANNLO010000475.1 GCA_947505055.1 Methylococcaceae bacterium | reverse complement strand
GGTAAAAGCGGTTTTATCCTGTGTCATGGGAGAAGAAAGTAATATTATTTATCGTTATAACAGCAATTTAAGAGATAAAACCAAGATTGCTGAAGCTTGGATTCTGCCGATTGCAATAAACTCGGCAGAAGATGAGAGTTTTGGAAAAACAAACGCCAAAATCAGTACGTTTTTTACTAATAATATAAGGATCGATAACACGGCACAGTTAATAAAAGACGCTGAAAATCCTAAACTTAGGATGAGTGCAATTGAACGATTAGCGATTGAAGGACAACAGGGTGATTTAACAGTTTATAACACCTTAAAAAAATCGATATCCGACCCAAATTCTGGAGTAAGAGCACAAGCACTCTTTGGAATAATCCGACAAAATCAAGAAAATACATTGCCTTTTCTTCAACAAGCCATGTCAGATAGTGATGCAGATGTTCGCCTAATGGCCGTTGATAACTGTGGAGATAATCCCTGGATATTACAACAAGCGCTTAATGATAAAGATATTAACGTTCGGGACATCGCTAAAGCAAAATTGGCAATACAAAATACAAACCAACAATAATGGTATCACCTATAGGAAAACACTAATGAAACTAAATAAAAATATCAAAACCACCTTACTTTCAAGCGTCATACTTATTGTGAGCAGTTATACCCCAACTGTTTTAGCGCATGACTATGTTGGTACCTTAGGCACATTAGCGGGGGCAAGTGCTACCGACTTATTAAGAGTTGATTGCTCTCAGGATGTCGGTGCAGCATCACAAAGCCCAACCCATCAACTTTATATAACAATCACTGATGGAACGGCTGCCGGTGGTAAATTGACTGCAAGTGCGGCAGTTTTCACACCTGGTTTTGGTAAGGCGACCACAGTAACAGATCCAAAAGGGGGCGATGGTGTGTCGAGTCCAGAGAAAACACTGACTGTGATAGGTGCCGATAAACAAGATGTTGAATTTTTTATTACCATTAATCATAGTGCTACGGGTGGTAAATCATATACGCTGGGTTATCATTGCCAAGATGCGTCAGGCCAACATACGGGTACAAGCAATCCTTTGACGGTATTACAAAGTCAATAAAACAGACTTAAATAAAAGATCAAAAATAGAAGAAGTATTTAGCTTTTTTAAATGACAGTGCGCTGAATAACTCGGCTAAAAATAATATGACACAAACACTTTTTATACGATTGATCAGCGCACTATTATTAATCTGTTTTACAAATACCAGTAACAGTGAAGAAGTTCATAAAGAAGTGCCCCAATGTCCACTGACTTCATTTAACGACACTCAATCTTTAAATTTACAACAATTCAAGGGCAAAGTGGTTTATGTAGATTTCTGGGCGTCGTGGTGTGGTCCTTGCGCAAAATCTTTTCCGTTTATGAACCAATTGGATAACGAGCTAAAGGGACAAGGTTTGGAGGTTATTGGAATTAATTTGGATGAAGAAATCGAAGAGGCCAAACAATTTCTTCAACAAACACCAGCTAGTTTTACAATCGCTAAAGACCTCGACAAAAAATGTGCCAAAGATTTTGGCGTTAAGGCGATGCCATCTTCCTATTTGATTGACCGCAAGGGTGTTATCAGACATGAACATCTTGGCTTCAGGCCCGGCGAGGCTGAAGAGTTTAAACTTTTGGTAGAGCAGCTGCTGGCAGAGAAGCCGGTAATTCCATAGAATTTATCGGTGTGATGAATTTGCAAAATTAATTGTTGGATCAAACCAAGACCGCTTTAACACGAGAACACTGCATGAATATCTCAACATCCGCTTTGACGAATAGCTATAAGCCGCTATTGCTTCTGCTAATGGTTTTTAGTACCTGCGTCACAGGCTGCTCCCAAGTTGCGCCTTGGCAACGAGGCAATCTTGCCAAACCGCAAATGGCGCTGGATCCTTACCCCATGTTAAATGAGATGCGCAGTCATAATTACGGAAGCAGAGAAGCCGGGGCAAGCAGTGGTTCGGGCAGTGGTGGTGGTTGTGGCTGTTATTAATATGAATTTACAAAAAACACTTCAAGGCTCCAAGTCAGGACGTGAATCTAATAATATACGGATAAAACAGGACGCTAAATCCAGAGCAATAGGCTTGCAGGCATTAACCGCTGCTGCTTTGGTATTGCCCGGACTAATGCTATCAGCACCCTGTATCGCTGAAGATGATGAAATGGATTTTCAATACAGTCATTACCAGGAAGGAAAACGTAATCTTTTCGGTACATCTGACAACAGAAATCCCATCGAGGTAGATAGCTCTCACGGACGTGCCAAAGTATCGCTGAGCGACAGGGTCAAGTTTGCTTTTAACTATACTCAAGATACTTGGTCGGGGGCTACGCCAGTTACTACAGCACCATTGGAGTTCGGAGGGAATAACCCAATAAAAACTGGTGCCTCACCTTTGATCACCGGAACACTAAACGTTGATAAAAATAATAATTATGCACCAGTAAAACAAGTTGGAATTGAAGATAACGATGTTATTCCAATTTACCAAAATAATAACCAAATAGTACATACGCTCTCTGTTGCTTCACCAGAAACCCGCAAACAGGGTGATTTTAAATTAACTTATGAATTGGATGAAGCAGCTATCGATGTGGGTGGCGGCATTTCAGTTGAACATGACTATGAATCACGCTTTGGCAATTTGGGTGGGCGCATTGATTTTAATCAAAAGTTAACCAGCCTGAATCTGGGTTTAAGTTATACCAATAGCAATACTAATGCCTTGATTGATCATGATGCTAATGATTACATAGATAAAAATGCGTACACAGCATCTGGTCAGCTGCAAACACTTAAAGGAACCAGGTTAAAGGCTAATCGAGAAGATTGGGGTACCAATCTAGGCTTAACCCAGATATTAACCGAGAATTCACTGCTCCAAGGTACGGTAGGTTATACTCGGGGCACTGGCTATATGGCAAATCCCTATAAAGTGATGGAAGTCCTATTTGTAGATCCTAATCAAATACCAAGCGAAATTGATCCGCTTGGTGATGGCAGAAATTTTTTTGAAGATGGCAGGACTCCAAATATTGTTATCGCCAATGTAAAAGCGTTCCTAGAAAAACGCCCTGATCTCCGCAATCAGTGGAACCTAGGCTCGCGTTATGTTCAATACATTAGCTTGCTGGATGCCGCGCTACATTTTGATTACCATTTTTCTACTGATAACTGGGGCATTAATGCACATACCTTTGAGGCAGATTGGGTGCAACCTTTAGGTTTAGGTTGGACGCTCACTCCCAGAGTGCGTTATTACTCACAAGATGCCGCAAATTTTTATAAGCCGTATTTGTTTATAAACCAAAAAGCGACAACTGGAATGAATAACAAAGATTACCTAAAACTGCCCGATAGTTATTCCAGCGATCAACGTCTGTCTGCTTTTGGCACTTTAAGTGGTGGAATATCCATCAGCAAAAAATTTGCCAAAGGTATTACCCTTGAGACGGGGTTTGAATATTACACTCATGCCGGTTCGCTCAAGATGGGTGGCGGCGGTGAGGGCGATTATGCAAACTATGATTCATTTGTCGCCAGTGCAGCATTAAAGGTTAATTTATCTGCTTTAGGCCATGGCAGTTCTGGCGAGCATAGTCATCATCATGACCATCAGCATGGTGCGCCGATTCCAGCCGGTGTTATGTTTGGGCACATGATGGAGAAAACTGGTGAAGTTATGGTCGGTTATCGCTATATGTACAATACACAAGCTGGCAGCATGTTGCACGGCACAAACCCTGTTGCAGATCAGGCTATTGTTAATCAGGGCTGCGGAACGGCCAACATCGATAAATGTTATGT
>CANNLO010000474.1 GCA_947505055.1 Methylococcaceae bacterium | reverse complement strand
CAACATCAAAGGCTGACCATTTTGAGTTTGCAAACATGCACCTGTAAGCTGTTCCATTGTATTACCTGCTCTCTTCGTCTGGTTGAATGATTGGTTGTTGAGTGGGAACTGTTTGGCCCTCGCTGACTTGGGCATAGACCGCCATGACTCCTTTGACAAAATGACGCACTTGCTCAGGGGATAACCCGGCACGCCCTGGTTCAATGACCACCTCGATGCCATCAGCAACCAGTAAATGGCTACAAACCTCGATAGATCCAACTGCCTTTGATCTTGGCGGTATCGGCGCTTCCTCACCCTTGAGTAAGTCGCGTATTCGCTCCAGTGATACACCTGCCGCCGTCCATTTTTTGATTAACAGCAGTTGTTCCAAATGTTGCGGCCCATAACGAGCAGCACGGGTTTCTCCCTCGGGTCGATCCACCAGTCCAATTTGGACGTAGTAACGAACTGTTCTGGGTGTCAAATCGGCCAGCACACAAAGATCGGCTAACGGATAACTGGGCGTTGTTGTATTTGTATTTAATTTCATGGTATTAATTAAAACACCAATACTGTTTAAATACAAGTGTATTAATAAATAAGTGTTATTAATAAAAATTATCGACTCTAGCGTCAGCTTAAACGGAAAACCAACCCGCATAAATAAACAAGCTACAGACCTTTAAACCGCTAACATGAGGATACAATGCGGCGTACAAAGAATAATTTATTGGTAAAGCGTAAAGCCTAGCGATACACTTAGGGATGATTAAAAGCTCTCGCCACAAAGGCCTTCAATAGTTTTTTGAAACCGGCTCTAAAGCCGGCATAGCAGCAGAACATGAAGCGAAACTGGGCGGGCAGTGCTTTTACTGAATGCCGCCAAAGCGCCACAAGAAATGAATATTACCGGCTGGAAGCTTCACCCGTTAAAAGGTGAACTCGTCGACCATTGGGCAGTAAAAGTAAACGGTAACTGGCGCCTTACCTTCACTTTTGAAGGCGAAGACGCCATCTTGGTTGATTATCAAGACTATCACTGACAGGTACGTATAATGACAATGTTTAACCCGCCCCATCCGGGCAGTATTTTAAAAGAAGATCTCTTACCCGAACTGGGCATCGGTGTCACCGAAGCCGCCATACAACTGGGCGTCTCGCGTGTGGCCTTGTCACGCGTCATTAATGGTCGGGCAGCCATCAGCGCTGACATGGCGCTTCGCCTTGAGGCTTGGATGAACGGCCCCAGCGCAGAAACCTGGGTACGCATGCAAGCAGAATACGACCTCTGGCAAGCACGACAAAAACCGCGCCCTACCATTACGCCGATTTCAATCCCTCATGCGGCTTAATTGAACCTAACAAGTGCTAATTTAACTTCCAAGGGCATTTAAAAACCCCATCTAAATCACTGTAAACCCTGACAACTCCAACAGCACGAACGTCCGGCTTTAATCCAAAATTCAAGGGCTTCGGTTGGATTAATCAAAGCCGGCAGGAATATTCACTTGTGATTTATATAATTATGGTATATTTTTTATACCATGATGATATTTGAGTTTGATGAAAATAAGAGCCAGGCTAACATGGAAAAGCATGGAATAGGTTTCATTATTGCCCAGCAATTATGGAATGATCCTGACCTTCTTGAGATACCGGCGAAAGCAGTCGATGAACCTCGATCTTTATGCATAGGCAGGATTGACGATAAATACTGGTCAGGCGTTATTACCTACCGAGGCGCTAATATTAGAATTATTTCTGTGCGCCGCTCACGAGAAGAAGAGATTAACCTGTATGAAAGCTAAAGATTTTGATGAAAAATTTGATAATGATGAGGATATACTGGACTGCTTGGATTTATCGAAAGCCAAAAGAGTTCTGCAAGATCAAAAAAGGGTCAATGTTGATTTCCCAGTTTGGATGCTTGAATCACTGGATAAAGAAGCAAGTCGCGTAGGTGTAACCCGTCAATACATCATAAAAGTTTGGTTGGCAGAGCGCCTTGAGCAATTGGCTGTTAACAAGGATTTGCATCGTGTGAGCCATTAATTATTTTTAACTTGCGTCGAATTTTAATGAATCAAGCCTATTTGGTTCATTTGACAAGGTTATTTAAATTACTAATAATGTACTACTGTATGGAATTCAACCGTATTAAACGAGGCATCCAAATTAAAACTATAGCTCTTAACAGTTTCGTGGGAGGATGTTCGGTTGTGTAAATTTCTGAAACGCCAATTATTCGGCTACCAACTAAGACGGGGCAGTTTGAGGTTAAGCCGTTCGTGGTGAGCTTGTCGAACCATGAACGACTTAACCCCTCACCTTTCGACAGCCGAGTAGGCACATGATTTTCGTGCCCGACACATTACGGTATCCGATGATAAAATAACAGCAGCAACAAAATCTATACATCATTATCGCATTTAAGCATTAAAATGTCGGACTGCGATAAAACTGTTGCCCAATATCTACTTAGCGCAAACCATTCAACACCCTCTTTCCTTCTTCGCTCGCTTCATTAGGGCGCTAAATGCGTATAAACCTCGGTGATTGTTATTGACGCGTGACACCACAATAATAAATCTGTTGTGACCGTTACCAAGTCAAGTCAGTTCATCGCCTGCCATCGGCTCTAAATCAGGACTGGCATTGAGCCAAGCATCAAAAGCATTGAGTTCGCCGCGAGATTGCCGCTCACGAAAATAGGTCTCGGTCTTCAATGCGGAAACCTTTTCGGCAATGGCCATGACGAAAAACTGGTTCATTGATACCTGCTCTTCCTCCGCTACCTTGCGGGCGTAAGAAAACAGAGATTCGGGTACGCGCAGTGCATAGTTGGTCATCAGATATTCTCCGCTTGCAGTTGGCGCAAAAAAGCACCTGGGGTCAACACCGGCAGTCGAAAATGGCTGGCGGGAACAAAATCAGTAATATTCAAGGTGACCAGCACTTCGGCTCGGCCATTTAATGCGGTTTCCGATACCATCCGTCGGCTGGGTCACGTAATTGTGGTCGCCAAAGGTAATGCAGATGTACGGGTTCAATAAATAACGACATTGCGTCTAAGAAGGCATCGGTCATGGCTTCAGTAAGTCCGCTGACAACTAGTTGTTCCGGTCGCTTCAGCACAGCTTCGTATTCCAGCATCAACGGTACCGACGCCAGTGCAGTAAATTGACCGTTTTTTAGTGCCAATAGCAATGCAAACGAAGCACCATTCCGGCTTTTCGGAATGCAGCGACTAGAAAATTGGTATCCAAAACAACACGGTGGATTTTCATATCATATACAATATTACTATGCCTATAAAAGTCAAGATGTCTTATTATTGGCATTGTTATTCGGGCAGTAAGTTAAACGGTCATTTTAGATAAAGTGAATGGCGGCTATGCGCGAGACTTCTGCCGCTCCTAAATCAGGCTTCTATGACCTGTTTGGGTCGAATACCGAACGTTGAACAAAAAACCAACCCCACACGAATTTTTATCAAAAGTTGGCTGGCCGTTGACGGCCAGATCTAAGTCCTTCTTCAGCATAGGTACCAATAAAATCCCCAATCAGTTTTATGGCTTTTTTACCAAGCATGGGACAATTACTTAACCTTTGCATGTCCGCTCCTAACAAGTCCTCTACCGTAAGGATTCCACATAATCCGAGTGCTTTAATCACGTAATTAGGAATCTGACTAATTCTATATAGAGGGGAATAACCGAAAACTTCAAAATCATCATCACCTTGCAAAAATTCATCTGCGTGCTCCATGATTATTTTCAAGGGGAGAGTTCTGGCCTCTATTGAACAGGATATTTCAATATATAAACTTCTATTAATATCTCTACAGTAACCATT
>CANNLO010000473.1 GCA_947505055.1 Methylococcaceae bacterium | reverse complement strand
GAAAATGGATACTTACAAACTAGAAGGTATTGAATTAATGGGTGAAAACGTTAAGGATAAGCTGAGATCATGCGGCGAAGGGGTGAAAATTTACCCAATGGCAAAGATTGCTTTTCCACATGTTGTTGATTTAGGTAACCATAGCAAGATACGTGATTTCGCATTTATATTTGCCGGTGAAGGTGTGACGATTGGCGAATATACTGATGTGCAGCCACACACTATAATCTGGGGCGGTGGGGTAACGGTTATCGGGGATCGTGTATCGACAGGTCCAGGTACCGTATTGTTGTCACAAACCTATTCTCATGCTGCAGGCCTCAAGATGGTTGATGGAATGGGCGAAGGCGAAAGTGCTATTTTGGGTGGCCGTTTGGAAATTGGTAATGATGTTTATATTGGAGCTAGATGTACAATTATGCCTGTCACAATAGGTGAAGGTTGCGTAATTGGTGCTAACAGTTTTGTAAGTAAGGACTGTGAGCCATGGAGCATATACTTTGGTAACCCTGCCAGAAAAATCGGTGTAAGGGAAAGAGCTTGAGCGTTAACAATGCTTCTATACCATTAAAATATTCCGCTCAGAATGGACAAGGTATTGCTCAATTCTAATGAAAGCTGCGGGTAATAATTTGGTGCAGATTATGTTTAAAATATGTTTCATTACGGACGGGGGTAATAGCCTTGGTCTAGGACATGTACAGCAATCCATTACTTTTGCACGAGAGTTTGAGAGAGAAGCTAATATCTCTTTTTTAACGAAGAGTGACGAAACAATTGTAGCCAAAATTCGAGAAAATGGTTTTGATGCAACACGACATCTAAATGATGCTGATATCCTCCACCACCTCAAAGAAGAGAGTCCTGATGTCATTATTTTTGACAAACTTGATGTTGCCGAAGAGCTTGCGAGAAACATCAAGAATACATTAAGTGCTCAATTAGTGATATTTACTAATCTCACTAGTGCTAATAGGTATGCTGACATAGCAGTAACAGCAGATATTGGAAGTCATTTTGAGAATGTGCGTTTTGTGGATGAGGAAACTGGAACAACATACTTTTATGGCCCCAAATACTGGGTTTTGAGGCCAGAGTTCTACGACTATAAGCGACGTGGTAAGGAGAAGATATGCAAACCGACACGGATACTTTTAATATTTGGGGGTAGTGATCCAGCAAATTTGACATCGGAAGCATTAAATCAGTTACTCCTGTTGAAGCGTCAATTGAAAGTTGAGATTATCTTGGGCAGTCATTATGGGCATGTTGATGAATTGATGAAAATTTGCCAGTATCATGATTCGTTGAGGGAACACGTTACTATTTACCAAAACATAACAAATGTGGCGGAAATAATGTACCGTGCGGACCTTGTGCTCGCATCCCCTGGGTTGTCAGCGTTCGAGGCGCTTCGTGTCGGTACACCAGTTATTGTGGTTCCGCATGACATGTTACAGCGAGATACTTATCAAGGATTTATGCGCATGCTCGAACGCGACGAACTTCCAAAACTTGGCGCCATGCTTGAAGCGGGTGATTTCACTTATCCCGATGACGAGAAGATTGTTCGTATGCAGATTGGCGATGGAATTCAGGAGTTGAAAAGTATTATTGTGAATTCGAAAAGGACTAAAAATAATGAAGTGGGTTAAAAAAGGCTTAATCTTCAAGCCAGAAGGGCAGTACGAATGGGTGATGACCCACGCTATGCTTCCAGTTGCTGATCATATTAGCGGGGATGTATACCGAATATTCTTCTCAGGACGAGACAAACTCAACCGGTCGCTCACAGGGTATATAGAAATTGATATCAACAATCCTCAAAAGATACTAAAAATCTCACCCGAGCCAGTATTGGGTCTAGGCAGTCTCGGAGCTTTTGACGACAATGGTGTTTCACCAACTTGGATGGTGAATCTTCAAGGCAAGAAATATCTCTATTATTTCGGTTGGAATAAAGGTTCGCTGGTACGTGCAGCTGAAGTATCCGGACTGGCAATCAGTAGCGATGGTGGGGATTCTTTCCAGCGAATTTCTAGAGCGCCGGTCATTGACCGGACGGATGCCGAGCCTTACCAGATATTGGTAATTTCGTGCATTTTGATTGAAAACGGGGTGTGGAGAATGTGGTATGACTCAGCTGATGAATGGCAGACACCTGAACTTCCTCGCTACAACATAAAGTATGCCGAGTCCACAGACGGCATTAACTGGATTCGCAAGGGCATCGTCAGTGTTAACTACAAATCTGATGACGAAAGTCGAGTTTCCCGTGCATCAGTTGTCAAGGAGGATGGTATTTATAAGATGTGGCACTGCTATGCTATGAACAGCGGTGGCTACCGAATGGGTTATGCTGAGTCAGCAGATGGATATCAGTTTGAACGAAAAGATGACAGCCTGACAATTCAAGTTTCTACATCTGGTTGGGATTCTGAAATGGTTTGTTATCCGCATGTGTTTGTTCATAAAGGTCAGAAGATTATGCTTTATTGCGGCAATGGATATGGCCGAACTGGATTCGGTATGGCAGTGATGGAATAATGAGTATTCACAAAGAAACGCCGATGCCAAATGAACGTTAAGACGATCGCTATTGCACAGCCCACTTTCCTGCCTTGGGTAGGTTGGTTCGATTTGGCAGATCAGGTTGATTTATTCATTATCCTCGATGATGTTGCGTTCTCAAAGCAGTCATGGCAGCAGCGTAATCGCATCCGGACACATAACGGCCTTGAATACCTATCCGTGCCAGTAAAAACATCTGGGCGACTTGGGCAAAGAATTTCGGAGTGTGAGTTAGTTGACCAGTTATTTGTGGCAAAGATGGTTAAGTCTATTCAAGCTAATTATTCGAAGGCTCCATTTTTTGATGCAAACATTGATGATTTTATAAATACTCTGCAAGTCTCTGCTAGCACTAATCGGCTCGTAGAACTTAACTGTGCACTTATTTCTTGGATGGCTACAAGGCTTGGAGTTACAACGCCAATGATACGCGCCAGCAAATTGGGTGCTGGTGGCGAGCGTGGCGAACATGTTGCGGCTATTTGTGAGTGTGTAGAAGCCAATCGTTATCTTTCGCCAGCCGGTTCGGAGGCTTATCTTATCGAAGACAAACATTCGTTTGAACGACGTGGCATTGAGGTTTTAATTCAGATGTATGAACATCCAGAATATGTTCAAAGATATAGCCCCTTCATTCCATTTGCAAGTGCTCTGGATATTATATTTAACAATGGCCCAGAGGCTGGCGATATATTGCGATCTGGTCGGCGCTTGGCTAGAGCTCTTGGCGAAAATACATTGAATAATTTAGAAGAAGTTCATCATGAAAATTGAAAATCGAGAAATTGGTAGGGGATATGCACCTTTTATTATTGCGGAAATGTCAGCTAACCATAACGGAAGCATTGAAAATGCATACAAGATTATAGAGGCCGCCAAACAAGCTGGTGCTGATGCAGTTAAACTACAGACTTATCGGCCTGATACCATTACGCTAGACAGCGATGCTGAAGAATTTCAGATTCATGGAGGCTTGTGGGACGGCAAGACGCTTTATGAACTATATGGTGAAGCCCACACACCATGGGAATGGCATGCGCCACTATTTGCATATGCACGTAAATTAGGCATTACTATTTTCAGTTCACCCTTTGATAATAGTGCTGTTGATTTACTGGAAGACTTGAATGCTCCCGCATATAAAATTGCATCGTTTGAAGCAGTTGATTTGCCGCTAATTAAGTATGTTGCGAGCACGGGAAAGCCTATTATTATTTCCACAGGAATGGCCGATGCCCAAGAAATTCAAGAAGCTATTGATGCCGCTCGCACAGG
>CANNLO010000472.1 GCA_947505055.1 Methylococcaceae bacterium | reverse complement strand
ATAAACTTCTATTAATATCTCTACAGTAACCATTAAGAATTTGAATGCACCTCATTCTTGATAAACCGCTAGCAGTTGCAATTATTGATACTGATTCTCCACATAAAATTGCGTGTGCAATTTGGCGGTTTCTATCGGAATTGTCTTTCACGCTGGGCTTTCGAATACGACTAGCAAAAAGTCAAGTGGCATGATGCAGTCTAATCCGCTTGAACGAGGGCTTAGGTACTTTTTTCATGAATTGATCTTATCGGTGAATAAATGTCCGGCTGTAACTCTAGTTTACACAAGAATGTGTACCGCGTGCGAAGTTGGTATTGGCAAAACTCCTTCTTAAGCTTTACATCAACCTTGACGGATATCGGATACAATGGCTTCTGAGCATCTTGGTTAAGCAAATCCCAATTATATGTCCATGCGTCCCTCCCCTCAAAAAATAGTTTTGTTTCGACAAGTTCCGGCAGCAAGGGTAGCTTCAGGTCTAAGGCTCTCTTGATTGCGAACTTGATCGCGCCAATCTGTTGCGAAGTCAGGCCGCATGATATATCTAATTTGGACATGTATTTACGACTACTCAGAGCATATTGCACAGTGATAGCACTTGCCTAACCCAAAACTCAGCGGGCGTAGATTAAAAATACGCACACTGACTGTGGGTTCAATTCCCGTAGGTTTCTTTATAGGCATGCTTTAGGCTTGCATACAACTTGTGCAACTGTATATAACCCTCATCTTGTTTATCCGGATACTCTTTTGCATCATTCAAAGTCATATCCAAGACATCAAGAAGGCACTCCAAATCCCAACTGTAAAATGAAATTGGCCTTACTCCTTTGTAGTTGTCGATCTTTGTATCCAGCCCAAAGGCTTCACACATTTGCCATGTATGTTTTTGCAATTCTTCCAGTTGTCTACCTGATATCTTGCATTGAATCGCAATATCTTTCTTTCCTGGCTTCACAAGCTTCCCCTCTTATTCCTAGCGACTCACTTCCATAAGCCTAAGCGCCATTGATTTATTTAAGCTTAAAATTTAACTCTGAATTATATTGCTCTTCTTCAAAAATTCACGACACTCTTTGCATTCTTTCCATGAGCCTTGATGGCCTTCATTGTAATGAAAAAAGCAGGCGCTATGGTGTTCGTGTTCGAATTGCCAATATCCACCACCACGAATAGAATTAAAATTTGTATCGCAACAAATCCATTGATCGCAGCAACGCGTTTTAACTAAAGGCAAAAACTCTTCACCACAAAAACGACAATGCTCACCAAGGATTGACCTTGCTTCATGCCTATTATATGTCATAAAAAACAATTCCCAGATAGCATTAGATGACCGCCCTACCGGCAAAATTGAACATTTGTATGCCGGATTATTGCATAAAATGTGATTCTAATGTTTGCAATTAGTCGGTAATTCCTGTTAGCTCGCTAGAATCGACTGTCTGCTTCCCGTAGGAATGCAGCCATTGGGAACCCTGGGGTGACTGACCGCTGAGGGTTCGACCGGCACAATGCTAATGGTTGGATTCTCGGATATCGTGCCACCAAACACCGGCGTTAATAACGAACCATTCTCACCCGTAAAAGCAGGCGTTGCTCCCGCGTTTAATTGAAAGTTGAAGGTAGCCGCAATATTGGATACGCCAGTGAAATGCATGGTTTGATGCTGGTGAGAGCAGACAATGTTTAACAGTATCAATTTTGACAAAATATCAGTCGTTGCCTTGTCGTATTCGATGACGGCATGATCCAGTGCCGGCGCAGAACAATGATAAAAAAACCGGCGTTTGGTTACCTGATCGTCAAGATATTATCTGGATTGATTGCAATCTCCAAGTCGGGCAATAAATGCGCGACATCCATCCATTTTTGGTGTCATCACCGCAAATTTTTAATAATAAAACCTCCTTGGTTATTGGCTTGCCGATGACCACAGCTGCTTATAATGTCGACAATCCTTTAGCAGTTCCCGTCGGCAAAGCGTCAGGTCGTATACTTGAAAAAACCAGTTACGTACTTTGTCATCAACCCAAATCTTTCAATTGGCGAATGCGTGATGAAAAACCGCATTCTTTGGGAAAATTGCAGGATGATTTTTTCTTAGAGGTTTGCGAGCAGCTCAATCAAATTATGCAACTGGTTTAGAAATCAGGTAAAAAATAATTAGCCTGTTGATCCAATAGAGCATTCATTTTCTTAAATTGGAACTCCCAAAATATCCAACAAATACGAAGTTAACAATACGTGAAGGCACTTAATTTTTATTGCGTAAAAATAAACTTAACTTAATTCCGCCCGCCATTTATTTTCTGATTAAAAGTAAAAAGACCTCATATTTTACAAAATAAGCAGAAGCCAAAGATCGCAGCCTTGCTGCCAAAAACGACTTTAAATACTCGCATCACTGCGTAAGCAACGGCAATAATCACGGCCCTTGCCTAGGTTATGTCATAGACCACATAACAGCCTTGGTTTGTGGCGGTGGCGGTGCTGATGCACCCTCAAACATGCAATGGCAATCCGTCGCAGAGGGTAAAGCAAAAGACAAATGGGAGCGTAAAGGGTGCCAAATCAACCATGAATCGATAGCCGTTACAGTTCAGGCTTCTACCAAACATGACATAAAGGCGGTTTTTATATCTACTCAAGCAGCGATAAGAAGAAATATGTGGCTCATTCTTATTGTGAGGGGTAATGATCTATTGTTATCCCTTGGATAAATTAGATAATCCCAACGACTCAACAGCTTAATAGCGCTATTAAAAAAATAACGCTAAGAATCTGCTACTAAATCACTTAAACTTAGCCTTTAAAAATGAGTAATAAGCATCAAATGGTCGAAAACAATTACAAACAAGCGGCACGAATAATTGAAGCAGCCGAAACAATCAGTCAATTACCGGTACGAGTCAGTTGGGATGATACGTTACAGGTCGGTGCAAAGCTTCACTTGAGTGAAATTGAATGGTCCAAACAACTTCGTATTTCGGTGAATCCGAAACGGCAAGACATACCTTATTTGGTTGCTTCACAATGCGCTGTAGCCATTCGTTTCTTTCAGCAAAAAGAAGCAAAACAACTCGTTACCGTTAAGGGATGTCAGGAAAGAACCGTCAATGAATATAGTGAGTTGGGGTATTCTCCGGAAGAGGCAGAAGTCATCACCAAAAAGACCCACTCCGGTATTGGCGATCAATTGCGGGGTATGCCCAGCCAAATAGTCGTGACCACTTGGCTTTACAGAGACTACCCTGAACTACGCGAGAACCAGTTACTGCATTGCACCCGAGAAGTTGAAACGTCTAATGCCAGTTTGACTATGCTTCCAAGCAAATTTCCGCAATGGATTTTAACCAGTCACCAAGCCATGAATGGGGCTTTTGCCTTGGCAACCGATTACCTGCTTGGAAGAAATGACTTATTTGAACCCTTTAAAAATAAAGGCTTTGAAACAATTTGTACCGGTTTATTGGGCGATGTAATAGACAGCAAACCGGAAACACCAGACACCGACTTGGTTACCAGTTGGTTGAAGCGACTTGAATTAACTGATCGCTTTGAATGGACAATAATTTAATAAAATACAGATTCAATACATGACCTCAAAAAACGTGTCCGCTGTTATAAAAATTACCGAGTACGACCTGACGCAATTGCCTTTAGAAAATCAGGATATTAATGCGCCCGGCTTTAAATTAGCCTTAAAAAAACACATTGAAGCAGACTGTGGCGGCGAAGGACACTTTGCGACTGTCTCCATTAACAACGAAGACATCAACATCGTATACGATGCGTATTCATCAGCGCAATCTGAACAAGCTTTAGAGTTTTTACAGCAAGGGAATT
>CANNLO010000471.1 GCA_947505055.1 Methylococcaceae bacterium | reverse complement strand
TAAGATGAACCTTTTCGATTCTTTGCCAATTTCGAGTGTTACCACTCCAGCGCTTTGCGTTTTTCGCGTAAGCAGTCTCGTAGACGGCTTTGCGATTATTTAGAACTTGTTCGTCTAAGCCTTCATGGCGTTGTACTGGTGTGACAAAGCCTATAGCACTGTAGCGATGTTCATTGTTGTACCACTCTACTAATTTCGTGACCCATTTACGTACTTCTGTAAATAACAGGGTCAGAGTAAAGTTAAAGTTAAATCTAATTTTACTCTGACCCTGTTATTTTCATTCTTTTAAAGTTTGTTGCTTCAAATGTTTTGATGGTCAAGGTGTGCAGTTTGATGCCCTTGGATCTTAATATCAATTTAACCTGACCCCATTGAAATGTTTAATAACGCACGAGAATGGGAGTAAACTAGCAAATATTTACATTTCACCTTATCAAGCAAAAAATTCAAAAAAAGCACCTAAAGGTTTAGAGCAGGTGTCACCTTTACTATAACTGCTATAACTGATAGCAAGAAGCAGAAAGTGGAAACTATTTTTTTAGTCAGGTTGTTCGGGATAATGCAATTGTTTTTTGGGTTGGCACTTTTGATAGGTGCCGGTATGGCTGGTGTTTCATGGCTTGCATTTTGTTTCGGATCAATAATAATAGGAGTTATTTTGTTGTTTGTAGCACCGAATATATTATTTTTACCTTTTGGACTTTCAGTTTATGGGTTAATGCATATTGAGGCAGGTTATAGAAATATTTTGGGTGGAAAACTGAGAGGAAAAACAGAGGATGAAATATGATTGAAAAGATTATAATTGGCATTGTTATAGGTTTTATATGTAACAAAAATTGGGTCAAGTCTTTAAATTTGAGTCGGCAAATGCACGCGTCTGGCCTAACAGTCCGGTCAAATGGTACGCGCCGCCCTATTGCGGCTTTGAAAACTTGTTTTTTTACAGGGTTCGCTGGCTTCGGTTAAGCTCAGTGAGCGGCACGCCCCTTACCACAACTTTATGTTTTCACGCCAATTTAGCACATGGGTTTAATTAAGGAAGTTATTGATAAATGGAATATATAATAAAACTAGCACTTTTCATCATTGTTTTGCTGTCTGTCGCATGTGCGACCACCAGCAATCAATTCAGGTCAGTAGATTATTCGGAAGCCATGGCATTTGAGCTATCTTTGGGATCAGTACCCGCCATGCCGAGTCGTCCAGAGGTACTCTACATTCAGCCTTTGAATAAAAATGAACCCTGTAAGCTACCCACCACTAAAGAGCAGCTAGAACGAAAGAATTTCAGAGCCTATTGGGATGGGCAATGTAAAAACGGCTACGCATACGGCCTTGGAAGAGATATTGCAGTCTCTGATACTCATCATGTCGAAGAGATAACAATCCATGATGGTAACGGGGACAACTTCAATGGTCCGTCAGTGGACTACGATTTTGTTAATAATATGGTTGCATACCGGATGGGGAGCGAAACGTTTCCTGCGCACAGCCTGTTTGGTGAACACATACAAAAAGACTTCAACGGCTTTAATGTCATGTATTCGACGGAAACTATAGATGATTCGGGAAATTCCTTGATAACTCAAGGGTCGCCGCTTAATCCTGTGCGCGAATTGTCTAATGATGATAGAAGAATAATTTATAAGTTTAGCGACAATACTGCAGCTCCAATTGTAGATCCTTCGGCACCGATATTTATAGCTGAAACTTTAGATTCTAAATCCAAGCGACCTGGTGGTTTTGCGATTGTAAGGTATGGAAACGGTCAGATCCGTCACTTCAAAGTCAAAGATGGTCAGCATGAGCCGGTAGCTCTTCCTGAAGAATATCTTGCTACTGTAAATAGGAAATATAATGAAGTTACGTTCGCCTACAGAGATGCAAGTTCTAAGATCGAGAACGCTCGGAGAATGGAGCGAGAATACCTTCATATGGCGTGTAGCGATAGTTACAAAATTGACGGGGTTGATGCAGATGTTTCGTCAAAAATATGTACTTGGAGAAACCAATTTAAAGTACCCTTCAATGATGCATTGGAAAAATACAACGCCAAGCTAGAGGAACAGAAACGCACAGCGCAAAGCATACAGCAGCAACAAAAATATCAGGAGCAAATAGCTCTACAACAACGAATAATTGACGAGCAAAGGTCACAGCAAGATTTTCAAAATGGCATGAATGCATTAAGTGACCTTGGTAAACAAATGCAAATGCAAAACTCTAGCATGCAAATGCAACAGTACTTTTTGAATCAATCATCACCTCAAGTTGCTCCGTTGTCTCTCCCTGGGAGCAATCAGATAAACTGTGTGAATGTCGGTTCTGTTACAAATTGCAGGCATTGATTGGGTATAAAGTGTTAACCATAAAATATTTATTTGAGATACCCGTATATCGGCTTGGCGAGAGTGATTACTATAAAAAGCTAATTGATTATAAAAACAGCATAAATTCCAAGATGTCAATACCTATGAGTGATGCATATCTACATAAACTATATGGTGGCGATTGGAGATACAACGAAATAATAGGATTCTTGCGATTTTATAGATACGGAAGCAATCAGATTAGGTGCGACTATACAGAGACGGATTCCGTAAAAAAGACACGGACGAGGAAAAAAGTATTCGAAAAAATATCTGATCGTTATTGCACTCAGCTATTTGCAACATCTTCTTCAAATATAGATCTCGTAAAAATCATGAGAAGTGCTGTAGAACACTGCGAGAACCGATTGAAAAAGAAGAATCGCGTTTTGGATAAAGAGCTATTTGAAAATACGGTGGATTTTATAGATTGGAAATCGCTACTTAAATAAAACATAACGAATAAGGTTAGATTGTGTGAGCGAGAATAACTGGGTCAGAGTAAAGTTAAATGCCTGACCGACAGTTTAAGTGAGTAATAATGTTTCTTATCATTACCCATTAACCTTTGCGTTAAAAAAACTGTACCGTCTCACCGTCCGGTTTAGGTCGTGAACTGGCGATCAGCTCCAACTAAAAATCAACACACTCTTGGAGACTTGGCTTTTATGCCGTTGTTTGTTGAACTAAAAATTAAGAAAACGAAGCCACGTTAGCGGTGTAAAACCATGCGATTTTTATTTATTTATTAACGTTGATAATTTCTCAATTGACCTAACGTCAAACGGTGTTTTGTAAAGTTCATTCACCAACCATAAACCACTTTCCACAATTTTTTCTTTAGGAGAACTTTTGCCGAGCCAATTACTAGATGGTTGGCACTCATCACACCAAGACACTGTGGAGATAAGTTTTGATTCAATTTCTAGCCGCCCATCCTTACTTGGCACTTCAAAAACTGAGAACGAGAAATTATCTTGAATATATTGACTGACCTGGTTTTCAATAATGTGCAGGTAATCGAAATCGATCAAAGATGAATATTTCTCTCTTGCTTGTCTGGTTGTGAGGTCAAGCTCCCAGAATTTCAGAAAAGGATCATTGCATTGGCTTAATAAAGCCCTGCCAATGTTTTTTCTGAAGATACTCCGATCTTTATTTTTATAAAGAAAATGCTGCTTCAATCTTGAACGAAGTTGGTTATCGCCTGTGTGCGTGCCGATTCTTACAATTCTATCCAGTTGATGCCCTTTCTCGCCCTTTTGAAACAAAACATAAACACCATTCAATGGGATTATTGATTCATCAAAGGGAAAACTATGCATCTCAAGTTCGTTGGTCAGCTTATGAACAGAGCTGCATTCATTGCTCATGAAATTAGACCTTTTAGCTTTTGTAGCTGCTCTCCAATACGTAGGCCTTCAAGTGGGATTTGTGAGTTCTTGATATATGGCAATAAATACTTTCTATATTTGTCACC
>CANNLO010000470.1 GCA_947505055.1 Methylococcaceae bacterium | reverse complement strand
GCGTCGACAGGAGCAGCCCTATCTTTTTCAGTAAATGGCTGCCCTATTTGAGTTAGTTCACCATTGACTTTAATCGAACTAATAAAAACAAATCGCTTCACTCCTGCTGCTGCTGCCTGTTGAGCTAAATTTAAAGTACCAGCAACGTTCACACGCCGAAATTCAACTAATGGATTAATAGACTGATCTTTCATTACATGCACGCGGGCAGCGGCGTGAACAACCGAACTAACTCCAATTAATGCTACTGACCAATCAGTATTAGCTTCTAAATCCCCAACTTCTACCACAGGGTAATGATACAACCATTCAATGGGCTTCATCCTCACCGCAGCAACGGCTAAGGATTTATCAGAAATCAGGCGCTTCATTACAGCACCACCAACAAAACCTGTTGCTCCAGTGATTAAATGCAAGCTTATAAGCCTTTTTTTCTTCTACTAGATGTGGTAATTTTAGTTTGCTCAAGCAATTGCTCAAGTGTACTTATTAAACTGCTTCGATTAAATTCTCGATTGCTATACTCCAAGCCTTTTCTACCCATTTCTTCAAGCTCACAAGCGCTCATGATAGATAATTTCAAAACTGAATCTGCTAGCGCCTGAGCATCCCCTGCTGGACAAGCTATACCAGAACCAGATTCAATGATGATACTTGCACCTTCACCATTAAGCATAGTTAATACGGGTCTACCTGACGCAAGGTAAGACTGTATTTTTCCTGGGATTGTCATTGAGAAAATTAGCTCATCTTTCAAACTTACTAGTAAAACTTTTGCATGCTTAAAAAAAGAAGGCATTCTGTCTCCAGAATATCGCCCCAACATCAAAACAGAATGCTGCAAATTACGAATTTCTATCTCATTAGCAACCCAGTCAGCCATACGACCATCACCCACTATTAACCAACGTATGTTTGTGTAGCTTTTTATAAGTTCCGCAGCCGCTAAAATCGATGGGAAGTCCTGTGCCTCGCCAATATTTCCAGCAAACATTACGTCAAAACTTCCTTGCTGAATTGGAACCTCTTTAGCATGAACTACTTCACTTAAATCAAAGATATTTTCTGCCCAGTTAGGCAGGTAAATTACCTTAGTGCGATTATCAGTGTACTTTTTAATTTGAGGAATGAAGCTTTTAGACTGGGCAAGAATCAAATCACAGTGCCTGTAAATATATCGAACAAGGCCTGCAATTATACTTATGATTACTTTCGATTGAATGACACCAACGGCCTGAAGGGTTTCCGGCCACAAATCTTGCACCCAAAAAACAACTGGTGCTTTTTTAATCCATCGAATAAAAGATGCTGGAATACCTACAGTAACTGGTGATGGTTCAAAAACAAATATCACATCAAAGTCATGCTTTCGCAACCTATATGCGCCAAACAGCGTTGCGCTCAGCGCAAATGAAAAATAATTAAGTGCCAGTTGAATTGAGCTGTCGCCTCTAGGCAGCATTGGGACACGAATTATGTGTGCATTCGCATATTGTTTAAAATCATCAGGATTATCTTTAAAACTCTTGTAAACCTTTCCTTCTGGGTAATTTGGCAATCCAGTAAGCACTGTTATCTGATGTCCACGCTCAGATAAATCAAAAACAATATCATTTATTTTAAAATTTTCAGGCCAAAAATATTGGGTTACTATCAGTATTTTCATTTAAATAGAATTACTTCGACCAAACTGTGCGATTCACGTAATCCACATAACTCATCACTACACGCAATATTTGTTTTGAAACTGGCCCACCTTCGTAGTCATCAACGTGGTTCATCACTCGTTTAGTTTTGTCATGTTGGGCTATAATCACGCGTATTGCATCGAGCACCCGTTCTTTCTTCAAACCACTCATAATTAGCGTACCCACATCCATTCCTTCAGGGCGTTCATGCGCGTTACGAATTGTGATTGCAGGCAAGTTTAATAGCGATCCTTCTTCTGAAATTGTACCGCTATCTGAAACTACACACAAAGCCTCCATTTGCAACTTGATGTAATCGCAGAAACCGAATGGTTTTAAAAATTGTATAAGTGGGTTTAAATTACCCAGCTCCATGCTGTCCAATCTTTTTTTGGTGCGTGGATGCGTTGAGACAATCACTGGAAATTTGTAGGTCTCGGCCAGGGCATTCAATGTACCTACCATATTCACCATATTCTCAGGACTGTCGATATTCTCTTCGCGGTGCGCGCTTACAATAAAAAATTGGTTCGACGCCAAATTCATGCGCTGCAGAACATCCGATTTCTCAATCTTCGGCATGTAATAATCCAATACCTCGCGCATGTGAGAGCCGGTTTTTATAATGGTTTCTGGGCGAATTCCCTCTGCAATCAAATAACGGCGGGCATGTTCAGTTAACACCAAATTAATGTCACTTAGATGGTCTAAAACCTTACGATTCAGCTCTTCTGGAACACGCTGATCAAAACAGCGATTACCCGCCTCCATGTGAAATACCGGAATTTTGCGGCGCTTGGCTGCAATCACCGCAAGACAAGAATTAGTGTCACCATACAACATAACTGCATCCGGCCGCTCCTGCTGCATAACCGCATCAGACTTCTCAATCACACGAGCAATAGTCTGCGCCGCATTCTCACCTACTGCCTCAAGAAAATAATCAGGCTTACGAATGCCTAAATCTTCGAAAAAAAGTTGATTGAGTTCGTAATCGTAGTTCTGACCAGTGTGTACCAAAATATGTTGAGTGTGCAGATCGAATTCAGCAATTACACGGCTCATTTTAATAAGCTCGGGGCGAGTGCCAACGATAGTCATCACTTTAAGCATTTAATTCTTCCTTAATATATTCCAATTTTAATAATAATTTTTTTACCTGCTCAACATTAAGTCGCTCAGTGTTGTGTGAAGTGTAATCTTCTTGATGCGATATTTTTTCCTCGCCTTCGCTGAAATACTGCGCATAGTTTAGATCACGATTGTCTGCCGGAATCCGATAATATCCCCCCATATCTTCTGCCTTAACCATCTCTTCCCGCGAAATTAGCGATTCATACAACTTTTCACCATGACGCGTTCCAATCACGCGAACAGACTCATCTTTATTAAACATTTCTTTGATAGCTTGAGCCAAATCTGCAACGGTTGAAGCGGGTGCTTTCTGCACAAAAATATCACCTTGTTTTCCATGCTCAAAAGCATACAAAACTAAATCCACAGAATCTTCAAGTGACATTAAAAAACGAGTCATATTTGGGTCAGTTAAAGTAAGCGGTTTACCCTCTTTAAGCTGAGTCACAAACAACGGAATCACTGAGCCGCGAGAAGCCATCACATTACCGTATCGCGTTGCACAGAAAACAGTCTCATCAGCTAGCTGATTACGTGATTTAGCCACCATCAACTTCTCTGCCATTGCCTTGGAAATCCCCATCGAGTTGATGGGATAAACAGCTTTATCTGTACTCAACACCACCACACGTTTAACTCCGCTAGCCGTCGCCGCGTTTAAAATATTTTCGGTACCAATTACATTGGTGCGCACTGCCTCCATTGGATAAAACTCACACGAAGGCACCTGTTTTAAGGCGGCCGCATGGAACACATAATCCACACCCTTCATTGCTTGGCTAACACTTTCGTATTCGCGAACATCACCAATATAAAACTTAAGCTTTGGATTGTTAAATGCAATGCGCATATCCTCTTGTTTTTTTTCATCACGACTGAAAATGCGAATTTCACGAACATCAGTAGAAAGAAAGCGCTTCAGCACAGTATTCCCGAAAGAACCTGTACCACCCGTAATCATTAACACTTTATTTTTAAACATAAGCTTCTCGTTATTTATATGCGTGCATCAATTTAATCAACTCGGGCCACTCG
>CANNLO010000469.1 GCA_947505055.1 Methylococcaceae bacterium | reverse complement strand
TCGGAATAGGTGCGATTTCCTTGCAAACGGTCAGTACCCCCTTCGACATCAAGAACGCCTCCAACCAATTGCTCGGCTCAGTTCTGTCCAGCAGTGTTGCCCTTAACAATGATGGATCGGCCAACAGCGTGCAGCAGATTGATCTGACGGTATAAGCTCGCTCTCTGTTATTTATTGACCATCAACTGACTGTCAAGTTTGATCAAAAATTGATTGGAATATTTGCCATGTAATATGTTGAACCAATAGAATGGCGCTACCACAGTTTATAATCGGGCAAATCTATTTTGCGTTTAATCCAGAGCTGCCAAGGCTGCTTCTGGTGCCTTGTCGAGAATTTTTAACAATGCCTTAGCCGCACCTGTTGGACAGCGTTTCCCTTGCTCCCAATTACGGATAGTTTCCAGCGATACATTGATTCGATGAGAAAACTCTGCCTGACTTAAACCCAGTCGGTTTCGTACTCGACGAGCAAATTTAGCAGCATCTAACAAGGCATTGGTTTCATCCATGTGTTGTTGTGCGGCAATATCATGCTCGCTAGTTTTATCCAAACGATCAAAATCTACTCTACCCATAGGCAGGGATGCTGGATTTTCAGTATCAATACTTATTCTTACTGTTTTCATAATGATTTACCTCACGTTGATTAGCCTTGCGTGCAGATATAATTCGAATGAAAGTACCACGTAACGTATAGGCGACAAAGAATACCCGCTGCTCAATTGAGCCCAAAAGTTGATAACGCTCTTCGCCATAATCCCAGCGGGTATCTTTTTTAATAAGGCGATTGTGGTCAATGAATGCCTGAACAACATAGGCAAAGTCAAACCCACGTTCAGCAAAACACACTTCGCTTTTGTTTTCATCCCATTCAAAATTCATAGACATAGTGTAGTCCACTGAACTACCTGCAACAAGTAAATTATCAAGCAACCACCACGGTGTAATCGCCATGATGGTTGTTTCTTAGTACTATATTCAGTTATTCGCTCTTCCTCAATTGTTAGCGGCGGCCAAAGAACGCGTATAACTGGCGTACAAAGACGACGGAACAAGATCGAATATTTTGGTCAATAAAAAAAGGGCCATGATTAGCCCCTTTTTATTAACCAGATGAACATCAAAATGGCTGTCCGTTTTTACGCCAGATTTTGTCGTATGAATGTGGCTAATTGTTAGCAACAACTGAATTATCATCGTCTATCAATACGAGTTATAAGCCCAACGACTAGCTCCAGTTATGCGTGACACAAACATTCATCGAAACCGACCTACTTAAAAAAACATGAATGCATTGGATTGCCTACATCAATTTATTAGTCAAACGTTTTACAAAAAAAAACAGCATAAATACCTTGGATCGCTTCAGAGGCTGTTTACTCGGTTTGGCTGTAGGGGATGCGGTTGGAACTACTTTGGAGTTTAAACCCAAAGGTAGCTTTAAACCGATTAAAGATATGATGGGTGGTGGCCCGTTCCGTCTGAAAGCAGGGCAATGGACGGACGACACCTCAATGGCTTTATGTCTGGCAACCAGTTTGCTTGAATGTCAGGGATTTGATGCGAATGATCAGATGCAACGCTACTGCCGATGGCAGAATGAAGGATACCTCAGCAGCAACGGCAGATGCTTTGATATTGGCATTACAGTCAATAGGGCTTTACACGCGTATCAAAAAGATGGCAATCCTTATGCTGGAGCAATTAATTTCCAGCGTACCAGTAATGGCAGTCTGATGCGCTTGGCCCCGATCCCTTTGTTTTACTATAACGACAGAATAAAGGCACAGACCTTTGCTGTAGAAAGCTCCAGAACCACACACGGTGCATCAGACTGCCTTGATGCTTGTCTTCTATTTTGTAACATGCTCCTTCGAGCTCTTGCAGGTGGGAATAAACAACACATTCTGTTTGCCGATGCAAACTCGTTTGACGGAGAAGCCAAGATTATGGCAATTGCCAACGGCGATTATTGCCAAAAAACTGAGCAAGAAATTCGAGGCACCAGCTATGTTGTCAATTGCCTGGAAGCGGCTTTATGGAGCTTTTGGACTACCGATAACTTTGCCGATGCTATTCTTAAAGCAGCCAATCTGGGCGATGATGCTGACACGACGGCAGCCGTTTGTGGACAAATTGCCGGTGCTTATTACGGCTACTCAGTCATACCTCGCTCTTGGAAAAAACGTTTAGCCAAGCGTCAAATGCTTGAGCAACTGGCTGACCGACTCTATGCAGTTGGACACGAAGGTGGTGAGTCCGATTTC
This sequence comes from Methylococcaceae bacterium, assembly GCA_947505055.1. The sequence goes on along the minus strand of CANNLO010000469.1, from coordinate 1,591 downwards.
CTCTAATCACCATACGATAATCATCACAACAGGTCTATTCGTTGCGATGGTTATTCCTTATGTTAATGACTGGCTGAACAAATTATTACTCCTCAACTTCAGCATCAAACATTGCCTTAGTAGCAGTTTCCATTGATTTACGAACTGGGTCAGTATCAAGCCTCGCGTAAATTGCAGTCGTTGATACGTTCTTGTGATTAAGACTTTTGCCAATGACCGACAAATTTGCGCCGGTTGAAGCTTGCCAGCTGCCAAAGGTACGGCGTAAATCATGTAAACGCAGATTATCAATTCCTGCTTCGGTTAATATTCGCTTCCATGCTTTCTTCGGCTCCATCAAATGGCTTGTTTTCCCAGTGCCAGGAAATACCCAATCAGATTGCTTATGTTTAAAACGTTTTTTCAATAGTGCGACAGCTTCTGGCACTAGAGGAATTGAATGCTCAGTACCATTTTTTGTTTCGGGTATTCTCCATAACGTGGTGTTCAAGTTAATCTCATCCCAACGCATCGCCAGTACATTGGCTTTCCGAGCCCCTGTAAGCAACGACATTAGAATGTAATCGCGTGCAATGTCATTAGCTTCATTCTCCAATGCTTTTAAAAATACAGGCATTTCATCACGAGCCAAGAAACGCTCTCTTGATTTTTCACGAAACTTTTGGATACCTTGTACTGGATTAGCTTTTTGCCAAATATCCCAATCAATTGCTTTGTTGAATAGCGTGTGCAGCAGCGAAAGCAAACGGTTTGCAGCATAGTGCCCATGATCTGAGCCCACCTTTGCATGAATAGTTTGAATATCACGCTTTTCAAGACTGGATAATTTCTTCTTGGACCACGCTTGCATGTAACGATTAAATTGCTCTTCGTCTGACTGCCAGCTTTTCTTGTGTAGCTTTGCGTGCTTCTCAAGATAATCAATAAACAAATCACCAAGGCTCATTTCTTTACGTGCTTCACGCTTTAGGTCATTAGGGTTTTCACCCTTTGCAATCTGGGCATTAGCTTCAGTTGCTTTGTTTCGTGCTTGCTCAATACTTAAATCAGGATAACGGCCTAAAGTTAGACGTTCAGGTCTCCCCTGTATTTTGCGATAGACAATAAACGTTCGCGTACCTGTGCTGCTAATACCAATGCCTAGACCTCGTACTTTAGTATCGTAGTGATATTGCCAGCCCTTAGTGGGAGATGAAAAGTCATCTATCGATTTTTTTGTAAAATTTACTTTTGCCATGCTGTTGCCTGCTGTTGTAGTTGGGTTGCAAAGACAGCAGCAAGGCGAATAAAAGTTTGAATGATGACATTGACTGTTGTTCAGTCAGTTGCTCAAACTTAAAAAGCATTGCTACTCCTTTGCTACTCTTTACAGTAATTAACAGTAGCAATGAGATACTTTCGTCAATCTCGGTTTCATCCTAAGCACATGTTTTATATATGATTATACGCCTCAGTATACCCTCGTAAATGCGCCGGCTTTGAGATTTGTAATCAGCCGGTCGCGGGTTCGATTCCCATCGCCAGCTCCAATAATATCAAGGCCTTACAGAAATGTAAGGCCTTTTTTTTGCCCGCTGGGTTAGGAATGGGT
>CANNLO010000468.1 GCA_947505055.1 Methylococcaceae bacterium | reverse complement strand
TCATTAATGGCTTTTTCGGTAAAATCGATCTTTAGCATGTCAGGTTTTGCGGTTAAATCTGGGTATTATACCCCCTCTGTATTTTCCGCAAATTTGACCAGTCGGAGTATAACTGGAAGCCCTTAACGTTGAAGGACTGGCTGCCATAGTAGGTAGCGAAGAGCCAAGCATTGCCAGAACCGGGCGAGTACTCCGCACCCGACCAGTAAGCATAGGCTTGTAAGTTATTCACTGGATCGACGTTGGCTTGACCAAAGCTGTTTTGATTAACTCCGTTAAAGGTGCCGTTACCGAATACGCCGAATGTTGAAGCTTGACTGACATTGGTAGCGCTAACATAATCTTTTAAACCCAGGTTGACATTATACATATAGGCCAACTCGGATTTTGGGCTGGTGATATTGTAACCGACATCAGTAGTGCCGTTAAAACTGAAATTAGTATTAAAGCTTGTGCCGTTGACCGGGGTGTTGGTCGCCAAACGCCAATCGCTCAGGCCGCCAACATTCAGTTGTGCAGCCCAGGTATTGGCAGCCGCCCAGGTCATTGTACCTGTTGCCAAATCTACACCTGTGGCCGCATAGCCGCTGGTCTTGGCATAGTTGGCATCCTGCAACCAGGTCACATTAAGCACGGTGTCATACAGCAGGCCATTGCCGCGATCAATCAGAGTAGCCGAGGCAGTGGCGGCGTTAAGGCTAAGCAGCAGGCCTGCGGCCCATAATTTTTTGTGCTTCATTGTGTCGATCTCGTCTTGTTGTTTATAAAAACTGACCGCCTACTCAGACACCCAGAGGTTTTGTTGCTACGTATTTATACCTAGCACTTTCCATGCCTACGTTACTTTATCATTACCAGTCAGTTGCTTATAGTGCATGAAAGTAGAGTAGAGTAGAGTGTAAAATTTTCTGACATTTTCCAGGACATGCCTAGCAGTTTTTGCGGTTTTTTCTGCGCAGAATGGGGTTTTGTGTAGCCTGAAGACGGCTGAAACCCTTATAAACCGGGCCATATGCCCCACTTATCATAAGTGTAAAAAATCCTGACACTTTTTTTGCTGATTTTTGATGAATTTAGGCTAAAAAACAGGAATTTTTAGTAACTATTTGATTTAAAGATAAATATACATGTTAATTAATAAGGTGTTATGAGGATTTCTGGTCTGGCTTACGGCTAGACTCTAAAGTGTAAAAAATACTGACACTTTTTTATATTAAAATTACAATTATTGTCCTGCGAGATTTAATTTTGTCCATTTACTCAAGCGCAGGCATACCCATGAGCTAAAATTGAGACGATTTATACCAGATGAGCTGCGGTATGCACCAGGGTAGCTGCTTGAGTTTTACGTCTGCGCCTTTTTGATGCTGCAATGGGATAAAGATATGAGCTTATGCTGCGATAATAACCATAGAAGCCCGTAGCGTAATGTCGGTTACCCATGGTGTGTCGCTGCACCTATTGAACAGCTTGCAGAACCGTTGAAACAAGGTTTGCAACGACCGTCCGGTATTGAGTGGCGTATTAGAAGAGTTCAATGGCTGGTCTGGGTCGAAATCATTTAGGGTCTCCAAGACACAAATAAATATAATTTTTTAGCCCTGTCGGGCATGCTGTTTATGCTCGACATCAATTCGCGCAAAATTTTGGGTAACGAAAGGATGTTGACAAACTCCATCAACCACGAGCTTCACTTTTACCCCACCAGTACAGACGATATTTAATCGAACCGCAGGAATAAAACCGGTTATAACCGATATCAAGTTAGCTCATCCCCTGCCATCGTTTCGGCATCAGGACTGGCGTTGAGCCAGGTGTCAAAAGCATTGAGTTCGCCGCGAGCTTGCCGCTCACGAAAATAGGTCTCGGTCTTTAATGCGGAAACCTTTTCGGCAATAGCCATGACGAAAAACTGGTTCATTGATACATGCTCTTCCTCCGCTACTTTGCGGGCGTAAGTAAACAAAGATTCAGGGACACGCAATGCATAGTTGGTCATCAGGTTTTCTCCTCTTGCAGTTGGCGCAAAAAAGCACCTGGGGTTAACACCGGCAGTCGAAAATGGCTGGCAGGAACAAAATCAGCAATATTCAAGGTAACCAGCATGTCGGCTCGGCCATTTAATGCGGTTTCCAGTACCATCTCGTCGGCTGGATCACGTAATTGCGGTCGCCAAAGGTAATGCAGGTGTACGGGTTCAATAAATAACGACAGTGCGTCCAGGAAGGCATCGGTCGAAGCCGCAGTTCGTCCACTGACGACCAGTTGTTCCGGTCGCTTCAGCACGGCTTCGTATTCCAGTATCAGCGGCACCGATGCCAGTGCAGTAAATTGACCATTTTTTAGTGCCAATAGCAATGCAAACGAAGCACCATTCCGGCTTCGGGATGCGGCCACGAGAACATTGGTATCCAAAACAACACGGAGTATTTTCATATCGCATATCATATTATCTTGATTAAGAAAGTCAAGACGTCCTAATATTTGTCGTTGTTATTTTGGCAGTCAGTTATAAGGCCATTATTGATAAGTTGAATGGCGGCTATGCGTTAGTGTGCAGTCGCTCGGAAATCTGAGGTCAATGCCCGGTTCGGGTCGTAACCGGAAGTTCACATTATTACTTTTCGAATACCAACTTGATTTTAGGGGAGGTGTAACGCCAACTTTTGGATCTGGTTTAGAAAAAAATCAGTCGCAGATATAGCAATGACTCGCCAAATAACCCGTATTCAACTAATCCGCCAATAATTATCGATAAAGACAGTCAATGAAAAAATATATGCTGGAGATTGCTGACTTATTTGTACGTGATGATCGGCAATGAATGCGCGAATCCGCAAAACGTTGACGGTTTATGCTGGGCATTAATTAAATGCGATACCTAACCATTTCAAGGTTAATCGGCTGATACTGTGCTTTTATGGAGCCAATGACGAGAGTCGACCTCGTGCCTGTTCATTACGAATGATCTGCTATACCGCAACTGCCACGTCCGCCGTTGCTATTATTGTCCGCGAATATTCAATGCGGCAATATCTTAAATTTAATCGGCAACCGTTGCCGTCAATTTTATGCTTTTGAATATTGGCAATAACTTTGCAAAGTGTACCTGTATGAGTACCCGAAACCGCAATTTTTAGTTTTAACTAAAAACTATTTTTTGTAACCCTTTGTTTCAATTGGTCGGGATGATAGGATTTGAACCTACTATCCCTTGCCCCCAAGAAATAGATACCTTTAGCGAAGGCATTGGGAGTGTTTGAAAAAGTTAGTTTAAATTAATTTGATGTTATAACAATCAGGGTCGGTTATCGCTGGCTTTTTTGTACCTAAAATTCTGGCAGGTAGTGCGGATATTTTTTCATTTTTAGGGGCAGGAATCAAATTTATGTCCTTTATTATGTCCTTTTTGTTAATTAATAATTTGCATTCATTACTATCAATAACTTACAGTCGATTCGATTCCGGCTCTCGTACCAAATTCTGGTTTCGAGAAGTGCAAAGAAACCAATGGCTTAGAGAAAATAACCGTTCTCTAGGCCATTTTTCGTTGTGCTGTCGTATTCTGCTAAAGCCTTCCACGTGACACTCACGTGACAGTAAAAAATAAATCATCACAATAAACCGCAACAACTGCCAACAATTCAGGCATAAAAAAGCCGGAATTAACCCAACATTATTCTCTTTGCCATCACTCTAAAGCTACAATAAATTATTCAAGACTAAAACTTATTTTCTTAGCTACTGACAAAGCCACAAGATAAATTTAACTTATTCTAAGTAAGCACCAAACTTACAACTTAACCTACTAGACTAAAATTAGCCCTGTGCTGGATAAATGCGCTTATTTTGAATCTGGCTTAGCCCAAAAGAAATAAGT
>CANNLO010000467.1 GCA_947505055.1 Methylococcaceae bacterium | reverse complement strand
GCGGGTACCGGAAAAACAGTTGTGGCAATGCATCGAGCCAAGTGGCTAGCTGAGCAAGTGTTACCGGATCGCGAAACCAGTATCTTGTTCACGACCTTCACTAAAAACCTGGCCGTTGATATTGAACAGAATTTAAAACACATCTGTGCGCCCGATGTTTTGCGAAAAATTGAAGTGATTAATTTGGATGCCTGGGTTAAGCGCTTTATGGATAAGCAAGGCTATCCCGTTAAGTTTACGTTTTTTAATGAACAGCAAAAAAATCAGATTTGGGATAATGCCTTGGTGCTAAAGCCTGATGAACCGGATTTATCTGAGTCCTTTTTTTATGAAGAATGGGAAAAAGTGATTCAGCCACAGAATGTCAATTCATTAGAGGACTATTTTAAAGCAAGACGCGTGGGGCGAGGCGTTCAATTGAATAGATCGTTAAGAAAGGCGGTTTGGCCGGTGTTTGAAAATTATCGATTGGGATTGAATGACGCAGGTCTCAAAGAAGCAGAAGATGCGTATCGCGATGCACTTACTTTAATTAAAACCAAATCGATCCAATTGCCTTACACCAGTGTTCTTGTCGATGAAGCGCAAGATTTTGGTTTGAATGCCTTTAGGTTGATGCGGCAGATGGTTCCTGAAGGAAGAAACGATTTGTTTATTGTCGGTGATGCACACCAACGTATTTACGGTAGCAAAGTGGTGCTGGGGCAATGCGGTATTAAAATCATTGGTCGCAGCCGTAAGTTACGTATTAATTATCGCACTACCGAGCAAATCAGGCATTGGGCGGTTTCCTTATTGAATGGGCTTTCGTTTGATGATTTAGATAACGGTGTGGATGAGCAAATGGGTTATCGATCGTTAATGACGGGTGCAGAACCTATTATTGAATGTTTTGCCAGCGCCAAGTCGGAAGCCGAATTTATTGTAAATTCATTAAAAGAATTAACCGAGCAAGAGTTGGCTAAGGCCTGTATTACCGTCAGAAGGCATTCTGATATGGATCGTTACATCGCGGCCTTAACTGAAGCAGGTATTCCTTTTTATCAGATCGATCAAAATACCGTGGACAATGCCAATAAACCAGGTGTCAGGCTAGCCACCATGCATCGTGTTAAGGGGCTTGAGTTTGATTATATGTATGTCGCCGGTATTAACGAAGGCGTTGTTCCGTTAAATATTTTAGATTCAGATGATCCTACTATTATTAGAGAGCATGAACAGCGCGAAAGGTCTTTGCTTTACGTAGCTATTACCAGAGCTAAACGGTTTTGTGTGGTAACGGGGTTTGGGAAGTTTTCTCTGTTTATTCATTAGCTGAAGTTTCCCAGTTCTCGATAATGATAAAATTGCTTGTACATACCATGAACTTTTACATTTCTCGATTACATCAGTAACCATGACTGTAACTATTGATGTGCTATGCGTTGGGCACGCTTCTTATGATTTAATCTTTTCGGTAAGCCATCATCCTGCTGCTGATGAAAAAATAGTTGCCGATAATTTACTCAGTTGTGGAGGTGGCCCAGCGGCCAATGCCGCCGTTTGTATTACCAAACTGGGTTTAACTTCAGCGTTTTCCGGTTATTTGGGACATGATCTATACGGCGAAAAACATGTTCAGGAGCTCAATGATCATGGAGTCAATACGCAGTTAATTGTTCGTGGAGAATCACCGACGCCGTTATCTACCATCTTGGTTAAGCCTAATGGCAAGCGCTGTTTAATCAATTACAAAGGTGACACAGAAGCTTTATCAGCTGATGCAGTAGACTTTAATGTGATCTCGGCGAAGGTAATGTTATTCGATGGTCATGAACCCTTTATCTCATTACCCCTTATTGAAAAAGCTCGAAAAGCCAATATTCCGACAATTTTAGATGCAGGTTCTGTACATTCAGGCACCCTGGCATTAATGATTCACGTAGATTATCTAGTTTGCTCAGAAAAGTTCGCCATTCAGTTTGAAGGTAACGAATATCAAGCCTTAAGCCAACTTGCGGAGCGTGCTCCCGTTGTGGTCATTACCTTGGGTGAGAGAGGGTTGATCTGGCGACGCGGCAATGAGCAGGGTAAACTTCCGGCTTATCCGATTACGGCTGTTGATACCACAGGTGCCGGTGATGCATTTCATGGTGCCTTTGCGGCGGCCTTGGCAGTCAATATGGAGTGGCAAACACTACTTCGCTATGCCAGTGCGGCAGGAGCTTTGTGCTGTATGCGGATGGGCGCTCGGTTAGGCCTACCTAGTCGACAAGAACATGCTGTGTTACTTAATCAGGTTCTCAGCTGATATTTGGCAAGTTGCTTATCCATATTCATTCAACAGCGCACAGGATTATGTAAAATAAACGAGTACAATTTTTTCGACCTGTACGATTAGCCTAAGCAGTCTTCTTAGCCACCCAGGTAAAAGGAAGCGTACGGTGCTCTACCCATTGGACTGTTGCGTTGTTAAGCGTCACAGCACTTAATGTGGTCAATGCATAAGAGCCATTTTTAGACCAATTAATTCCGTGGTGCTTTTGACGTCTGGCGGTCACCAGATTATTACAGCGCTCCACCGGATTGCTGGAGTTGGGCAATTTTAGCTTACTGTGCATGACATAACACGGTATCCATTTGCGATTACGATCCAGATAACCGATGAGTCTCTTAATGGCTTTGCTATCCTTGATATCTGTCGAGGGAATAGCCGCTAAATACGCCTGGACACTGTCAACCAAGCCAAACCATAACAAGGTTATTTAATGTAGGGTTTGCTACGTTTATGGCAAACCCCACTTTATTAGGTTTTCCCTTATAGGCTACGGACTCAAGAACTGGGAAACTTCAGATTCAAACTTTTAGGGTTAAAGGTGACGTTAAAATTAGAAAAATATTTATATATAAGTTACAAAACATATCATATAATAGATGCATATTTCAAACCGTGCGGAGACATAACGAATGCCCAATAAGATTTTATTTTTCGGCGATCCGCACGGCAGTTTTAAGCAAATCGTCTTTGCTGTCTTTAAATACAAGCCACAGGCCATCGTGCTGCTGGGGGATTACAATCTTGACGTTCCGTTAGAACGGCATTTACAACCCATTATCGGCATGACCAAGATATATTGGATTCCAGGTAATCATGATTTTGATTCTATTGCCGAGCATGAGAACTTATTTAACTCAGCACTGATTTACAACAATCTGCATTTAAAAGTAGTTGAGATTGATGGACTTCGGATTGCTGGCCTAGGCGGGATTTTTATAGAGCATATTTGGATGCCTGGCAATATTCCGAAGTGGATAGACAGAAAGCACTGGCTGCAATGTAAGCCCTCAAATGTTAAAAAAATCCCGCTACATATGGACAACGCTATCTGGCATCACGAATTTGAACGGATGAAGAGCAGTGTTAGAGCTGATATTTTGGTGACTCATGAGGCACCGAGTTGTCATCGACATGGCTTTAAAGTGCTTGATGAGTTGGCTGAGGCTATCGGAGCAACGAAAATTATTCATGGCCATCATCATAAGTATTATCTGGATTCGGTGAATGGTATAGAGGTAACGGGGGCACCGATTTGTGGTGTAGTTAATCTATTGGGTGAGCAATTAATGGATGGTAAATAAAATGATTTATGGTATTCCAGATCCGGAAGACGACTTCGCAGTAGCTATCGCGGCATGGTCAATTAAAGAAGTTATTTACGGTGATAATGTTGAGTCTACGCGGCATCTTGTTGGTTATGTTTTGCAGGATAGTGAGGGGCGTGCGTCATCGGCCATTCAATCATTTGACAAAGAAAATAGATTGATCGAAACACGATCTGGGCGCTTGTATAGGTTACACGGGATGCCTGGCGACCATCCAGATGCACGCTATGTTTGGCAACGGTG
>CANNLO010000466.1 GCA_947505055.1 Methylococcaceae bacterium | reverse complement strand
TCATGATTACTTTCTTGCAGGTTTACCAAAAAATGGGCATTAAGTTATGCTGGAATGGAATAAATCAAAGAGTTTAATTGTATGAAATTAAAAGAAAAAGACGTTGAGGTTGGTTATTTATATTTGACCACTGCAAATCAATATCGCGCAGTACTGGTGATGAAGGGTGAGTTTTTGATTTATGCGCCCAGCTTGGAAGAGACTCCAATATTAATTCTGAATACTTCAAAAATGCCCTTTGAAAATATGCCGTTCAAGAAGTGCCAAATCGTAACCTTTGCCAAAAAGGATTATCAAGTATTTGACTTCAATGGCACTGAAGCAATCAAACATAAATTGAATGAATCACAGTTAGCCAAAGTAATAGCGCAGTGTAATGCCAAGTCAGCTATTGCTGTTCTGTTAGCTGAATGATACGAATTATTGATTTTGCCAACGAGAAACTGGAATTTCACTTTGTCCAAGAGGCGACAATACCGCTTAGAGCCGCATCGACAGAGATAGCATGATGACAGAGCGCTCTATCTAAAGATTAGCTAAACAATGCCAGTGTCTTTTGTAAAGTTGACCATATACCCCATGCAAGCGGGAGGCTGACATAAAGCCAGAATAGTAGTAATTTTAGCAACTCAGATTTTAAATTCTTCATGTTATCTTCCTGGCGGCGACTTGCGAGCTTTTTTGTCATGACTTAATCATCTGAATGCGGAAAAATACCGTCAATCTCATCAAACTCATTTTGTTTTATATGGTGTTTTTGATGGACAGGGCGGATCATCAGATTGCATAAAGCGCCCAAACTCAAAAGCCCTGCCATAATATACATGGTCACACTGTAGGCATCTGCTTTAGCAACGCCTTGTTCAATCTGAGCTTCACGAATGTAATTAACTAACACTGGCCCTAGAACCCCCGCTGTTGCCCACGCTGTCAGTAATCGGCCGTGAATTCCGCCCACATAGCGGGTGCCGAAAATATCTGCCAAATAAGCCGGTATGGTAGAAAAACCACCCCCATACATGCTTAAGATAAGCGCATACATCACTATAAATAAACCAACATTACCTGAGGCACCAATTGACGGCACAGAAGCATAAAGTCCGATACCTATAATAAAGAAAATAAAGTATGTGTTTTTTCGGCCAATATAATCGGATGCAGACGACCAAAAGAAGCGACCGCCCATATTAAACAAACTGAGCAACCCAACAAAGCCGGCGGCGGCAGGGGCTGTTATAGCTCCTTTAAATATCTCCTGGATCATGACCGAAGCCTGCCCTAAAACACCGATACCGGCAGTTACATTCAGGCAAAGAACCAGCCAAAGTAAATAAAATTGTGGAGTTTTTAATGCCTGATCAATATGGACATGATGCTTGGTGATCATATCATTTTCAATAACAGGAGCAACCCAACCTTCTGGTTGCCAATTTTTGGGAGGAATGCGAATCGCAAGAGAACCGATCAGCATAGAGACAAAATACAGACATCCCATTATGATAAAAGCTTCTATTACACCGACTGAGGTAGCCGATTTATAATGATCCATCAACAAAATTGACAGTGGCGCTCCAATCATTGCACCTCCTCCAAAGCCCATAATTGCCATGCCAGTGGCCATCCCTCGACGATCGGGGAACCATTTGATCAAGGTTGAAACCGGTGAAACATAACCTAAACCCAAACCAATTCCACCTAAAACCCCATAGCCTAAATAAACCAGCCAGATTTGATGCAGAGACACACCTAGGGCTGAAACTAAAAACCCGCCGCCAAAACAGCAAGCTGCTACGAACATAGTCAGTCTAGGACCTACTTTCTCCAACCATTTGCCACCAAAAGCAGCAGATAGACCTAAAAGAACGATGGCTAAACTAAAAATCCAGCCTAATGTAGTTAACTTCCAATCATCTGGAGCGGATGCAGTAATACCAATAATTCGAGATAGTGGATTATTAAAAACACTGAACGCGTAGGCCTGACCAATGCACAGATGAACGGCTAGGGCGGCAGGTGGAACCATCCAGCGATTATAGCCAGGCTCGGCAATAATGCGTTGTTTGGAAAAAAAATTTGACATCTAATATCCCTATTTCGAATTAATTGTATATTTTACCGGTGCGGATCCGCAACTCTACTGAACGGTGTTTTTCAAAATCATAAAGAATCTAACATCAGTAACACCGAAGCCTGAGAATGCTTTAAAAAACATCATTTACAAAGAGCTAACCTGACACCGTCAAGTTACTCAGACAGTCGTTTTTCCTGGCTAGATATTCATCAACAAACGCCTGCATCGGCACAGCTTCATAAGCACTCGGCACACTGATCGCTAATTTTTTAAAGCCTGTTCCAACTATATCTTCGCCCGACTTGATCTGAAAGTGTAAAAAAGCGGTGGCACGTTTGCCGTTGACTTCAATCTTCGGTTCCAACATTTCCACGAAAGCATGCCGAAAATCAAGATGATGAAATGACAGAGTCATACTTTCGTATATCACTAGGGGCCGATTGATGTTAAACATAACATTTTCCTGGGCTAACAAGGGCACCAGTACATAAGGAAAATTTTGTCCTGAAAAAGCCACATAATCGCGTATAAAGCTTTCAATTAATGTTGAGTCCCGACTAATATCTCCTGAACGTGCGACCTGCAAATAGGTTTTGCCCTGATTGTCGTTCACATCAATTTGCTCGGCATCGGTGCCTGGAAAATTCAACAATACGTCATGTCCAACCATACCAGAAAAGATAAAGTGCATATTTTGGCTAAGGCCATATTTCTCCAATGCCAGAGAAAACAACAAATCGCCTGGCACGCAAAAACGCTTTGCGTCAACATCGTGCAAAGGATTGAAGTCATGCGCAACTTCTTTGGCAAACATACTGGCTTGTTCGGCGGCAATACTGACACTGCCATCTTGAATACTGTAAAAATCTTTTAAAAACATATTGTTATTTACTAAGGTTGATGCAACCTGTAATTCTACCATAAGGCTTAATATGTTTCACTGAAGAGTCCTGGCCATATCGTTAGCCGTTTAGGAATAGAAAAAACGATATGGCACATAATAATAAAAAAAACATTAAGCGATCGTTTATTCCAAATCTAATATCAAAGCAATGCAGACTAAAATGTAAAAAATATAATTGGCTCAATACCTGATTTTTCTAAATTCAGAAAAAATGCGCTTAATGCTTGCAGATGGCCATCTTTTTTTCGTTTATTTCCGATTACACACTGTAAGCAGTCTTATTCGGCTGCTTTGCGATACCAATAAGCGGCCTGGACATCGTCCTTGGCTACCCCATGACCCGATTGATATTTGATCGCTAAATTGTAGCGCGCATTTGAATTACCCTGCTCTGCTGCTTTGAGATACCAAAAGACCGCTTGGGCATAATCCTGCATTACATAGTGCCCCTTATCGTACATCACACCCAATTTAAACTGGGCTTGAGCTTCGCCTTGTTTGGCTAAAAATTGATAAAGAGTCAACGCTTCTGCATATTGGCCTATGTCATGCAAATCATGGGCGCGGTTTAACATTTCTTTTGCATTATCAGTGCTTGATGGCGGTGGTTTTTGTTGCCGTCTTTGCTCCCTTTGACTGTTTTGCTTTTGATAATCCGTGGGTTCCGCTGCATTGTCAGTTGCCTCAACCTTTGCACTTCCACCCTGCTGCCTAGTTTCTTGCTCCCTTATCCAATCGTTGTGGCTTGCGCGCTTGGCAGGATCCATTAAAACTGCGTAGGAAGCATTTACCAGTCTTATGACTCTTTCCGCTTCCTCATTATTACCCTGGAATTTATCAGGATGAAAATTCTGACACAGCGCTTTGTATGCTGCCTTGATGACACTTACAGGGGCGTCTCTGGTAACCTTTAAGTT
>CANNLO010000465.1 GCA_947505055.1 Methylococcaceae bacterium | reverse complement strand
TTACGAGCTTGTCGAGTTTACTCATGCAATAATACCTCTTCTGCCACTGTTAAAAACCCGTCAAAACGAACTTCCTTGATGCCGCCTGCATTCATAAAAACAATCTGTCCACGGTTAGCCGCGGCGGTAGCAAGGTCAGTCAATACATTTATTGGCAACATCAACAAACTAGCCCACCTAGAACTGAAAAGTCTTTGTCCAGACAGACCTTCTAAATAACTCAGGAACAGGCAGTAAGTTAGGTTTGTAGGTGTAACAACTGGCAGCGAACGGAGTTTGTAAGCTTTTCCTTTCAAGTATCCCGCGTTAGTCCAGGTACCATTGATATTCTGAGCAAAAGATTTAAGGGATGCCGGACTGAAACGATCTGGATTCTGAGCACTGAGAATATCCTCCACTTCAGCCCGCGCAATGCTTTCACCCAACTGTTTTTTCAATATAAAGCTCACACTCCCTCTTAGCAAAGGATCTCTAGCCAAGCATGCACATAATGCAAGCACAGGCCTAGCTTCTGGATCACGCTCCCAAAGTTGGCGAAACACTCTAAATGTTGGTATCGACAAATCAAGGGAATACAAGTCTATTAAATGTCTTGCCGTTAGTTGTCTAGCCTTTTTGCTAGGCTTATTGAGTAAGTTTCCCTCAACAATTGCATCAACATACTCGGCCTTAGAAGCACTCGCCGGCATAGTCGAAAACAGTATTACTAATTCATCCAGCATCATGGTTCTAGCTGAATGCGCGCCGTTTTGACCAAATTTATAGCCGAAAAGTTTTAGTTTGTTGGATTCTGGGATATCAAATATAGAGTTCATTGGCAATTTTTAAAGTTAAGTTTTATTGTTAATTTAATTAAAGTTTATTTAACATTTTGACGCGTTATTAACATACATACATCTTAGTCTATTTGTGATTAATTGATGTCGAAAAAATAATAGTTGAATTAAGGCCTAGCGCAGAGATGATGCATTTTTAGCAAAAATATCACAAGTAGCTTTACAGCTCTGATGTTTAAAGATTTGGGCGTACATCTTGAACGTATTCTGCTTTATTAATACCCACATGGTTCAGGAATGTCTTAAATACTCCTGGACTTACAGGATCTCGCGTAGGAAGAATAAAAGCGCGCTGGTCAGGCCCCGTCCACTTTTGGTGACCACCTTTACCTCCAGCAGCATTCAAGCTGTGTTTGAAGTGTTTTAACGCCTTTTCGAGCTCACGGCGCGGAGGTACATGAAACGTAGCAGGATGACTTTGTAAGCGACTGGCTATATCACCAGAGCCAACAAAACGCATAGGAATGTCAGATAATTTAAAGTCATACGGTGGCAGACTGGCAAGTATGCTTTCTGTTGGCAGTCCGACGCCTCGGGCTGGACTCTTTGGACTTCCCGTAATTAGCTGGTTAGTAAAGATGCGCCATGTGGCATTCTGCTTTCCAAGGCGCCATTCACGATATCCAGGCGGGGAAAGGTCCAAATATGTTTCAACGACTCGTGATAATACTTGTGAATCAATGCCCGACTGACTTACCTCTGTCTGCATACTGGGGCCATTAAACCAATTCCATGCAGACCAATTGGCCAAAGCCTCTTCTAGCCACTCTGGTGTCTCACGCAAGGCCTGATAGACATTTTTTGAATAGCGTAAATGTCTTGGTTCTAGGGCATTGAGTTCTTGCCAGGAAAGTGCTGCCTCTACTTTAGCGTGGAATAGCTCATGTTCGCAGATAAGACCAAAAGCAAGTCTTGCTGCTAAACTGTGAGAAATTCGAATGTGCTGTGATTTACAGTCTTCAATAAAACTGAGGGCAAGATCATCTATCGCCCTAGCATCAAAGTAGATACCCCAAGTATCTTCGGTCCATACGTGATAAGGTTGGAACCAGGCAATCGCTTCAAACCCTTGATCTCCTAAGCCCTTCCGAACGTCATCGACCCTGTTACGAAGGTCGCTCTGATCAAGATGTATATCTTCCAACGCATCCTTCAAGTCAGTTGCGTCTATTTCAAATCCAGGCACTTCAACCGTTGCATCAAAAGGCATTTGAACTGTTTCATCAATAGATTGTGTGCCAGCGTCAAATTTTGGCTTACTTATATCGTTAATACGCGGTTTAAGTAATGCAACAGGCAATCGCCCTTGAACTGCCCATCGAATCTCTGGATATGACGGCAAACCTAAGTATGGAACCCAAGAAACGAGACCTTGCTCTTTGCGGCTAGCAGTTGAAGGAATGAGGCCAGTATAACTACCTTCTCTAGGTGGCAACCAATTAGATGCTGCAATTGCAGCTGATGCTGAACGTGCAATTTTATCGGGATCCCCTGAAGATGGCAGTGGGAACTTAGCAGCACATGGCAACAAATGTAGCAATCGTTCGGCGGTCAAGATGGGCTCTTGGTGGAACTTCTCCATCGCCAAATATGCGTTCGCAACATTTCCGGCCTGCTCCATTAAGCTATTCCGAGAGTAGAAGTCTTTATCAGACTTCTCCTTAATCTTCATGCGCTCTTTGAAATCGGCAGTTTTGGACTGGTGTTCTAGAAGTAGCGCGTCCGATTCCACTTTTAGTTGAGAAGATATCCACTCATCTGTTATAACAGGTTTAAAACGACCAACAACCACACAGAGATTTTTCTGGTCGGGAAGTAAAAATACGCCGTGGCAATAAGCTTCAACTTTCATGCCTGATTTGATACGTATTCCAATAGGCTTGAGCCTACCTTGGTGCCAAACAGCTTCAAACAACTGACCTTGCAATGATTCACTACCCATCCAAGCTGCCAAAGCCTTAGCCGTAATCTTAGGGCCCTGAACCTGAACCTCACGCATACCCGTAGAGAGAAACTCAACGACATTGGGATCATTGACCGGCACATTAATCAAAAAAATGTCAGGCACCATCGTCCACACGAAGCTAGGTGGAATCCAGCTTTGTATGCGAGGCTTATTATTCTGATTAATCATGGACAATCCTTCACAAAAATTCTAATACACTCACTGAATATGGATTACTACCACTTGAATTCTGCATAGGCATTTAATCCTTAATTATTCAGCAATAAACTTAATTCATTTTATCTCATACAGAGATGCATCTTTGGTAACTTACCAACTTTGATTTATTATGAAATATGCCAAGCTCATCCAATGAGCTCTGATGGAAATAAACTAATAAAATTAGCCATCGTCTAGTATATGGTTAAAGCAAAATTTTGATCGTAGATTAAATTGATTAAGCCATATCATATTGCTAATATGAACCAAGAGAAATTGATTAGTAATATATTACATAGATTGGGAGTTATGATGAATCATAAACAAGAAGTTCATAGATTGTTTGGACTTATGTCAGATGAGGTGATTGCCTTCATCAATGATGCTGAATCAGCTTATCTTGATTGATGGGTTCCCGCGGCGAACATTAAAAGGGATATTGGGCTAAACAAGTCGGCATATCCTCAAGGCAACGCTATAGATAATGAAACTGGCTGATTTTTTCAACAATTGCCCGCCATCTTCAAGATGAGAGTAAAGTTGATTTCAAGAGAATTGGTAGACGGGCTTTTTATAAAAGTCGCCGTTGATAGTTAATGCAAAAGAATGTTTCATACTTAGGCCAACATGTAATGACCCTAACTTAAAGATAAAATTACTACCCCATGTATCAAATAATTATTTAAGGCTTAAATTCATGGCTATCGATGAGGCTTTATCAAAAGGTTTAAAAAAACAACTCATCATAATGTGGAATGATGAAATTAAGTCAGCATTTGATAAGTTTAAAAAAATTGCACCTAAGATAGATTTACGCTCAAGAAATAATTTTCCTAAATTCATTAATGCTCACCGCGACTGCTTTAAAAGAGTATCAATAGCATACGTTGTTGGAGGCTCAAG
>CANNLO010000464.1 GCA_947505055.1 Methylococcaceae bacterium | reverse complement strand
GTTGGAAGCTTTGGAAACTCGTTTGGGTTTAAACGATATTCGTGAGCATATCGAATGCGAAAAAATCATCACCCCACAAGGCTGGGAAACAGACGAACATGTGTTCAAGGGCGCCACGTTCAGTCTGTCCCACAAATTCAGCCAATTGTTGTACTGGCGTCCGCATAACCGCTTTCAGGAACTTGATCAATGTTATCTGGTTGGTGGCGGGACTCATCCCGGTAGCGGCTTGCCGACCATTTATGAATCGGCGCATATTTCTTCAAAATTGATTTGTCAAAAGCACGGGATTAATTTTGGATTGGAGTCATGAGCGAGGAATTAATCGCGCGTTCCGTTCTGGATGAGCAGATTATCAAAAGCTATCTGGTGAGCAGTGCCACAGAAATTGGCGAGGCGATGTCTATTGCTCGTTGTGCAGCAAGTGCTTGGGATAAAACCGATCCAAAGCAGCGTGTTATAAAGCTTGCGCAATTGGAAGCGATTATTTTGGCTGAACTGGATAACATTACCGAAGTCATTATGGCGGCAACCGGTAAGGTAAAAACCGAAGTGATTTTGGGTGAAATTTATCCGGTGCTAGCCTTATTGCGCTACTACAAAAAAAATGCCGCCCGGATTTTGTCGCCTTTTTCCGTACATACCTCACCGCTGTTATTTCCTCAAGCCAATGCCCAAGTTGAACGCCGCGCTTATGGGGTGGTAGCGATAATTTCACCCTGGAATTTTCCCTTTCAACTGACTTTAAATCCGTTATTGACCGCCTTGTTTAGCGGCAATGCCGTAATATTTAAAATGTCCGAAATAAGTTTGCCGGTCGGGGAACTGATTATACAGTTATTGTCTGGATTGAATTTACCCGAGGCTTTAGTGCAACAGGTCACAGGTCTGGCAACTACGGGTGAGCAGTTAATCGATGCCCGACCCGACTTGGTATTCTTTACAGGCAGTGTAACGGTGGGCAGAGCAGTCATGGCAAGAGCCGCGCAACATCCAATACCCGTTATTCTGGAACTGGGCGGCAAAGATGCGATGCTGGTGTTTGCCGAGGCCAATCTCGAACGGGCTGTTAAAGCGGCGTTATACGGCGCGTTCAGTAATAGCGGACAAGTTTGCGTTTCTGTCGAGCGCTGTTATGTGGAAGCTGAGTGCTACACTGAATTTGTTGCCCTGCTCAAACTTGCGGTAGCTGAGCTAACAGTAGGACACGGTGACAAGGGTGATCTGGGGGCGCTGACAACACTGAAACAGTTTAGCGTCATCGAGGCTCACTATAACGATGCCCTTGCCAAAGGCGCTAAAGCCTCCTCGCCACTGCGTCTGGAGGGGCGCTATGTTTATCCGGTGGTATTATGGGATGTCACCCAAGATATGCTGCTTATGCGCGAAGAAACTTTTGGTCCCTTGTTGCCGGTAATGGCCTTTAATACAGAACAGCAAGCGGTAAAGCTTGCCAATGACAGTGATTTCGGCTTGAACGCAAGCGTCTGGAGCACAGATATAACTAAGGCCGAACGGGTCGCCAGACAGTTGCAGGTTGGTAATTGGGCCGTAAATGACGTCATTAAAAACATAGGTCATGCTGGTTTGCCATTTGGCGGTTGTAAAAATAGCGGTTTTGGCCGGTATCACGGAGCGGAAGGCTTACGTCAATTCAGTTATACGGTGGCTGGCTTAACCAGCCGGAGTGCCTTAAACGTCGAACCAAACTGGTTTCCTTATTCAAATAAGCGCTATCGGGAAATGCTTGGCTTTGTTGATTTTATGTTCGGCAGCGGTAGCTTATATCAGCGTAGTGTCAGAAACTGGCAAGCCTTACAGGCATTTCGGGGCTATGCTTCATTGAATTTACGCCAACATTGGCAAAATCTTATGATTTTTTTTATTGGCCGATCTGAGTAAGCTCAGGTTGATGCATTCCACACAGCACAGAGACATTTGAATGAACGACAACAATAAACCGCATATCGTAGTCATCGGGGCAGGTCTGGGCGGTCTTTCGGCGGCCATTTCGCTGGCAACAGAGGGTTTTAGTGTAGACCTGCTTGAGAAAAACGACAAAGTCGGCGGCAAGCTGAATGTCTTGCAAAAAGACGGTTTTACCTTTGACCTAGGTCCTTCGATTCTGACCATGCCGCATATTTTTCGTCAGCTATTTGAACGTGCCGGAAAAAATATGGACGATTACGTCACTATACAAACGGTGGAACCGCATTGGCGCAATTTTTTTGAAGATGGCAGCACCCTAGACTTAAGTTCAGATCCGCTGCGTATGAAGCAGCAGTTGGATATGCTGGGACCCAATACGGCCAAAGAGTTCGAGCAATTTTTGGCCTATTCGCAAAAGCTTTGTGAAGTTACCGAGGACGGATATTTTGCAAAGGGACTGGATTCGTTTTGGGAATTGCTCAAGTATTATGGTCCGATAAAAAGCTTACAGGCATTTGATGTGTTCCGCTCCATGGATCAAGGTGTCAGGCGCTTTATCAAAGACCCAAAACTGGTCGATGTGCTTAATTACTTTATCAAATACGTCGGCTCTTCGCCTTATGACGCGCCAGCCTTGATGAATTTACTGCCTTATATCCAGTTTGGTTATGGATTGTGGTACATCAAAGGCGGTATGTACGGCATGGCACAAGCCCTAGAAAAACTTGCGCTAGAGCTAGGTGTCACTATTCAGGTTAATACCGAAGTCGCTGAAATTCAGCATCAGGGCGGACGGGCTTCTGCGGTGCGCTTGATTGATGACCGCGTCATTCCGGCTGATATTATCGTTTCCAATATGGAAGTCATTCCGGCTTATAAAACACTGTTAACCGATCAGGATAAAGAACTTAAGCGCGTGCAAAAATTTGCCCCCAGTTGTTCCGGTCTGGTTTTACATCTGGGTGTGAATCGTATATACGAGCAACTGGCGCATCATAACTTTTTTTATTCTGCACAGTCTCGCGAACATTTTAATGCGGTATTTCACGCAAACAGCTTATCGGATGATCCCACTATTTATCTGGTGGCGCCTTGTAAAAGTGATACCAGCCAAGCACCGTCAGGTTGCGAAATCATTAAAATCCTGCCGCATATCCCCCACCTTGATCCTGAACACCCCTTGTCAGCCGATGATTATGCAAAGTTGCGCGAGCGGGTGTTGCTTAAGCTGGAAAGAATGGGCTTGACCGATCTGCGCAAGCATATCGTCTGTGAAGAAAGTTGGACGCCGATTGACATACAGGAACGCTATTATTCCAATCAAGGCTCAATTTACGGTGTTGTTGCAGATCGTTTTAAAAATCTTGGCTTTAAAAATTCCCAGCGCAGCAAGGTATTAAATAACCTGTATTTTGTCGGCGGCAGTGTCAACCCCGGTGGTGGTATGCCAATGGTAACCTTGTCCGGGCAATTAGTAAGAGACAAAATTCTGGCTGATTTGAATAACTGATAGTGTAATCATGCGGGCAAACAGGTTTATCGTTTGCATACCCTTTGCCAATAAAAATGGTGGGCAACAATTTTCAGCCCACTCTAATCTGCTAGACCCTATTTAACACATACAATTATAATGCATTGAAGAACATAAGGTTATGTCATAAAAAATTTTCATTTGACACTACGCTTTGAAAAATATCGCCTAATCTCAGTGCTTATGCAATAGTTTTGCAAACACCTCCATGGGGTGGCGTACTTTTAACGCATGATAAACTATCAAAAACCAAGTAAATGTATCAATATTTCAATGAAAAGCAATCCTAACAGTGGCATTCTGCCAACAAATCTTTAACGACTATTTTATGTCGTTAAATTACATTGCTTATACCCACACAAAACTAACATTTTTACAGTCTTCAATTTTTTCTTAAATCCATTTTGGTTTGATACACCTGTTTCTTAAATTTGAGTTTCATGAGTTATTTAAATGCAGTAT
>CANNLO010000463.1 GCA_947505055.1 Methylococcaceae bacterium | reverse complement strand
ATGCTGTTGCAGCAGGGTTAAAGGTAGTGCATCGATCCGGAATATTCTTTAAGGCGCTGGCTAACTTTCAATGGGATCGTTTGTTGCAGACAGACATTATTTCGAAAGAATATTTGGAAGGGTGTTACAAGATAGGGCAGCAGTACCCAGATTTGTGTTCGAGTATCTTTTTGATGTGTGAAAGAGGTGAGAAAAAATGAAGATTTCATTTGTTATTGCTGTTTATCACAATGAGGGCGCTATATCTAAGACGCATGAAAAGATCCATTCTGTTTTTTCAAATGAACTCGCGCACCACGAATGTGAAATTGTATTTGTGGATGATGGATCGAAGGATGGATCTTTACAGGAGATATTGAGCCTGAGAGAGCAAGATCCTAGGGTAAAGGTGATCACATTTACCAGAAACTTCGGTCAGATGGCAGCTATGTTAGCCGGGTTTAAGGAAGCCACTGGCGATGCGGTTATTAATATCTCGGCTGATCTGCAAGACCCTATCGGATTGATTCCTCAGATGGTTGAGAATTGGCTAGGCGGTTCAGAGACTGTAATATGTTACCGGACTGATCGCTCAGACTCATTTTTGTCAAAATTATTTTCACGCATGGCTTATGGGGTATTGCGAATATCGATGCCGGACATACCACCTGGTGGCTTTGACTTTGTGTTGATGGATAGAAAGGTTATGGACGCCTTCAATGCAATTGATGTTAGGCACAGGTTTTTTCAAGGAGATTTACTTTGGACAGGTTACCGTCTCAGTTTTATTCCATATGTTCGCCTAAAAAGAACGATAGGAAAATCTCAATATAACTTTGGTAAAAAGCTGAAAAATTTTCTGGATGCTGTACTAGATGCTTCCTATTTGCCTATTAGGTTTATATCCTTAGTTGGGGTAATAACTTTTGCGCTTGGCGTGCTTTATAGCGCGTCCATTGTTTATAGCTGGTTTCGTGGCGAAACCCCTTTTGCAGGTTGGGCACCCCTAATGATTGTGATATTAATGGTGGGTGGCTTGATCATGTTGATGCTAGGCGTGATTGGCGAATACATATGGCGAATCAATGAAGAAGTGCGAAAAAGGCCGAACTACATAGTTCGGGATAAATTTCTATGAACCAAGGATGGCGTGCAGGATAATAAATGAATAAGCTGAAAATTGAGTTTTCAAAATTTACTGTAGTGGGTGCGATAAATTTTATTTTCACCTTCATAATGTTTTATGCATTAGTTAAAGTGGCTTTATTGAATTATTTGATTGCACTTGTGGTTACATCTCTTCTAGGTATGATACTTACTTACTCGTTAAATTATATTTGGGTGTTTAAGCCAGAACAAGACTTGGCATTTAGAGGTCGGCTTTTCAAATATGTATCCTCTGGATTTCTATCTATTGCATTAAACATGCTGACCTTGCGCTATATCGTTGGGCGAACTGGTTTCGATCCATTTTATGTACAGTTTGCGCTGATCCCTTTTATTGTCATCTTCAATTTTTCAACAGCAAAATTTTGGTCATTAAAACCCAGTAGTCTGAGTTAATGTTGAATCTTAATCTTATTATAAATTCGATTGGGTAAGTTTGTCGTCATCGTTCTAGAGATGCGCTACCTGAAGCGTTTATCATACTAGGAAACTTCTACTTATAAATGCAACTCTTTTCTGGGGCTTACGGTATAACGCTGTAGAAGACATTCCCTTGCAACACTTAAGAAGTCAGTTAAGCATAGCGAGTATTTTTTGATAAGGCACACTGCGCTACAGTATGTTTTTGACTATATTGAATGTTACTATAATTGGGTGCATAGGTATCAGCGAATCAATGAGCCGACCCCGTTGATGGTCGCACGGTCAGACTGCGTTTTACAAAAGCAACGAGGGGATGGTTGTTTAATTTTATGTTTAGGTTAATATTAATAATGGTTGAAGATTTATGAAAATTAGAAATATTTTTATAACGGATCTTTTTTCGTATGCTTTGTTGGTCATTAGCTGCATTGTTCTTGCGGCATTATTTTATTTTCAACCGAAAATATCGGATGACTATTATGTTATTTGGCAATATCAAAATTCTAATAGTATTGTTGATCTTTTTATTTATTATTACAAAGGCTGGACAGGAAGGATTACAGGAATATTGCTTTCATCTCTTATTCTCACCCACCCAGTATTTGAAGTAATCTATCGTCTTTTTATTGTGGCAGAAGTGTTGGCGTTGATAGGGTTGGGTTGGTACTGTGCTTTAGGAAAAAAAGGATTTAATTTCGCTGGCGGCATATTGCAAGCGTTTATTTTGTTTGGAATGCTTCTTTGGCTTTCATTGCCAGCCAGATCTGAAACCGTTTCTTGGCTTAATGGTAATTTTGCGTATTTGGTTTCCGGAATTATGGGTCTAGTTTTTATGGCATGGTCTAAGTATTTTCTTGCGGATGGACGCACTCAGTCTAACGCAAGTTTAACTACGGCAATTCTAAAGTCACCGTTTTATTTTTTAATTGGTTTTCTTGCGGGATCGTCACAAGAGCAAATAATTTCTGCTTGTGTTGTTTTTACTGCAGCTAACATTTATAACCACATTTGCTTAAAAAATCTGAAATCTCTTTCAGTTAAATATTGGATTTTATTGATGGGTTTTTTTGTTGGGGTAGTTTTTTTAATTGCAGCTCCAGGTAACTATGTGCGAATGGCTGTGATAGAAGTACCTGGTTTTTTAGAAGTTGTTAAGCGAATGTTTTTGTATGTCCCAAGTGCCTTTTTCGAAATCGGGACAGGCGATATGGGTAAGCCTATATGGCTAGGAATTATTGTTCTTATTGCATTATTCTATGATGAAAAATTACATACAAAAGATAATTTTCGCGAATCTAGAATTTGGATTTATGTTTGTTTGGCAACCTTATTGACATTAATTCCAGCAACCAATCAAATTTCACCGCGAACTACATTTTTCGCGATTATTTTTTTATATATCGCTATAGCATCATTTTTATTTCAAGGTAATCGTTTTCCAAAGCGAGCATTAGTCTCGATTGTTTTATTTATAACAAGCTTGCTTGTGCTCGTTGAGGCAACTGTGGGGTTGATTTCGAATATTTCGGTGGCATCAGAATTTAATAAGCGATGGGCGTTGGTTAAAGCCAATCACTCTGACCAATTAGTCGTGCCATTTATTGCGACTGAGCCGTCTAACTTAACCTATATGCAGACGCCAGAGCAAGATAGAGAATTTCTCCGAGCGTTGAGTGGGCATGTTGGTTTTAAGGTAAAGCATGATTATGGCGAAGATGCACCATTGCCAGTTTCGGTTAAGCCATTAAAGGCTATTAAATACCATTAATGACGACAGCTTTTCTGATTTTAATGACTAGTTTTTAGTGGGTTAATTTTATGTTTGGATTTACTTCATGAAAATAATAATCTCACTGAATACCGCCTGGAATTTAGTTAATTTCCGCGCTGGTTTGATTCGGGCCATGGTGGCGCAAAGCTATGAGGTGGTCGCGGTGGCGCCACATGATCCTTACGCTGGTCGTTTAAATAGTTTGGGTTGTCGTTTCATTGCCTTGCCTATGGATAATCAGGGTACGCACCCAGGGCGGGACTTGTTGTTGTTCTTCCGTTTTTTATGGTTATTGCATCGTGAGCGACCTGATGTCTTTCTTGGCTACACAGTCAAGCCGAATATTTATGGCTCACTGGCAGCTCGTATGTTAGGTATTCCAGTAGTTAATAATATTGCTGGGCTTGGTGCGGTATTCATCCAAGATGGTTGGTTGGTGCGCTTGGTGCGTGGGCTATACCGAGTGGCCTTGAGTCGTTCTGCTAAAGTTTTCTTTCAGAACAATGATGATAGGGCTTTGTTCGTCAACACTTGTTTGGTAAGGCCTGAGGTTGCTGACTTACTGCCTGGCTCGGGCATTGATTTGACGCGGTTTTAT
>CANNLO010000462.1 GCA_947505055.1 Methylococcaceae bacterium | reverse complement strand
ATGCTGACAACCGCAGGATCAGCAGGATTAAGAGTCCGGCTGACGATGCTCTGTAGAGCTGTAATAAGCTGAGCAGATGCGACTATGGCATCATTGCCCAAGTGTGGCATTGCTGCATGGGTTGCCTGTCCGGTGATAATGATTTCAAAACAATCAAATGAGGCCATCATAGCGCCAGGTTTAAGCGCAAAGTGTCCGAGCGGAATATCTGGATAATTATGCATTCCAAAAACGCAGTCAGCCGGAAATTGTTCAAACAAACCGTCATCTATCATTTGCTTGGCACCGGCGCGACCTTCTTCGGCAGGCTGAAAAATAAAATATATTGTTCCGTTAAAGTCGCGGCGCTGAGCTAAATAACTGGCGGCACCCAACAGCATCGCCGTATGACCATCATGCCCGCAGGCGTGCATTTTCCCATCATGGCAGGATTTGTAGGCAAAGGTGTTCTGCTCCTGGATGAACAAAGCATCCATATCGGCCCGCAGTGCAATCTTCTTGTCACTGTTTCCAGCAGAGAGTGTGGCAACAACGCCGGTCATACCCAAACCCTGATGAACATCTAGGCCGAAACTAGACAACTTTTCAGCGATAAACTGGGCTGTTTGGGTTTCCTCAAAAGCAGTTTCAGGGAACTGGTGCAGATGCTGTCGCCACTCGCGCATTTGTTCATGCAGCTCTTGTATGTTGTTTGCTATGGACATGAAGAATCGTAAGAAGTTGATTGGTTAGTCGATATGCTACAACTTGGGCAGGATAAAAGTAAGATTTTTATCCGTTTCATTGCATCAACCGGGCATCAATAATTCTGGTGATTGTATTATGGATCAGTTACTCTTCATCTCGTCCTTGTTCAAGCCCCATTTCTCAGATCGGAGAATATTATGAAGTCATTTGCTGCATTGTTAGTTCTTATAAGTTTAGCTATCCCGGCCTATGCGTCCGGAACCGACGAGGATCTGGCTGAGATAAAAGCCCACGAACAAGCCGTTAAAGAAGCCGACGCCAATTATAAGGCCCAGGAAGAGAAAAATAAGCGAGAGACGGCTGCTTTCAAGGTAAAGCAAGACGCACAGACCGCCAACGCAATACGCCCACAGTTAGGTAAGGCCGCAGAAGGCAAATCCGATGAGGCAGTCATTCTCATGTATGAAGAAAAGGTTGCGCGTGAAGATAAGAATAAACCACAAGATGAAGCGGCTATCCGTAAAAACGTCGACTCACTGATGCAAAAAACTCTCGGAAAATCGATGCAGGATATGCAAGACATGTCGGATGAAGACTTGAACAAAATGGAAGAGCAACTGAAAAAGCAATACGGTCAATGAAGTGCTTCGTTTGATAGATCGGACATTAACGAGAGCTATTGGTTCTTCCCGATTTCGTGGGATACCCTGGCATCAGCTTGTTGTATTCATAGATATAGGCAGCTGAATAGCGTTAATGCCTGATGGGAACAAATGCTCGAGCTAGCCTCACTTTTCATCGCCGCATTTGTATCTGCGGCCATCTCAGGCGCTGCGGGTTTTGGTGGTGCGCTTATGCTCTTGCCTCTGTTGGTTGAGACGGTTGGTGTGACGCAGGCGGTTCCGTTGCTAACTATCGCGCAGCTTATAGGCAATTTCTCCAGAGCTGGTTTTGGATTCACGCAAATTCAATGGAAACCCGTTGGCTTGTTTTTGCTTGGGGCAATTCCACTCAGCATCTTGGGCGCTCTATCTTTTGTTCAGTTGCCTAAAGAATTGGTCACCCGTGCAATCGGAGCGGCAATTTTTGTGTTTGTTACGCAGAAGTATTTTGGCATTCTGAAAATCAGGGGCGGGCGTGCAGTGCTCATCGGTGGCGGAGCCGCAGTTGGGTATTTGTCTGGATTTGTCGGCAGCGCCGGGCCGGGCTGCCATTTTTCTTTCTCTTGGATTGCCTCCGGTTGCCTATATCGCCAGTGAGGCCACGACTGCTCTTGCGATACATGGTACGAAAGCAGTGGTCTACCATCGCTATATCGTTCTGGATCGTGAGTTCTGGTATCTGGCTACTCTGCTAGGGGCCGCAATGGTTTTTGGCACATGGTCGTCCAAAAGGATCATCGAGCGCATGCACCGCGAAACATTTCAGTGGTTTGTGACTATATTATTGTTGCTAATAGCTGGCTACATGGTGATCCATGGTTAATGAGTAGGGTATCGGACTTAGAAGGAATTCTCAAAGAATTGCGGCAACTTTAGTTACGGCTAAGCAAGCTCAGAGATCAATGGCCTCTGTGAGGCCCCTGGAAATACTGGGTAATGATGTAAACAGTTGTTCAGGGGTAAAAATGGAAAGAATTCTGAAGTACAAAAAATTGCACACAGAAGGAATCAATAACTTAGGTGTGTCTGTTAAAGTAGTCGCGAAGTGTTGACTGGTGAGTGTAACTTATTGATAGTTTAAGTTATTATAGAAATGCCATGTTTTTGTACAATTTAACAAAACTGTAATAAAAACCGTAGGTAAGAGGCGCGTAAAACAATCAATCCACAAAGTTATCCACAGTTTTTGTGGATAACTATTATGTCTGTATTGGCTGGTGAATGGCACTTTTCGTCTTCTCATATGCGAGTCACTACGCATCAGCTACTGCGATAGCTTATTAACAGATTAAATCGATTTTTATCAAATTTAAACAGGACATGAATATGCAACAGAAACCGGCAATCACTCAAGTAAGAATCCACGAGATTATTGAATCGCGTTGGAGTCCCAGAGCTTTTGATCCAGATAAGCAGGTGAGTCATGATGATCTATTGGCTCTGCTGGAAGCCGCTCACTGGGCACCTTCTTGTTTTAATGACCAACCTTGGCGCTTTGTGGTGTGCAATAAAGCCACAGACGAAGTCGGCTGGCAAAATGCGCTCTCAATCCTGGCTGAAAAAAACAGGCGTTGGGCTAAAAATGCACCCATATTGATACTTGCCGTTGCAATGGAAAACTTTAATCATAATGGACAGCCTAATCGCTGGGCAATGTATGACACAGGTGCCGCCAGTGTCAGCTTATGTTTTCAGGCGACAGCCATGGGAATGAGCGTGCATCAAATGGGCGGATTCGATGCTGAGAAATCCCGGGAGGTTTTTAATCTTCCAGTTGATTGCAGGCCGATGTCTATGATGGCCGTGGGCTATCAGGCTAAGGTGGAGCTGCTTGATGAGGACTTTAAGGAGGCCGAAGTAGCCGCACGTTCCAGAGCTTCGCTTAATGAACGGTTTTATATGGGGCAATGGGGGCGAGGAATCCAATAACGGGAACACTGCATCAAAACAAAAGCAGGCAATCAGGACTGATTATGGCATTTTTACATCGCAACGCATTAGGTTGCGGTGTAATCAACGAAACGAAATACGACGTTATTATCGAATATACGTCGTATTGACGTCATATACTGCCATTTTTACGTGTTATCGCCGATGTTCAATGCTGACCTTTGCCCGATTGTAACAAGTGACAATTTCACTGATTCAGTGCCATAAATGTCCATGCGAATAATGACTTATAGCTACATTTTGTTTAACTGTAGCAACACAATTTCGAATGCCTGAAGCTGTTCGTAAGCACAAAAATAGCTTATATTTTTACGAAGTAGCTATAAAGGTTACTAAGTAACAACTATCTCACCGTTCGCTAAATTTTTTTTAAGTTAATGAAATTGCGGCAAAATATTTTTATTTGTCGCCATGGAAACACCATTACACATAACCAGAACCGAACGACTAGACGATATTCCGCTGCTCACGCGCAGATGGACTAGATGAAGATAGCCGCATTGCTGAACAAGCAATTTCCGATGCACGGGAACTGGCCAGGGCTAAGCTTAGGGGAAACAGTGGTCGTATGGCTGGCCTATATTCTGAGCGAAGGCGATCATCGCTTGAACTCTGTACAAGGTTGGACGGCCGGAATCCTGAT
>CANNLO010000461.1 GCA_947505055.1 Methylococcaceae bacterium | reverse complement strand
TTCCTGTTAAGTGAACTCCTGCAGATACAGAGTTACGACAAAGACGTGCTGTTTGCCCTATTTGAGGGTGGATTTCGGTCAACAAATTGATTAGCGCATCAGCAGTAAGGTTTTCCCCATACTTACTAGGATCATGATCAATCATTAGTACACCACCTTCTTGATGGTAGCCGAAATAGTCTTTAGTTCTCGCAAGAATTCCTAAATCTGGATTTGCATTACGCTTTATAGTTATATCAATATCATCCTTGTACTCAGACGAATGCGTACCGTATCCAAAAGCTTGATTATTTGAAACTTGAGCCATTACCTCTGGGAATTTTTCAAAGGGCATAGTGACACGCCAAGCCTTACCATTTGTCATTTGTGCAGACGATTGTTTTTTTATAGCACCACTCTCTATGTAATATTTTTTTGAAAGCGGGCTAAAACTTGATGTGTAGATGGTAAACGAAATGTTGTTTTTAGCGGAGGCCTGTAATTCTCTAATATTTATAGTAAAATTTGATCCATTAATGATCGTGTTACCGCCTTCCGCCTTAGAAATAATTGCCGGATGTGCTACTCCACTAAAAACCGCAACTGGCGCTTCAGTGGAATAAGGCTGCAACAAAGGTTCATATGACGTTAAATCCATAACATCGCTTCGGCTTGTTACTATCCCTTCATTTGATTGTTCTAAAAAATGTTGCTTTTGTGTGGCCAAATCTGTACTATCAACTTTGCATACTTTCATGTTTTAAAATTTCCATCTAAAGCTATGTTATTTTTAGAGTGCGGCTCTTGTCCAGCAACACTCTTATTGTTAATAAAACTGCATATTCAAAAAGCCTTCCCCATTCGATGCCCGTCGAGTTGAAGTCTTTTTTTAAAAAACTGGTTTTTTAGCTTTTTTAATACAAGTTTTACTTCTTGCCTGTCAGTTCTATATTTAATATTCGATAATCACCCCTCAGGCAGTGCGTTGATGCACTCGGCCAATATGATTGAATTTACAAAAAGATTCTTCCCAACTTTTCGAAATGCTTTAGCAAGGCCGTTGTGCTGGCGCTGCTTTACCGCCCATGCCCAACTTTTTTGGCTGTAAAGGTGAGGAAAATGAATCGGAATCATTCGATAGGGAATGATGTCGTTCAGAGATGTTGTAGTTTGTGTCTGCATAGCTTAACCATCCTTATAGGTTGCTTAAAAAACTTAAGCTATGGTATTACTTTGGAAGACAGGAAAAAGTCTAATTGCTAAAAATCTGCTTTATTTGCAAATTGAGTGCACTAATTGTAAAAATCAACCATTAATCGATGTCCCTCAGAAATCATGTTGATTAACTAAAGGAATATTTAAGGCAAAAAAAATGCCCTACTAGGGAACTAGCAGAGCATTTTTTCGGACATCTTGGAGACAGACAGTGATTTACGACCGACCGACACTTACGTTCAATAATGGATACTGACTCGATGGCCAACTCAAGGAAATTCAAACCAGACCAAAGGAAAAAAACCCAATTACTAACAGCCTGATGTACTTTTAAAACAAGATCACAATTACCAATTACTATTAAGTAATCTCTTTTTGCAACGCCAGCTCTCTTTTTATGGCGCGTACAAAGTTGTTCAAGGGTTTTTTCTCTGAATTCTCTATTCGGACTTCTTTTCCCAGAAACTCAATTTTGATGCTGTCCGGCGGCTTGCGCTTCAGTCGATTTATGACTTCATCGACTGAAGCCGGAGCATAACCGTTTGCATAGGTGAACTCTTTCACTACTTCACGAATACAGAAAACAAATTCTCCTTCGCGCTGAACTTTTAACGGCTTGCTTTTCGCTCCCGTGTTTTTCTCAACCTCGTTATCTTTTTCATTTTCATTTTCATTTTCAAAAAATAGTCTCTCAAACTCAATTAAGGCTTCGCTGCGTACGCCCAAGTGACTGTCTTCGGGCAAATAATCCAGGGGATAAAAGTTTTCGTTTTGGAAGCCATCTATCGACACAATCTGTTGCCACACTTTCATTCGTTTTTGCGCAACTTGACTACATATTAGCTGTAATTCGCGCTGGTATCTGTAATCACCAATACTGTCGTATACTTCCTGCTCAAGTTTCTTTAATTGCAAGAGTGACTTGTCTTGACATTTTGTACTGTCAAAATCCATTTGAACTTTAAATATTTTTCCATTAGAGTTACTAGGGGATTTCAAGCAAACACCTGTCCCAGCCATGCATCCTTTTTTTATGAGATCAACATGCGGGCCCACAGTTAGCATATAGTTCCTGCGTTTAACCTCGACTATCTCAGTGCCAAGCATTGATAAATCATAAACCCCTGGCCCTATTTGCTCATAACTTTCCTCAACTAAGTACTGATCCTCTTCATTTGTTCGCAAATTGTCGAAGGCCATATCTAGCATATATTTTATTATAAAAGCCCTTTCCCAATCGAGACTATAAGCCCTGAAATCTGTTAAATCCGAACGGTCAAAATCTTCATTCATCACATCTACGAAACTTTTCTTTATGGCTTCTTTTATCTCGTCGGTTAAATCACTCCTCTTAAGCTCGTCAGGAAATATGCCTCTCGCAATTTTTGTATCTAAATCAGTTTTTTTATATTCCACAACACGACTGCATATAGCCATTGTCTTTGTTTCTAATTTAACAGATATTGTCAACCTTCGGTCTAAAGCAAGCTGTAAAATATCCGCTTCTGTAACCACACGCACCAAGGAATCAGCTAACCACCTCGCAGCTGCAGGTAGTGTCTGAAAGCCATTGTTGATAGGTTTAGTGCGTGTTGATCGATTCAAAGTATTCATCTTATTAAAAGCGTGTATCATTAGGTTAATTTATCATTTTAACTTTTCATCTTCAGAATTTCGAGTTTTTCAGCCGTAATCAAGAAATGAGACAATTTAGGGGAACTAACGTTTAAGTGATGCCTTAAAATATTTAAAACACAATATACTGAAGTCGACGGATAAGAATGTTAGTTCTCGGAGAGCTTCCTAGCAGCAAATAATAGAAAACCTTAAGGTTTTATACTATGAATTAATTTGGAGGGGAGAGGTGTATTGACTATACAAAAGTGGTTTTAGTTAAACTTGTTATTGATGGTTATAACGTCGCTCAACATCTTAGACTGCAACATTTGTCGCTTAGAAACTCGGCCACACTAAACGCATTTGTGCGATTTTGAAATAACACCAAAAAGATAGCCAGCCAAGCCGTTTTTATAAAACGTCCGGATAGGCTGGCTTTAAATGATTACAAACTAAACGACTGAGCTAATCCATCCACAATCTGCCGCTTTTGATCGCGATCTTGGTGAATATAACGCATTGTGGTTTGTATGCTCTTATGACCGGCTAAGTTCGCAATCTGATTTATTCCAGTACCAGAATCGGACAGTGCAGTACAAAAACCATGACGCAAGCTATGAAAAGTGAATTTCTCTAATTTTACGCTTCCGTCAGCATTAAGAATATCCTTCCCTGAAATTTTTGCTACCTTTAATGCTTTGCTCCATGCCTTCCGAAAATCCTTCGGCTGATTGG
Organism: Methylococcaceae bacterium; assembly: GCA_947505055.1. Next base: position 399 of record CANNLO010000461.1, on the reverse strand, counting down.
GGAGTTCATCAGAAGGAAAAATCAAATCAGTGCTCTTCCCTTGAAAACGCTTTAGCTCTTCCATGACAACTGGCGCAAAATGCAGCGACCTTTTTGTGCCATTTTTGGTATCATTTAAATTCCCTAAGGTATCTGATGAAACTACGTCATACCAACGTAACTTCATCAATTCACCCTTGCGCGCACCAGTAGTCATTGCCATCAACGACAAGAGATAGAGCTTATCCCATTTTGACTCTTTGCAGGCTTTAATCAAATCTTGCCGTTCCTTTTCAGTTAACACCCTATCTCGAAACTTGGTGTCATCATCAACAGGAACATTCAGAACGATATTAATGTCTATATATCCACGACTTAAAGCAAACTTGAATACGCTAGATAACACAGCTTTCTTACGAT
>CANNLO010000460.1 GCA_947505055.1 Methylococcaceae bacterium | reverse complement strand
TTATTTTAGTCGGCTCATTCATTTGAAAACCTCAATTATTTTTTATTCTACTATGACAGCATATTTTGGATAGTTGTTTCGCTGGGCTAAAGTAAAAGTTTGTTGATTATACGCCACCTTTTAGCAAAAACTGTTGCCAGTATAAAGGCTTGCACGGCGGCGTGATCTACTTTTTAATGCCCGTTTGTGTCAAATCTCTTAATACTAACTTTCTAATAAACAACATGGCTTGTCGAAACTGAGTTAATTGGGCTGAATTATCGCCAACATAAAACATTAGGGGAGGCGTTTTTTGTGAGATGACTATAACCGTTGCCAAACCAGTGACCGTTACCGCAATAGTAAGGGGCAAAAAAGAGATAAATAATAAGATATATAGACAGATTTTGATCAGTTTTGTAATGTCTAATGAATATTGCGTAAATTGCGCCTAAAAAGAAAATCAGTCTTCAAGTGCGTAACGCAGGCTTTCTCCATGGATATGGTGTATTTTTCTACCTCCATTTCACTGATGTCTGTTTTGTCATTTGCTTGAACAATCGCATTAAATTCCCCACGGGTCTTCTTTTGTAATGATTCATAATATCTTCAACTTTATTGCTAACTTGATCATGCATGTGCATTTTTTGTGGCATAGTAACTCTCCTCGTTTAAATTAATGAGATCGATAACTGCGCATTTGCCCAACCAATACGCCTTGGATTTGAACCTGATCAGGGCGGTAGGACAGTGCTGTCATGTTGGCATTGGCTGGAAGCAATAACACTAGCTCGGCAGTCTGCTCAATGTATTTCAGGGTTGCTTCAGCGTTTTCGATTAAAGCGACCACAATTTCTCCGTTATTAGCATAATCACGTTGCTCGATAACGACCCAATCGTGATCAAAAATCCCCGCCTCAATCATTGAGTCCCCCTTAACCTGTAAGACATAGCAGGGTTTATCAGTTTTCAGAGCAGTCGGTACGGTCATGTAACTATCTGTTGCCAAGGCTTCAATCGGCTTACCGGCGGCAATGACTCCGACAAATGGCAAATCCTGTTCTGACAAAAGATTAGTTTGTGCTGCAAGGCGAACACCTCCGTGTTTATTGCCTGTAAATGGCTCCACGAATCCAGCTTCAATCAAAGCCATAATGTGCTTGTACATCGACCCGCGCGAGGCCATACCTAGCGCCACACACAATTCATTCAGACTGGGTGGACAGGCAAATCTATCCTGATTGTCACGGAGAAAATTGAAGATTTCCCTTTGTCGCCTAGTTAATACAGCCATTAATCATTTTCCAGTGCGTTGCTTTATTTTTTGTAAGCTTACCAAAACTACATTAGAATGCAATAAAAAGAGAACAAAAAGAAAACATAAGTAATTTTTCTACTTTCCTCCCATTCTTCCACTCTAAAAAACAATGCTTAAGACTAATATTATTCTGCCGTGTAGATCCCCCATCAAAATACCTTTACCGTTATTTAGCGGTAAAGTTGCAGCCGGTTTCCCCTCGCCTGCCGATGACTACGTTGAGAAAAATCTGGATTTAAATGAACTATTGGTACAAAAGCCAGCAGCTACCTTTTTTGTTCGCGCACAAGGCGAATCAATGCTCGGCGCAGGCATTCATCCTAATGACATATTGGTCGTGGATCGATCTATTGATGCGGTAACGGGAAAGATCGTGATTTGTGCATTGAACGGTGAACTGACGGTAAAACGCCTGGAACGCGAAAATGAACAATGGCAACTCAAGGCAGAGAATCCGGATTATCCTGATATCATCATCCATGAGGAACTTGAAATGGTGATCTGGGGCGTAGTGACCAACGTCATTCATCCCCTGTAATGAAGCCGTTGCTCGCACTTGTCGATTGTAACAATTTTTACGTGTCATGTGAGCGTGTATTCCGACCTGATCTGATTGGTAAGCCGGTGATGGTGCTCAGCAATAACGACGGCTGTGTCGTTGCCCGTAGCAAGGAAGTCAAAGACCTAGGCATAAAAATGGGGGTGCCGCTTTTTCAGGTTCAGCAATTGGTCAATCAGCACCAGATAAAGCTATTTTCATCAAACTACACGCTCTATGCCGATATGTCAGCGCGGGTGATGTCAACGCTGGAAGAGTTTGCGCCCAGCCTGGAGGTATATTCCATCGACGAGGCATTTCTGGATTTAACCGGCGTGTGTCATAGAGATCCGATTGCTTATGGCCATAAAATTAGAAAGGCAGTGGTTCGTGCAACCGGAATTCCTGTTTGCGTCGGCATGGGACCAACTAAGACACTGACTAAGCTGGCTAATTTTGCGGCTAAAAGATGGCAACATACAGGCGGCGTACTGGACTTATCTGACCCGTTACGCAGGGAAAAACTGATGAAGCTTGTACCCGTTGGAGAGGTGTGGGGCATCGGTTCGCGTACCACTGCAAAGTTGAATCAGATCGGGATCAATACCATTTGGGACTTGGCGATTCAACCCAGTAAACGCATTCAAGCTCAGTTCAACATCGTGGTTGCCCGAACTGTATTGGAACTTAATGGCATTCCTTGTCTGGAGCTAGAAGAGATCTCTCCGGACAAACAGCAGATTGTCTGTTCCCGTAGTTTTAGTCGCCGCTTGACTGAATATAAAGAACTATATGCAGCACTCGCCGAGTTTTGCAGTCGTGCTGCTGAAAAGCTTAGACGGCAGCAGTCAATTACGGGATGCATCACTGTCTTTATTCGAACCAACCCCTTCAACCAGCAAGAACCACAATATCAGCGATCTGCGACCCTTAAACTCAGCGCAGCGACTCAGGACACGCGCGTTATCATTAAAGCGGCTAACCGCTTGCTGACGGAAATATTTAAAACAGGCTATGGTTACCAAAAATGTGGCGTGCAATTGAGTAATATTAAGCCGGAAACAGCATTAGGCCAGCTTGAGTTGTTTGACTTCATCGATACCGACATGGAGAACAGGCCCTTAATGAAAGTTTTTGATCAAATTAATCGGCGCTTTCCAAAAAGCATCTCAATAGCGGCTACTGGATTTGATAAATCGTGGAAACCCAAGGCAGATCGAATCTCACAGCGTTATACAACGGATTGGAGGGAGCTGGTTGAGGTTAAGTAAATGTAAAAATCATTATTGTTTATTCATTTTTGAACGCCAAATATGGAGGAGTTGATTAATCGACATAATAATCTTGTTCGAGAAAGAATGCCCTTTCGCTGTAGTTACTTATTTAGTTGTTTGGCTTTCTTTTTATCTCGAATCCAATATACAGAGCCATTTGTTTTTTTCATTTCAAAAAGATCTATTGCCATGAAAAGATCACTGAGTTTTTTAAACCCGTAGTTACGCTGATCGAAAGACGCGTGATTTGAAATATGAGAACCTATTGGCCCTAATCGCGCCCAACCGTCATCCTCCTCTACGGCTTCAATAGCCTGTCTAAGTAAGTCGATTAATTTGGTATCGCTTTTTAGGTTTTTGATTTGTTTTGGTATTGGTAGATCAAGCTCTGGCTGATCTAAATAAAGGAATCTGGAGCAACTGTTTACGAAAGCCAAAGGTGTTTTGCGTTCGCCAAAACCAATTACAGATTTACCATCTGCAAGGGCACGGGTAGCTAAAGGTGTGAAATCACAATCAGATGACACGAGACATATAATGTCAGTCTTTTTTGTATACAGGACATCCATGACGTCAATAACTAAGGCCATGTCAGTGGCATTTTTCCCTTTAGTTAAATCAAATTGTTGAATCGGTTGTATCGCATTGTCGTGAAGGACTTCTTCCCAGGATTTAAGTGAAGGGTTCTTCCAGTTACCGTAAGCCTTTCTAATATTAACGACACCATAACGTGCCAATTCAGAAAATATTGTGTCAATTTTAGAAGCCGGTGCATTATCAGCATCAATAAAAAGCGCTATTTTTTCACTTGATTGCAAAATGTTTCTCCATATAACGGACAAGCT
>CANNLO010000459.1 GCA_947505055.1 Methylococcaceae bacterium | reverse complement strand
TGTTGCTTTATATGAGTCTACTTATTTGACATTTAATGTAATATAAAAATTCTATTATTTTACTTATTTACTTTAACACAATGACTTTTCAAGGATTTTTTTAAATAAATATGCAGATTTATCTAAGATAACAGTGGCAATAAAAGGCAGTCATTGCGCCCCGCAAAAATACTGGTTCAACATTAGGATCAAAACTGGTAGCCTAAAGTTATATCAAATAAGATTCAACCTTATATTATCAATAGCTTAATTAAGGAATTAATCTGATGTACTTAAAGGCAATATTCCCCATGCCAAAGAATAAAAAATTTAATCACCAAACTTTAGCTTTAGGAAACACAGAATGAAAATTTATTACCACCCAATTTCCACTACGAGTCGCATGTTGATGCTGTTTGCCGAAGACACCGGGTTCAAGGCTGACTGGCAGATTGTCGATTTATTCACGGGCGAGCACTGCCAGCCTAACTATACTGCAATGAACCCTACTGGTTTGGTGCCAATGCTAGAAGATGCTGATTTCCGCTTGACTGAGAGCTCGGCCATTCTCAAATATCTGGCAGAAAAAACCAGTTCAGTCACTTACCCAGCCGACTTGCAAAAACGTGCCAAGATTAATGAGATGATGGACTGGCTGAACACCCAGTTTTACCGAGAGTTCGCTTACGGACTCATTTACCCTCAGCTATTTCCACATTTACGCCGCGCAACCGAGGAGCAGCAGGCCGCAACATTGGCCTGGGGCAAGGACAAGGCAAAGAGCTGGTTCAAGATTCTCGATGAGAATCTAATTGGTCCTAATAATGATTACCTGTGTGGCAATGAAATTACCCTGGCAGACTTCTTCGGCGCGCCTATCTTGACAGCCGGAGAGCTAATCCGCTGCGACTTCACCTCTTATAAAAATATATCACGCTGGCTGGCCAATATGAAAGCTCGCCCCAGTTGGGACAAGACTAACAAGGCCTTCTATGAATTAGCAGGGTCACTCAAGGAAACCCAGTTTGAAATTATCTGAGGGATCATGATTACAATAGAAAGAATCGACCACGTCGGCATTCGCATCACCGACAAACAGCGTGCACTAGACTTCTACAAGATTCTTGGCTTCAAGGTTTTAGTTGAGGTCGATTTCGACGCCGTTATCATCATCACAAATGATGCCGACGTCGAGCTCAACCTAATCTGCAACGGTGTCAGTTTCGAAGGCGGTAAAAACATGTTGATGGATATGCCACAAAAATATACCGGCATCACTCATATTGCCTTACGCGTCACTGATTTATCGGCCACCTTGGCCACCTTAAAATCATTCAATATCACATTATCCCAAGGTCCGGTCACTTTTGGTAACGGTCATGTCTCAGTGTTTGTGAGAGACCCAGATCGCAACGTGGTGGAATTACGTGCGCGCCTAGATCCCAAGCAGGCTGACCAAATTGAGAATATAAGCTTTTACAATACGTAAGATTAACGGTGTTCTTACTATTCCTGCCTTATTTAATCACACTGAGAAACTTGATCAACTTTATAAAATTTTTTAAATAACTTAAAACCTAATTGGCCACAACCCTCAATATGGCTGCTTATAGCCGTTTACTTAACCTATAGGTGATATTTACAGCCACGCTCAAACAGCACCATAGGGTAAGCCGCTTTAGTTTTAATAAAAAAATTAGTACTGTTTAGCCTAGAAGGGTAATAATGGTGAAATTGAATGTATTTTTGCTGTATATGTTTGTATATTTTTGATGCTTGAAATCAGCGGCTCTATAAGGGTATAAACTTAATCAGGTATTCGAAGGCCCTGATTATTTTTCGTTTAATATAGGAAAGAATGAACACTGTAAAAGTGTTCCGCAACTATAAGAAGGCTCTCTAATGGGTCCTTGTGATAATGGATTTAAAAGGGCATACTCCGGTCTGGGCGTTTGAATACACTATATATTATCCGCAAATAAAGATTCAAGGCATTGCTTTGAGGAAAAAATAATGAAGAAACCCGGAGATAGACTAGGACTCGTCAAAGCATCAAGCGAAATTAAGCCCTCGCTCTCGATTGACGACGCCAAAGACCTAACTGAATTGCGACTACGCTGCGAAATACTTGAAAGCTTGCTTGTACAATTTCCGATGCCCCTTTGGGTCAAAGATTCAATTGGCCGGTTTGTTGCAGGGAGCGATGCGCATTTTGAACTCATGTGCCACCCCAGAGATAAAGTAATCGGCAAAACAGTATACGACTTTTTCTCTGAGGCCGATGCCAAGCGATTCTCCGAGCGTGATGCCGAAATGCTTGCCGATGGCATATCAAGGGACAATGATCACTGGACGCAGGATAAGGAGGGTCGTAACCGCTGGATCCTGACGCAGCGATTACGCATCCTCATGCCTTCTGGACAATACGGCATCATGAGTTTGGGTCTCGATGTGACCGACCGGAAACTCGCGGAAATAGCCGTACTGGAAAGCGAAGAGCGACTGCGCCTAAAAAACCTCGAGCTTGAGGAAGCAAAAGCAAAGATTACACTCGAACTTGACATTGCAAAAGCACTGCAAATTTCCATCTTGCCTTTAATTTTTCCAGCCTTGCCAGGTTGTTTCGCTTACGCACGGATGCTACCAGCGACTACGATGGGCGGAGACTTCTACGATTTCATCGAACTACAGGACGGGCGCATCGGACTCGTTATGGCCGACGTCTCTGGCAAGGGTGTACCAGCAGCATTTTTTATGGCTGTGGCGCTCACTAATATGCGAAGTCTCGCCCTGCACTATCCAAGCCCAGACGCCTGCTTGACACAGGTCAACAACATACTTTGCGGCCAGAACCCGATGGAAATGTTTGTTACCCTGTTCTATGGCATCTATGATGCTGCCACAGGGGCACTCAGTTACTGCAATGGCGGCCACAATCGTCCGTATATCAGACGCGCCGATGGTTCACTGGTTACCTTAGAGGGAGCGGGTGGCATGGCGCTCGGATTCATGCCAGATATCGACTTCGAAGAAGACAGCGTCCAACTACACCCGGGCGACCGTTTAGTAATGTTCACGGACGGAGTAACTGAGGCCTTCAATACCGGCGATGAGGCCTACGGCGAGGAGCGGCTAATGGCAATCATCGCTAAGTACGGCGACGCCACCCCACAGGCACTGGTCGACGCAATCTTCAATAACGTCATCGACTTCGCCGGGACTGCTCCGCAGTCCGACGACATCACGATCACAGTGCTTGAGTGCAACGGTCATCTTTGAAATGCGTGCTGATAAAAAGCTTTATATTGGTCAGGTGCCTTAAGTTGCTATGGTGCAAGATGCCCTTCCTTGTCTTTTTTAGTAAATTTTTTCTTCTGTGAATGGTTTATCCAACTTAGTTTAATAGAGTGATTCCAACATCTAATCTCCCAAGTATTAAGGTTAGCTATTTCAATATCAGTCTATTGAACTAAAAATATTGTGCTTATGGTATTCCATTTAATGTATATCAACGGAACTCCAACTAAATGCATTAGTCCACTTTACTTGAAGAAAGAATATTGTGACCTCAGCATCAACCCCAGCCTAAGTACTCATACCCATCCGCCACAAAAGGTGCTGACGGTTTTAATAACTGAGGCTTAGATTTGTCATAAGGAATATAAAAAATATGCACATCTTCTAAGTTACTTTGTAGAACGGTTATCGATTGCCCATCTGGAACATCATATCCCGCTGTTGTTAAAATTCCTCTAGGATCAGCCAGTAACATAGCTTTAAAATCTTCATCCGCCCAGCACTTGGCAATGATTTGATGATACACGTCAGAGAGCTGAAGTTTGTCGAGCGGGATATAAAAAACATACTCATCTTCTAAGCTACTTTCTACAACAGTTATCGATTGCCCATCTGGAATATTATAGCCCTCTGCTGCTAACAGAGTGCTTGGATCAGCCAGTAACATAGCTTTAAAATC
>CANNLO010000458.1 GCA_947505055.1 Methylococcaceae bacterium | reverse complement strand
TCCCTCTGTAAGTTGCCATCGGGCATAAGCAGTCTCAGTTACGGCGAGTAAAATATCTAACCCTCTTTCATCTAATTGATTTATGCCATTATCTTTAAAACATAGATGAGGTCTTTTTCCAAAAACTGCAATAAATGACCCGAATTCAATAAGTAAATCTAAGATGCCATACCCATCTTCATATTCTATTTCTATACCTGATTTGGCAAAATCAAATATCTGTACAATTTTTTTTACAAAAGTGGAGTCTTCTAAATTGCTTTCAGCAATATATCTTTTTATTTCATCATCTGTAGGGTCATCATTCTCAGATACAGGTGTTCTATCGCCGCCGTTATAGCTGGCTTCTTCTATTTTTAATAATCGGGCGCCTGCTTTTCCGTCATAAAAGCAATCGGTCCACATTGCAAATGTGGCAAGAAATTCTATTGCTGCTTTTTTTGCGTCGTCTTTTGTGATTTTTGCTAAATCTGTCATAGGCCACCAATTAATGATTTAAGGGATCAATTTGTCCCGGAAAATAAAGTTTATCAAATCCTGGATTGAATTGGAAGGAGTTTATGAATCAATTTGTCCTAAATTTATTGCGGTTGCTAATAGTCTTCTACTCAATCTGGAATTTTATTAATAGATGCCAGGTTTGCTTGATCACTACAGCAAACAAATAAAATAGTTGTTTGTTTTTTGCGGATTGATATTTTGCGATTTTAAATCCTGGTTATTATGGTCGATCGTGGATCGATAGCGCTATTTAGTGAAAGTCGTGGTTAGGTAGCGAAAATCATAATTGATTGATGGCGTGGATGGTGTTATTGGTAATATTTAACTGATTGATTATTCTCATTATTTAATAGTCATCGAATATTTTATGTTGCTGATTCACTATAATTTTATGTTTAACTGTTGATTATTGATTGAATTGATTTATAGTGAATGTCATATATGACAATAAATATAAAAAATATGAATAATCTTTATTCTGCACAAGAAAAAATTTGGCAAACTGTTTTTGATAATCAAGACAGCTTGGCCATTGCCAATACATTATTATGCGGGGGAACAGCTTTAGCTCGTTTTTATCTTGATCACAGAGTCTCTTACGATCTTGATTTTTTTGTACCAGGTAAATTTAATCCAGAAGCTTTACTGATTAAGTTAAGCGCTATTGGAATTGTTGTTAAAGAACCTGTCATTGAACGAAGGGATCAATTTTGTCGTCAACTGAGTGGTGTGACGAAAGACTTACAAGAAATTGTAAAAATTGATTTTATTGAAGACATCTACGAGGGTATGTTTGATTCGGTCATCACGCAAGGAGCCAGAACAGAGGTTGTTGACGGGCTGTATCATCGAAAAGTTCGTACCGTTTCTGGAATGTACTTGGTTGACGGTAGCGTTAAGGGTGGCCGACAAACAGCGAGAGATGTATTTGATTTATATGCCTTGAGTCTAGCGGTAGAGCCTTTGCATCAATTTGTGTCCCGCGTTAACGAGCAAGGTGCCAACATTCCGGTTGAAGGTATTTGTAAAGGTATTTTGAGTATGCCGTGGATTGATTTATTGGATGATTTTGAGGAGTTGGAAATGCTCGGCGATTGGAGAAGCAGTGATTTATCCAAGGTAAGGCGTTTACTGGAAAAAGAAGTTTTATTGTTACAAAACCAAACCCCGGACAGTATTCATGGAACAGCAGTCTGATACGAGCATTTGGCCAGAAGCCAGAGTAGCGGCATTCTGGGACAGGCCCAAACTTACCTACGATAAATGGTTAATTGCAATTTTTAAAGGTGATGCCCGAAGTGAAATCATGCTGAAGCAAAGTATGTTATTCATGGAGGTCAGGCATTTTGTTGCGTTAATTGGTGTACAACGCTTTATTGATCATTATCCGGACTGGAGAAAGTTATTAATTGATAATGATCCAAGAACATGGACCCGTCGGGGGGTCATGGATTCACTATGGTCTTGGCAGGTTTGTGGCACCATTTACATGAAAAATCCCACGCATGAGTGGTTTCAGTTAACTAAAAAACAAAAGGCAACTTTTTACTGCATTTCTGAATTTGGCTATGAATCAATTTATCGTGTTGCCAAGCGGATGAACCGCAATTACCGACGAGTCCTCGATGACGTAAAACGATTGATTGCTTTGGGGGTAATTCAATATCGCGTTAAAACCGTAAAAGGCAGGCGATCCATGATTGTTGGCTTGTAAATTAATTAATTGCCAGTCTCTGCAAAAAGATGAAGAATTTGGCTACGCTAGTTGTTGTTCAAGGATTCAATAATCAATATCACGAAACCGGTATTTTGCATAAAGTTATCCGTTTATCAGCAGGTGATAGACCCTTGCAAGTCACTGTGATAACAAGCCACATCAATTTTAACTATTTTTACCTAAAGAGGAAAACTTAATGAATGAAAGAATTATTATGCGCACAGGCGAAGCCTTGGTTGCCGGCGGACCACCTGGAACAGCGGCTGAACCCGAGATTATAATCGGTGAACTTGACGGACCGGTAGGTACAGCGATTGCTACCATGACAGCCGGACAAGTGAGCGGCCATACGCGGGTATTTGCCATTTTAAATACCGATATTCAAGTCAGGCCAGTGACTTTAATGGTCAGTAAAGTGCCCGTTAAAAATAGCCGTTACACTAATATTTTAATGGGCACGGTGCAAGCGGCCATTGCTAATGGTGTTTTAGATGCCGTCCGTGCTGGCGATATTCCCAAAGAAAAAGCCAATGAGTTGGGTATTATTGTCTCGGTGTGGCTCAATCCCAGTGTAGCGACCGATGATAATTTGGATCATAGAATCTTGTTTGATATTCATAGAAAAGCCATGTCAACCGCTATTCATAAAGCGATGAATAACCAACCTGATATTGATTGGTTGCTGGAAAATCAGGAAAAAGTGATCCATAAGTATTTTCAGATGGGACTGGATGGAAAAATTTAGACAACTAGTTCATTTAACTTGGCTGATCTGTCATGGCTAGATCAAACCCGTTTCTGGGTGTTGGCCAAAAGAATTTTCAACGCAAAAGCAACCACAAAAATCCCTGTCGGAATGGCTTGAGGCGGCACTGGAAAGGGCAGGGTTAATCCCACAAAAAGTAGGTAAACCGCACCCATGATGCTGTAAAGACAATATCGATGAATTAGTGGACTTGGATAGTCGAAATTGGTCTGGCTGATTTTTCGTTGAATCAGCCCGTCAATTATAAAGGGGGGCAAGGTGATGACTAAAAACGGCAGCCAAACCCCTGCCATAACAAAGCGCTTGATCATTTGATACAGTGTATCCATCAGTACATCCAGTCGACTTTGGATAAAGGGAAATAAATCATGGCGTCCGACTTCTTCAAAGCCAATTGACAATTGGCGTTCGTGTTCGGTTGGAATAAAGTAGTGATAGATACTGGACCTGATGCCGGTTTTTACAAACAGTCGGTCAAACCATTTCTGAGTGTTCAGCCGTATTTCCGCCTCTTTTTCTACACCAAAATAACTCGTCATCATCTGGTCTTCGGCAGTTTGTATTTCTCGAGTCCAGTGATCTGAAACAAAACCGGCTACCAGAATAAGTTCCAATAACCAGATGAGTAGACTGAGCAGTAAGTTACGCTGCATCGTCAGGTTAGCTGATCATCGAACGCAGAACGCAAGATCGGCAAACGTCCTTTAACGATACGTCCGCCTGATAACTTGGCGATATAATGCAAGTCGGGTAGTTGTCCCAGTAACTGGGGTGGAAACAAATCACCTTCTTCTTCCATCAGACGTTCACCAATATTGCCTGTAAATACCCCCTGTTAGCGGCGATGAAAGAACGCGCAAAACTGGCGGACATAGACGACGAAACAAGATCGAATATTCTGGTCAATAAAAAAGGGGCCATGATTAGCCCCTTTTTTATTGACCAGATAAACATCAAAATGGCTGCTCGTTCTCGCACC
>CANNLO010000457.1 GCA_947505055.1 Methylococcaceae bacterium | reverse complement strand
TACATGACTGCTTTTGAGTAAAGTCAAGTGACTCGTTCGGATCAGGATGAACGGCTAGTTTAAGCCATAAACATTGGCAGATTTGAGGGAGAATGTGCATGTCATTAGTGACTGAAATTTTATCATCGCAGCCTTATGGCCCAGAAAATAAGGAACCGTGAGCCTACCACAAGTAGGGGTACTGCACTCAAACTCCAGAATAAGTTTTGAGTAGGGATGAAGTTTTCCATGTATCGGTTCAGTGTTACTGCTTCCCCGATCCATACTACTAGTCGAAAGCGTCCAAGTCAGGTAAAATTAAACCCATGAATCAGGAAGACGACGCGAGTTACAAGTTGCTATTCTCCGCCCCAGAACTGGTGCGGGACTTGGTTATGGGCTTTATCCCGGACGAATGGCTTCACGGACTTGACTACGACACCTTGGAGAAAATACCAGGCAGCTACGTAACCGACGACTTTAGGCACCGTGCTGATGATGTCGTCTGGAGGGTTAAAGTCGATGGGGAGTGGGTATATTTATATCTCCTAATTGAGTTCCAGAGCAGCGTTGATGCCTTCATGGCAGTAAGGATGATGGTTTACGTCGGTCTGTTGTACCAAGATTTGATCCGACGCGGCGATGTCTTGAACAAAAAGTATTTACCGCCCGTGTTGCCGATAGTCCTTTACAACGGTGACCAAAAATGGACGGCGGCTACAGACATTGCAGAACTGATCCCTAAGGTGCCGGGACTGGTGTCCGACTACTTGCCGCAGCTAAAGTACTTACTGATCGATGAAAACAAATACACCGAAGCTGACCTAGCTGGATTGAAAAACTGGTGGCTGCGGTAATCCGCTTCGAGCATCCGGCGAACGGCGCGGCGCTGGTCGAACTGATTGAGTTATTGAACGAGTGGTTGGACGGCTAACCGGAACTTAAGCGCATCTTTGCGATCTGGATTCGGGCAGTGCTATTGCGGCAAAGCAAACATGCCTTGGTGTTACCCAAGGTGAATGATCTGAAGGAGTTGAAGATGTCATTGGCTGAACGATTTGATGAGTGGGCGAAAGAACATGAACTCAAAGGTATCGAGAAAGGTGAAGCCCTGTTGCTCCAACGGCTGTTGGTGCGACGATTTGGTGCCCTGCCCAACGAGGTCGTGAACCAGATTGCCACGGCTGCGTCCGGACAAATTGAAACTTGGGGCGACCGTGTACTGGATGCAGCGACCCTTGATGAGGTTTTCCGCCCGTAAGATAAACCTACACCCCTTAATTCTAAGCTTCTCGTAGAGAAACGTGTCATTTTCAGAAGGCAACTCTACGGAAAATCCGAAGCTGATTGAACTATTTATGAAGCTCTAATGTTGCTGTATTAATAAAGCGGAAAATAGTCAATTTTTAGTTGTAGGTTGTTATTTTGAACAGTGCATTTAGTATTCGCTCATAAGATGGACCTGATAGTTTAGGATGACGTTGATCCCATTACCTTTCTTCAAATCGGGCTTTCGCATCCACAACATTACCGGATGATTTCGGGGTAACCTAAAATGGCCACATACGGTTTGCGGCCAGATGCAGGCCTTCTTTGCCTTTGTTATTTTGGGTATTAATGCGTGGTATTGCGTTTGCTACTGCGACAGGTCTGATACGCCTCGAACAATTCAGTCAGTACTAGTGTGGGCTTTACATCTTACAGCAGGTCAAACAAAGAAAGCGGTTGCCACACGTCGGCAAAAAACGCTTATGTGAAAATGAAGCCGTTATTGCCTCAAACCGGAAAAAACGCTTTGAGGATTAACGTCAAAATACCACCCAGCACCAAACCTACCATCCACTTAACCACCAGCAATTCGCGTTCCAGTCGATTAATATCTGTTTTGGTGGCCAACTGGGTATCCATCGGTTCTGAAAAAGCAGTGACTAATGCCTCAGCTTTAGCTTTAGCTTTGGCTTGCGCCTCTGGAACACCACCATCCTTTAGTTTTTCAACAAATTTTAAGGTGTCAGAAGTAACGGATACCATCATGCTCTCCAGTTAAAAAATTAAAATTTAGTCCAACACAAAAAAAACGGATAGCAATCTACATCACTATCCGTCTGATCTCACTAAAGCTTTATTTAAAACCCCGCACCGCCCTGACTGGGAGTGTGTTGTTCTTAGTGTTGTTGTTCTAGTTGCCATTACCAAAGTTCTGGTTCCACGCGTTGTTGCTATTGTTCTCCGAAGAACTCCAGTAGTTGTTATTAGCAAAACCACCCACAACTGGATGAGCACCACTAACTTGCACACACTATCGGAATGTCGGTTATCTCTCAAGCTTTTAACAAAGTAATCAACTGGAAAACATTTTTATAGTTTCATTGATTTGCTGCTTGGCTTCACTCAATATATTGAGTGAGAATTCAGGTGAAAGCGAAAGATTTTTTAATTTGCTGGCCGCAGGAATAGAGGTGATAGGCGGTATTTTAGTCATGTTGGGTTGTCCCGTTTTGTAGTGTAACTGGGAAAGGACAACTATGTCGGTTAAATTAAGTTCATTGCTGCTGTTTTGAAACCAGTCCTCAGAACAAAGCGGAACGTTAAGGAAGTCCTCAGTGAATCCCCAGTCGAGCAGGATCCTGTGTCCTACCGGGCCTTTAACGTAAGGGAGGGCAAGCTTAATATCTGATTCAAAGTAACTGAAATGATTAGCGGCAAAACTCAAGAAAGGCACCGCACCTATGTCGCAGATAAGCCCTGCCAGTTGCGCCTCCTGAGGATTGATTTGTTTGGTTGCAGTGGCCAAAAAATAGCTGAGCGTGGAAATATAAACGCTCTGTTCCCAAATTTTATCAAAGAATTTTTTTATAAGCGGTGAGTTGCTTTTGAAATTACTACTGAGGCCTAAACTAATCACCAAGTTGCTAGTCGCGTTCAAACCAATACGGTTTACCGCTTCAAAACAACTTTTTACCGGATTAACACTGATGTAAAGCGGGCAGTTAGCCAGTCCGATAAGCTTGGCCGAAATGACAGGATCAAGCTGAATTATTTTCACAATATCAGCAATACCCGCATCGTTTTGCATGGCGTTGCGTAATTTAATGGCCACGTCAGGCAATGACGGTATCTTAAGCTCTTCGTGATTGTAGTGATCAATAAAGCTCGATATCAATCGATTTTTACTTAACTCACTCGGCAGAACCAGCTCTGAGCGCCCTGATGCAGGGCTGTGTTTTGGAGATAAGATTTTATGTGAGACGCGTAAGACGCTGACATCAGTTTTAGCGATGGCTGTTGTTACATGCGTTGAGCCGCTTGACAGTGGAAATTTTGACTTGCCGGTTTCAGATGCTATTTCAAAGGTTTTGCCAGTTTGATCCAATAAAGAAACCGTGCCTTTTAATAAGTATAAAGCCGAGTCGGTCTTTTCACCGGAACTAAACAGAGTGGTTTGCTTAGGAAAAACTTCAGATTTAAGATCCGCTGTAAAAGCTAAAAGCATTTCATTGTCGTAATCTTTTATAGGAAAGAGTTCTTTGACCACATCCATAGAAATAGGTTCTGGAACAAGACTGCATTCAGGCAAGGTGTTTTTATTTTTTGAGGATGAGAACAATCCCATGTTTATGTTCCTTATCAGCCATAAGAAATAGTAAATAGACCCACTGCACAGCAGCGTAAAGCAAGATGTTTTGATGTTACTTTACGTTTTCAGAAAGATTTTATCACACTCTATTTGCTTTGCTGTTACTTAAAATTTAACATAAAAAACTCAAATCTTATTTGAACGACTTAGCTAACTTTTTGGTTTTTTGCTGATTTTTGTGTCTATGACCTTAAGAATCATGCCGCCCAAGGGTGGATTAACAGGCTCTATGTGAAATAGAGTGGGTAATTGAATTTTAATTTCCCACAAAGAAAATAAATCATATTGATAAAATTATTAATATTGCGATAACCTCTGGCTCGGCGTTTAGCCAGTTGAATCTTACAATT
>CANNLO010000456.1 GCA_947505055.1 Methylococcaceae bacterium | reverse complement strand
CTTTTGTCTATTTATTCTGGGGTCTTCAATGCTTGAAAAGTGATGAATAATAGAAGATGTTGGTTTTGCTGTCATTTCAATTAAAAATGAATAGCTTAATACCTGATTTAAATTTTATTTTCAAGTCCTTTTAAGCGCGATTGCCCTGAGCCTTAGGTCTCTTTAGTACCATTTAAGATAATTTAATATTATAATACTTATACTTTAATTTATGCTTTATGAGTAACCAGAAACCCCATGCCTCCACAATTCATCGGCGTAACCGGCCTACCCAGAGCCGGCTCAACTTTGCTCTGCCAATTATTGGCCCAGCATCCTGATATTCATTGCGAAGGCCATAGTTCACCTTTGTGCAATACCTTGTTAGGTATTCGCCGCATGGTCAGTGATGACCAATTTTTTTTATCGCAACTCGATAATAGCTTTGAAAACAGCTATGCGCATTTAGCCTCCGCCATGCATGGGTATTTGCGGGGCTGGTGTCAGTCGGCTGGAAAAGTTGCCGTCGTCGATAAAAATCGTGCTTGGCTACATGCCATAGAGCTGTTATTACACATAGAGCCTGAAGCCAAATTAATCGTATGCCTACGTGATCTAGGCCAAATTTATGGCTCCATAGAAGCACAGCATCAACGGACGATCTTGGTGGATTTTATTGATCATCTCGCCGATTACGACCGCTTTGGACGAGCCGATATGCTCTTTGCCAAAGACAAAGCCATTGGTGCGCCTTTGATTTCCTTACATGCCGTCCCCGACTTACCCAAAGCCGTACAAGAGCGCTTGTACTTTTTACGCTTTGAAGACTTAGTTACACAGCCGATAGCCTGCATGTCGCATCTTTACGTATGGTTAGGTCTCGCGCCGCATCAGATTAATCCAAAACAGCTCAGCAAAGGCATTCCTGAAAGCGACAGCCATTACCATATGAAATACCCACACCGGCAAGCCAGTGAATTAAAGCCACCGCAACACCATGACATTCCATCGCGTATTCAAGCGCAGATTGAGTCCGCTTATACTTGGTTTTACCAAAATTATTACCCGCAGACTTAGTGCTTATAAAGCCAACTGTTGTTAAAAATCGGGATTGCAACAGCTAAAGCTGTTTTACTCCTACCATACTCTCCCTTACGGTCAGCTGTTCTAAATTAAAGTTTATCGTGTGAGACGATTAAAATAACCCTAGGCAGTTTGTCTAGTCCTTAAGTGAGTATATTTTGAAAATATTAATATTAATATGAATTGGACTGACGGTTATAGTTCCGATGTGACCTACACAGCAGGATTTTATCGTGAACAAGGGCCTGCGCTGCTCGATTTCATGTGTGTAGTCAATGGTTACGAGCCAGCAGCAACGGCTAAAGAGTTTAGCTGGTGCGAACTAGGTTGTGGACAAGGCCTGACGGCCAATCTTCTTGCCGCGAGTAATCCTCAAGGTCAATTTTATGCCATCGACTTTAATCCTGCCCATATAGCGGGTGCACGGCAGTTAGCGACTAACGCAGGTCTTACTAACGTAACCTTTATCGAAGACAGCTTTGAAGCAATGGCGGCCGGTTCCCAAAACTTGCCCCAATTTGATTATATTACTTTGCATGGTATTTATACTTGGGTTTCGCCCGAGAACCGTCAGCACATCGTGCAATTTATTGCCCACTATCTGAAGCCAGGTGGCCTCGTCTATGTTAGTTACAATGCTATGCCGGGTTGGAGTCCTGCTTTGCCTTTGCAGCGCTTATTGATTGAATATGCCAATCAACACCCCATGAGCAGTGAAGCTCAACTCCAAGGCGCGACCGCCTTTATCGATCGGATAGAAACAGCGCAAGCGTCTTTTTTTGTGGATAATGAGGGCATCAAACCGCGATTGGATATGCTTAAGACAGGTAATCCTCGATATTTGGTGCATGAATATTTACAGACTCATTGGCAGCCACTGTATCACGCCGATGTAGCACGTGATTTGACTGTGGCAAAAATGCAGTTTGTTGGCTTGGCTGACATGTCTTTCTTCGATGTTGCCGTGCAGTCGTTTCCTGAGAAGCGCGATCTGCTTAACAGTATCGACGATAGTACAGTACGTGAAACAGTCAAAGATTATTTTTTAAACACCAGTTTTCGCAAAGATGTTTATGTGCGGGGGGCACGCAAAATCAATGAACTGCGTAGGGCTGAACTGTTAGCTCAATTCGGTCTGGCCTTACTAGTGCCTCGTGATGCCGTTAAATTAGTCGTAAATATAACGGGCGGTGAAGTGACCTGCAAAAAAGAAATATACGAGCCGGTATTGGATGCCATTGCGAAGGGGCCACAGACCTTGTCTCAACTAGCCTTTCTGCCAGCCCTAGAGGGTCAGGACATTAAAGCATTGGCGCAGGTAATAGGTGTATTAACGGCTTCTGGACAAGCCTGTTGCTACCGTCATCAAGCCGAAATTGTACCTAATGTTGAAGCGCTAGTCATGAACCGGGTGCTGGCGGCTCAAGCTCGATTAAACGATGAATATCCAGCTTTTAGCTCACCGTTACTGGGCAATGGCGTACCTATGCTATGGCTAGAGCGCGTTGTTTATGATGCCTTAATGCAAGACGTCAGCGCGACAGATCACAAGACCATCGTCGACTATGCATGGCAGATTCTGATGTCACAGAATCGGCTCTTAGTCAGTGAAGGAAAAACACTCACTACAGAGGACGAAAATCGGGTAGAGCTAGATAAAGTGATCAAAACCATGCTTGCTGAATGCCTGCCGTTATGGCAACAGTGGCAGATCATTTAATACCGTCATAAGTCTGCTATGAAGTCCTCTATGCCTAAATATCATTTTATCTCTGGACTGCCTCGTTCAGGCTCCACCCTGTTGGCTGCTATCTTGAGGAAAAATCCACGAATTCATGCGGGAATGAGCAGTCCAATAGGCCGCATGGCAATCATGGTTGCCATGCGGCGCAATACGCTATGCTATTGACGCCCTACGAATTGGGTTTGCTGAACCATACATTTTGGGTTACGTTTTACAGATTGCGGGTTACGCGTTACGCGTTACGCGTTAGGTAAACAGTCAGCCAGCCATCTCCGCGTTACAACATTACAAAGTGGCGAACATCATTTAACCGCTTCCGTCCATAACTTCTTAAAAACAAGCACCTTATCTGCCATTCTTAACGATATTGCCTAACATTTTAATAACCCACGAGGAATGATTAAATCGCCTTCTTTAAAACGAACCTTACCATCGACAGATATTTAGCAATCCATCTACCTTATTCAAAGCGGGGAGTCGCTATTTTTGCGAAAGATTTTTCCGGGCTCCTGCTCGAAAATCAGCAAAAACTACGTGACCGCCAATGTCTACCGCTGCCCCGATTCGTCCTGCTTCACTCGCTGTATACCTAACAAGGGGAGCAGCTTAGTTTCGCAATGACTTTACGCCATTTCGTAAAGCTTGCATTTTCACTACGCATAAAACCTCTCCGTGAAAACACATGCACTATGGCTATCTGGGACTAAAAATCTTCACTTCGCTATCGCTCCGCTTCCACGATTTTCAGCGATAGTGTCATTTACCTTAAATTTCAACAGCCACAAATTGCCATCCGATATTACTCCACTAATGCATTTTTCCGTCACTCACCCAATAAAGCCTTAACCCAATATTTTCAAGAACATGACACATTGATTGATGTCTATTTTTCGAGTCTCAAAGAGAGTAATCACAAGTGCCTGTTTAATGTTTGGTTAGAAGTAAATAGAGTTCACTCAAAAACTCAGAAGCCAAGAATTCAAATAACCTTTTGTGAAGAGATTAACTGGCGATGTTATGTTCCGCCCTGTCTTTTGTAACAAAAATTTGAAGAACTTGTTGGTACACCGCTGAACAATTGTGGGCACAAAAAAATGCCGTAGCAGTACCAGCAAGTTCATGACAAAGAAGATACTGTTTATCCACGCTTCAGAGGTACGAGCTGTTTTAGCTTGG
>CANNLO010000455.1 GCA_947505055.1 Methylococcaceae bacterium | reverse complement strand
CCAGCCGAATGAGCTTACCCCTAAACACGCTTAGATGACCTCTGCGATTAAGTGGCACATTGTAAAACAAGATGAGCCGATTACTGATAGATGGTATTTATCAAAATGCCCTCTAAAGTAGATGTGTTTATTTTTTTCAAGCAGTTTAACCAAGTTGTTATATATATAGCTCTTTTAGCTTTAGTCCATGTTTGAATCTTATGCATTTCGTTCATTAGCTGACCTGCCTCGTCGGAGCATGGGTCTTCAATCATGTCTTTTTTGGTAAACATAGCGCAAATCTCCAAATTTTAATTTGCTTGTAACATGTGCTACTCAAAATAGCGCCTAATCTCTTGTGAAATTTATGTGACTTTCCAGCCTTTTGAAGCACTAATTATTTTATATACTGACCATTTATGATTGAACCCTGTTGCTTAATTATCTTGCCAACACCATCAACGTTGTCAACGACACCATTAATAAGAACAGTCCCACCGCTCTTAACTTCTAAATTTTCAACAACGCCTGTAACTTCAGCATACCCCTCAACAATAACATGTGATGCTGTGCCAAATAAATTGAGCCTAGCTTTTTTATGGACAAATATTTCATTGCATGTGCCATAGATATTAGCTGTGGCATTTTTCTTAATAATGACTAAACCATAAGCGCCATTTAATGATTCATGCCCAGTAATTATCTTTTTACCGATTTTTTTATTGATGGACACATTGGAACAATCACCAATTAACTTATCACCTTGAACTAAGCAATTATTGGCTCCAACTAAGGTTGAAAATGTAATTGTAAAAATTAGAAGTAACTCTCGTAGCCTGTTAATCATAGTTATCTAGCTAATTGCACTTGTCCTGAATTTTTTCAGTTGCTCGTGATTGTGATAAGAGATAGTCGTCCACCCATACTCGTCCTGATTGATTGCTGTCTGTATAAAAAACATCTTTGAATCCATAGCTATGAATATCACCACTTATTGAATCACCCACTTCTGGGTCATACCCACCATACCATTCAAGAAGATAGATGCCTCCACTATCACCATCCGCAAGAAAATAACCACGGCAGCCCTTTGGCTTAAGTATTACTTTAACACTTAATGTTTTTTTGCTAGGAACTGGCTGACTGGCTTTAGAGGATTTCGCTGATTTTAATTTGATGATATTAAGAGGCTTACCTTTAATAACAAGTTTAGAGTTGTTGCATATCATTACGGTTGGATAATATTCGTATAAATAAGAATACTCATGCATAACCTGCCATAAGCCACCATCCTGAGTTTTAAATATCTCATTATGATTACCTAAAAAGGGGGCTGGCGAGATTACGCTTGTTTCGTAACATTCAGAAGCATTAGAGGTAAAGCTAATTGCCCAAATTATCAGACCAAAAAAGACTTTCATCATCGTCCTCTTGCATTTAGCACTATCTAACTTTTGTTACACAATCTGAATCGTCTGTTACTGTACAGCAAACATAACCAAAATTTTCTATATGATTGGAATTTGCGAAAGTATATGCAAGCGCGCCACATGCAGCAGCAGCATCTTCTCTATGCAAATAATTTCCATCAATAAATCCCGCATATAGGCTACTGTCGTTATCGTTATTAGTCACCCATACCCCTAAACCTTTCATGTTGTATGGATAATAATCGGAATCTTGTCCAGAACAACCTGTAAGAGTTAGCGTCGACAACATAACTAGGATTAGCTTTTTCATTGCCCATTCCTTGAGGGTCTATCACCTTCTTTAACTGCTTCTTGTTGGCATACATAAGCACCTTTCTTAGTGATGCCGTACCATCGCTGACCCTTGTAATGGAATATCCCTGTAGGCAGGTTCAACCACACAACAATATCGCTAGGGCAGTGCTTCTGTGCAGCTTGTTCGCTACTAAATTGTTCACGTGCAAAAGATTGAAGTGGACTAAGGGTAAGTAACAAACACAGAACAAGTAGTATTTTTTTCATATTAAATCTCACTTAATATAAGCCTATTTAGCTTCAGATGAACTTTTCATCTCTGGTTTGAGTGGTTGATGATTTGCAATTTTCTGATTAATCTCTTTAACGGTACTTTCTATCGCAACAAAGCGGTCAGGGGTGGTTGGATGAGATGATTTCATTGATATTGCTTGAGAGTTGGTTGTTGCCATTCTGCGCCAAAAAAGTGGGGCATCATCAATCTTATATCCAGCAGTTGCCATAAAATATAAGCCAACATAATCAGCTTCTTGCTCAAATTCGACCGAGTAAGCACCAGCACCAGCGTTCATAGCCATGCGCGTGAAGTCGCCGTTGGTGTTTACCCCCCCTGCTGCCGCTGCAACATCAAGCAACACTCCGAATATCCCTCCTAAAATAGAATTTTTCTTTTTGGCGTCCATGTGATTCATAGAGTTGTGGGCTAGTTCATGACTGACAACTAAAGAAATTTCTTCATCTGTTTTAAAGAAATCCATCATGCCTTTATAGATAACAATATTTTTACCATCAGCAAAAGCATTCTTAATATCATCAGGTGAAAGTTTGACAGTAAATGCACAAGATTCACTAGGTGATACGGCAATTTTCTTTTCTTCTGCGCCCCGTCTAATGATGAACTCAACAGGTGTGCCAAATTTTCCGATAGCAGTTAATTTTTCGTCAAACTTTTCTAGCGCTTCTTTACCTGTGGGCGGTGTCCATCCATCTATTGAAACAATCACGTCACCTTCTTTTAATCCTGCTATATCGGATACTGACCCACTAGCCACATTAGCTATGTGAACATTTCCAGTTAACCCATACTTAGACTGGACGGCTGTTTTCCATTCTTTTTGAAAGGCTTCTTGATTCCATGTGGTTAAACCAAAGTAGGGGGCTACTTTTTCACCACAAAGTTTTGCTCCACTCACCAAAACCTTAGATGCTACGATTTGCAATCTTTTTTGGGCGGCGACGTAATCTTCCACCACCATTTCTCGCTGCTTTTGCGCTTCAATCTGCGCATTAGCACTATTAACTTCAGGCGCACGAGATTGTGGGGTAGCACAGCCAGCTAACAGAGAAATACTAAGCAATATACAGTGCAATTTAAATTTAGCTTTCATTACGGTTTCCTTTGTATTCTGGTTATATTTTATTTAATTGCCATATGGCTTGAGTGGTTCTAGGTCTGGCAACTGTAATGACGGCGCTCTGTACTGATTGTTCGGTTCAGGGTTGCGTGTTCCTTCTTGTCCTGTATAAGGATTAACGTTACCTTTAGTGCTGAAGTTATCATATGTTGTGCTGTTAGGTGAGCTTCTGTAATGAGGTTCAACATAAGTGCCGTTTTGCTTGTAGTAACCTTTGACATGTGTGTCAGCAAGTACGGATGTTGATAGGATTAGTGCAAGTGCCGCTAGTAGTAATTTCATTATATTGCCCCTTAAATTAAGTTGCCAATAACCAAGATTAATTTTACATCGTGCGCTCTTTTTACAGCCTTAACAATGATATATATCAACTAATGTTACTAATGTGCGGTTATATTTACAAAACGCAAGACTGGCCTTATTCACCTCCATTGCTAATGTTCAATATGCTGGCAGTACGCCACTAAGTCCGCACCTTTCTTTATTGCGTCTGCGAGAGGGTTGCGTCCCCATGGGCCAACGGCATGATTGGGTAGAGGTCTACCAAGCCCCAAATCATCTGCCATCGCAGCCTCAATAATTTGCTTCCAGTACTTGGTGCGTAGCGATGCACGCCCCCCCCTAAGCTTTTCTTCAATGCGCTTAACGTCATCCCCAATAAAATCATCAGGGAAGTCGCTTTGTATGCTCACAGCAGCACGTAGTAATGTTGGGTTGGGCAGGGGGATTGAATTGCTGGAATGCTTATTGGTCATGGTGTATCTCCTAGTTTAGCTGGTTTGACAGTATGTCGAGGGCAGCAATTGGGCATAAATCCCCTCAGCGTTTAGCGACCGCCAGTCGTGAAAAACAAAAAACCCGTCTCAGCTT
>CANNLO010000454.1 GCA_947505055.1 Methylococcaceae bacterium | reverse complement strand
TTTTGCCACTTCAAGGGAGCCATTGACGACTGCCTTGATAAGGTGAAATCTGAGTTTAAGGAGCAAGTAAAATCGCTTTTAAATCCAAAATTCCAGCTATTTGATAAATCTGCAGTCGTGACCGTGTGAGGTATATCTTTTACATTTGTAACTGCTTCCCACCAAGATAAATCATTAAATCCGTTCGCTAATGATTCTGTATTTATTTGTAGATATGCTAAATCAAGAAATTTTTCTACATCATGGTCATCAATAGGGATTCTTCTATGGGGCAATGATAGTTTTTTAGTGACTTTATGAGCGCAATAGTATTCATTGTCATTATTTGAACCTAAAGTATAACAATATGGTGAGGTACCATGTCTTTGTGATAAATATCCTGCTATTAAACGTGAGTCAAGGCCACCGGATAACATAAGAGCTATATTATTTGAGATTGGTTTGGTAGCAGCGGTTAATTCTTGGTCAAAATAATAATAACATTCATCCAATGGCTTATCAAAATAGTCCATTGTGCATAGGAGTTTATTTATCGAAAAAGATTTTAATCCCTTTTCAGCATTCCATATTATTACATCACCGGCATTCATTCTATAGATTTGTTGCCATAGAGTATCTTCACCAACAATATGCATTGTTAATAAATGCCCTACTAAACCTTGAATATTTAGTGATGGTGTTTTTGCAAGTGATTTTCTTATAAGGTTAGGTGATGTAGAAAAAAAGAATGAATCCCTTGTTGATGAATAGTAAAGAGGAAAAATTCCTAGAGAATCAGTGCTAAGTAAAATGTCACCATTGGCTAAATGAATGCAAGCGAAATAAAAATCTCCTTCTGAATCAAAAGCTTGTAAATTAACATCTTGAAAGCTGTTTAATAGCAATTCAGCATGGTTTTTGTTAGGTAAGTCACGAAACATGTTACCCAAAACCAGACAATAATCACCTTGACTATTTTCACTGATGAATAGTGGTGCATTTGAAATGGCAGCGACTTCTAATGAAAGATTTCCGTGATTGCAACCTGTTGATTTTAACCATTGGAATAGCCTTATTTCATTTTTTAACTTCTCAAAAATACTGTTTTTTTCTTGACCAGTGGTATTGTTGATTAATCCAAATATATTTGCCACTTATGCACTCCCAGTATAAGCTAAGCTATGTTGGTGGAGTGTGCCGTTAATGGACATATGTGTAGGCAGGCTAAGCGTTTTCCATTTATCATTAAATGGTTCATTTAAAATTGTTTTGACAGTAAAGGTTTTGAGGGATTCGCCATTAAATATTGGCTTGTTGATTTCATTTAAAATCGTTAATCTAACACAATAAGTACCAGCCGTTAATGGAAAGGAGTCCAGTATATATTCGATGGTGTTTTCTCCTTTTTGGTACATAATGTTTTTTGCAAAATCTTTTGTACACCCCACTGTAAGATAGACAAAATCTGTGCGATGAGTGCCAACATAGATTTGTAAATCTTTATGGGGCGAGTCGAGAAAAAGCTTGATTTTGACATGAAGTGAATCGCCTGAAAAGATTTCAGAAACACAATTTCCATGTTGATCAAGTATTTCTATTTCTATGTGTTTAACTTCACCCGAACTTTGTTCCAAGGCGGATTCCAAAGAAGTTTCAGGCGACTGTTTTATTATTATGTCGTTACTTTGTTGATAAAAAATATTACAGACTTCTTTGGGAAGGCTGTCTGCAAATAACTTGCCTTTATTAAGAAGAATGACCCTGTTGCATAGATGCTCTACTTGACGAATGTTGTGGCTAACAAGTAATACGGTTTTCTTTTCCTTAGAAATGAGTCGTTCCATGCGATCAAAGCACTTGCGTTGAAAGGCCAAATCTCCAACTGCCAATACTTCGTCAATAATCAAAATATCCGCATCCAGGCTGGTTGCAATTGAAAAACCCAATTTAACGGTCATGCCTGAGCTATAACGCTTTACAGGGGTATCAATAAACTGTTCCAGTTCAGAGAAATCGATAATCTCATCCATTTTTTGCTGAATGATTTTTTTGGGAATACCCAGAATTGCACCGTTTAAAAAGATATTTTCTCGTCCTGTTAGTTCAGGGTTTACGCCGGCACCAACTTCAATTAATGGCGCGACTGTGCCGCGTACGATGACCTCGCCTTTACTCGGCTTACTAATGTTGGCCAGGTGTTTTAATAAAGTGCTTTTACCTGCGCCATTGTGACCAATAATGCCAACCACTTCACCTTGATCAATGGTAAAGTTGACATCGTCTAGGGCTTTAAAGTTTTCCCGTTGTTGCAGGGGGTTGCCGCTTAAGCGTCTAAAGGCATTAAAGATATTTTCTTTAAGGCTGGTGATATGGCCGAGTTGGTATTCTTTTGTTAGATGGTTGACTTCTATTATTGGCTTCATGGGGCAGTCGAATCGTATATTGGTAAACTTTTTATTTTGTGTAATAGCTCTAATACTAAGGTATGGCGTTGGTACATTACAATAAAATTAGTATCCAACCAGAATTTAAGCCGATTTACTGCATATTTAATCAAATAATCAATGAGACAGCCTTGAATGTTGGTAATTGTAGCGTTAAATAATGCCATCTAAATTTGCGATTTTGTCTTCCCTGTAAGTTAAATTTAACTTTTCTAAAATCATTTTTCTATAGGGCCTTTTTCATCGCTATCATTTCAAGTTTATTAAGTTAAACAACGTCTAAGACTAGCCTTACTGTTTATCTGACTGATATCTGTCAATCACAGGCCGTCCTAAAATGCCCCATAATGCTTTATTTGTTGCTAATACAACTGTATAGCGCGTGCAGTAAAAATTTAAGTTGCAATGGATTGATACCGTAACGCAAGGTGCCCAGCAAAATCATGAATGCTTTAAGACCTCTGCCTTGTGTCATATATTCCCATGCCACGTTGCGCCCTGCCTCCATGAGCGAATCAGTTAATTGTTTTTTGTATTTATCGGCACATGGATCAGTAAGAAGCCTTTTTTTAAAGGCAAATCCTGATAAGGTATGTTCAAGTCTGCGACGGGGAGTGGACGAATAACCTTGCATCTCCGCACGCTGCAAATACAAGCCGACATTATAAAGACCGCATACGTTATTTAATGCAGCGCGTAAAGCCCAATCGCAATCCCAAAGCAGACAATCAGCTTGATAGGGTCCAACTTTGTAAAAATGCTCCCGTGTAGTTACAGGGCGTTGAAAAGGCATAGGTACACTTTTAAGCAAGGCAATAAATAGATGCTCATCAAATTGTATGAGATGGTTAGTTATGTTTATGCCTTGCGCATTCGCTAAAACTTTTTCCATAGCCTTAGGGACATTGTTTTGAGCCCATTCAGCATTTGTACCGAAATAATTGACGCCCATGAATAGTGTTTTAATGAGTGGGTTAGCTTCAAGTGTTTCAAACGCATGCTCTAAATAAGTTGGAGCAAATAAATCATCATCATCCAGGAAGGCAATGTATTTACCGGTAGCCGCGTTTAATCCTGTGTTTTTGGCAACAGAGCCACCCTGAGGCGTTGTATGTCGTAGGACTTGAAATTTGTTACCAAATCGCGATTGTATGTCTTGCTCATCTACAGCGGGGTTTGAGCAGTCATCGACAATAATGGCTTGCCAATCGGTTATGGTTTGCGCTGCAATACTGGCTAAGGCTTCTGATAAGAGTTCTGGACGATTATGGGTTGGAATAATAACTGAAAATAAGGGTATATTTTTCATTAATTGATTTTTCCTTGGTTAAATGTTTGTCCACTATCATTATCGAGTTGAAGGATTAGCTACCTAGATAAGTTATTTCAATAGACATAGGCGGTTAGTTTTGATTATTTTCGCTAATTTAAAAATATAAAGTATAGTCAATTTAAATCGAGTTGCTCATGTCTTTATTTTACGGCGTGCTGAAGGTGTTTAAGTGTAGTGATGCTTAATCCGGTCACTGCTGCAATGGTCTCAATAGCGGCACCTTGTTGCATCAG
>CANNLO010000453.1 GCA_947505055.1 Methylococcaceae bacterium | reverse complement strand
CCCAGACTGTGTAAAAAGACTAAATCAAGTAAAATGTGTCTACCAAAATTATTGGAGAGAGCAGATGAAACGGTTTATTCAAAGTTCGGATAGCAGCCAAGACGCTTTATTTCCTGAGCACCTGGAAGACTATGTTGCGGCAGACAATCCTGCACGAGTTATAGAAGCTTTTGTTGAGCAACTTGATTTAAATCAACTGGGTTTCAAAGGCGTTAAGCCGCTGGCAACAGGGCGTCCATCTTACCATCCAGCAGTTCTGCTCAAACTTTACATATACGGTTATCTAAACCGCATTCAATCCAGTCGTCGCTTAGCAAGAGAAACTCAAAGAAATTTAGAGCTCTTTTGGTTAACGAGACGATTAACGCCTGCTTTCAAGACGATCGCCAGCTTCCGCAAGGCTAATGGCGCAGGAATCTGCAAAGTATGCAGTCAATTTATCATGTTATGCCGACAACTCAATTTATTTGTTGAAGCGTCAGTTGCGATTGATGGCAGTAAATTCAAAGCCGTTAACAATCGTGATAAAAACTACACCATTAATAAGATTGAACGACGTCGAGAGCAGATTGAGGCCAGTCATAAACGCTACCTTTCAGCCATTGATACAGCACAGCGCCAAGAGCCTACCGATTTTACGGAAGCCAAAATTAAGCGATTAACAGAAAAGCTCGCTACGTTGAAAGAACAAATGGCAAGACTCAACAGCATCGAAGTTGAATTAAAAAAAACACCCGACCAACAAATTTCCCTTACCGATCCTGATGCTCGCTCAATGGCGACCAGTGGCCGAGGTACCGGTATGGTTGGTTACAATGTTCAGACCGCTGTTGATACCAAGTATCATTTGATTGTCGCTCATGAAGTAACCAATGTTGGGCATGATAGAAACCAACTGGCTAATATGGCAAAGCAAGCTAAAGCAGCTTTGGGTGCCTCTGAACTCAAGGTGATTGCCGATCGCGGTTATTTTAATGGCGAGGAAATCCGTGCCTGCCAGGAAGCCAATATCATGGCCTTTGTTCCCAAGTGCGTAACCTCTGGAGCCAAGGCGGCTGGAAGATTTGATAAGGCTGATTTTATTTACGATGCTAATAATAACGAATACCGATGTCCGGCTGGGCAAAGTCTCATTTGGCGCTACAGCACAGTCGAGCGTGAATTGAAAGTACATCGATATTGGAGTTCCCATTGCCAAAAATGCGAGATCAAAGCCAAGTGTACTCCCAGTCCACAGCGACGTATTACGCGTTGGGAACATGAAGATATTATGGATGCCATGCAGCTACGCCTGGACAAAACACCAGACAGCATGCGGATTCGACGCCAGACAGTAGAGCATCCGTTTGGCACTCTAAAGGCATGGATGGGAGCAACCCATTTTCTCACTAAAAGATTAAAGAACGTCAGTACTGAAATGAGCTTGCATGTACTAGCCTACAATATGAAGCGGGTCATAAATATATTGGGCGCCCCCGCCCTGATGGAAGCAATGAGCACCTAAAACCTTTTTTATTCAAATTCAAAGCTGTTTTTAGGGATAAAAATGTTTTTTTTGTGGCGCTTTCTGGGATTTACTCATTTTGGGGACAATCCAAAAAGTATCATGATTCCGCTTTATAATGTTGACTAAACGATCTGCTGAAATGGCAGAAAATTTTTCGTGCGTTTTTACACAGTCTGGACCCATAACCGACGGTCGGCGATGATTTTATGCTTCCCTAAACCGGACAGTCACGTAATAGAAATAGGCTTTTTTGCATAGCATTATGCGAGGTCCTTCTTAAACTGTTCAACACACATCTGATTCATTTCATTCAAGGAGCCCCAGCCTCCAATCGGGCTTTGAAAAACATCGGCTTTATATCCATTATCGATAAGCCATCGCGCAAAATCTTTACCGCGTTCAGTTAAACTTACTTCAAAGTTTAAGTTTTGTGAAACTATATCTGCGTCTAATAATTTTTCACATAATTCATCTACGGAAAACCTACCATTTCCAATATGCCTATATGGAAATTCGATGCCGTACCAGTAGTTTTCTAAGAGTAAGATTCTGAAGCTCCTAATTTTCCTTTTTAAGGAGGATTTTGATAGCAGCATTTGTACTAAATAGTTATCAGCTACGACACCTAGGAGATCAGCAATTATTTTATATTGCGAGTTTTGATCAATAATTCCAACTTGCCCTTGTTTAATACGCTCCCCTAATTTAAGGGCTTTTTGTTCTATTTGAGTACAAGCAGCTCCAAGAGCTGCTTGTGCGTTATTATCATCATGTGGCTGAAATGTTGCGAGAGTAATGCCAGCAATATCACTTGGGATCTTAATTTTTGACGACCTGTCATAAACAAGAAAACTTCTCTCTCTACCAAGAGAACCAATGCACATTCCAAGTTCAAGTAAAACATTATCTCTTGGTGCAGGTTGTTCAGAATCTCTTGAAATACATAAATCATCCGGTGTAACAACTAATGCGGCAAAATCTACTGTTTGTAATTTTTCAACTAGGCTCTCTAATGTGCCATCACTTAAGCCGAAAACACCTTGAGACCACAAAACGACTTGCATAGCATGATCCAAATTTTGTTGTAGAGCTTGTGCATATTTAAGCCCTTCAGTAGAGGAACCGACAAAAATAACTGGCCTTTGATTCATCTATGATATTTCCTTCATTTGTGAGTGACTATTCTAACGCCAGCGTAATACAGCGTTTGTTTTAAGGGGTTTTTTACTCAATTAAGAATAATGGGTGCGTTTAAACAAACAGCACTAAAGTCCCATAGAATCTTACTGAGCCCGTATCCGATAAGACTTTTAGCATGTTTTGGGCTTCCCAAAAACAACCTGTTTTGATCATAAAGTTTATAGGAAATTTATACTATCAGACTTTTTCGTCTTAAGACTAAAAACTTAATAGTGAATATGCGCTAACGTATAGCGCTTATAGAGCTGCGTTTTTCAAATCGGAGTCCATTAGTTGATTAGAGTGACTTACGGTTGCGGCCGCTTATAATAGTCTATGGGACTTTAGTGCTGTTTGTTTAAACGCACATAGAGGCTATACACCGCTATATTACAAATACATGACGCTTTCACATTGAAAATAGATTAGAAAAAAGGGAGAAATACGATGGATAGATTCAAAAAATCTGCAATTGTGGTGTTGTTCGCTGCTAGTGTTGGAATGGGAAATATCGCACAAGCTGAATTGCTTTATAACATAACTGACTTAGGTAATTCGCCTGGTAGAAGTAATAGCGGAGGTTGGGGTATAAATGCATCAGGGCAAGTGACTGGATATTCCTATGTTTATGGTGCTAACCAACTTGCTTTTATCACAACTCCAAGCGGAAAAATGAACGATTTATTAGGCCTAGGTAGTAGCTTGGGTGGTTATAACTATAGTGTTGGATACGCTATAAATTCATCCGGCCAAGTAACCGGATCTTCTACTGTTACTGGTAGTTATACAAATCATGCTTATATTACCAATTCTAATGGGAAAATGATCGATTTAGGTACATTACCTGGTGTCGATCCTATCTCAGGAGGTAGTTATAGTATTGGATATGGTATCAATGCGTCTGGACAAGTTACTGGGGTATCCTCTACACCTAATGGTTATCATGCTTTCATAACCACTAGCAATGGGCTCATGACTGACTTGGGTACATTACCTGGAACTACAACAAGTGCTGGAATGGGAATTAATGCTTCTGGACAAGTTACTGGGATCAGTGGAGCTTTTGCATTTGTAACTAACAGTAATGGACAAATGGTTAATTTAGGGTCACTTGGTGGCGGCTATAGCACTGGATACGCAATTAATGATTCTGGGGTTAATTAACCCCAAACACAGGAACTACTACAGCAACGCGAGCAAAGCTTAATTCCACCTGTTACTATCACACCAGCGCTACCGCTAATCACGTCGCAGACGGTCAGTGTGCAATTTCCGTTTAATGGGACGAAGTTTAACCCGACAACAGAGCAATCT
>CANNLO010000452.1 GCA_947505055.1 Methylococcaceae bacterium | reverse complement strand
GTAAGCGCATACACTCAAAACTGAGCTATCAATCCCCGATCCAATATGAGCGGGAATTTTATAAACAATCTGCTTAATAAAGTGTCCTATTTTACTTGACCATTACAAAGTTAGAACTCAAATAGTAAATCTTTCCAGTACTGGCTGTAAGCCGACCCCCATATCCCCGTTTTATGTATTAAGACCCCGTCTGTATTACTTACTATTCTGCTCGTTAGATTTCGTCTTTACAGAAAACACCCCCGGGTATGAATTGAATCAAGGGTGTAAAAAATAATATTTTAAAAAATGGGCTTAACTAGTAAACATTTGGTTTGCCGCAAGTTGTGTCATAAGCTATATTTCTCTAGATACCTCTCCGTAACCTTTAAAGGCCCTGTGTTTGCTCAGTCGTTCGAGCAGGGGACTGAAGATTCTCGTGTCGAAAATTCAGCTATTACGTTGTCAACATGCATCCTGAAGGCTTTGATCTGATCGGGTTTTTTTTATGTCCTACGGTTTTGTGTTACGGTCTATTCTGTTCATGACTTTTTTGAATATCATGGTTTCCATACATTTTCAATATATTTGGGACATTGTATTCAATAGTGTTAAAATTTTAGTTGAATGAAAAAGTTGATCGCTACCGGCGGCGTAATCCTAATTTCACGAAAAATAACGGTTCAGTATTTATACATTATTGTATTGTATTACCCACTATGATTCACATAGATTCGTTAAGGCCACTTATAAATTTTGGAGAAATATTCGATGTATAAATATACCTACGCAATATTTATAATGCTGAGTGTTTCCATTACCAGCTTTTCCCTTGCCTCTCGTGCCGACAGCATCCATCATGCGGCTCGGCCTATTGCTGATCAATACATCGTTGTGCTGAAAGGACCTGCCGCAGCGGCACAAACCATCAACAATGAAGGTAATGAGATCGACATTGACGCCGAGGCTTCGCGGCTTGCCCGTCGGCATAAGGGGGAGATTGGTCGCAAATGGCGAAATGCCCTTAAAGGAATAACTATGCGCATGTCACGAGTGGAAGCCGAGGCCCTGGCGAAAGATCCCAGAGTAGCTCTAGTAGAAGAGGATGGTATAATACAATTGAAGGCAACCCAATCAGCCCCCCCCTGGGGGCTCGACCGCATCGATCAATACAATTTGCCTCTCAACAATAGCTACAATTACAACGCAACAGGTTTTGGCGTAACGGCCTATGTGATCGATACCGGTATCCGTATCACCCACAGCGAATTCGGTGGTCGGGCTTTGGGCGGATATACTGCCATAAGCGACGGCAATGGAAGCAATGACTGCAATGGCCATGGTACCCATGTTTCCGGGACCATCGGTGGAGCGACCCAAGGTGTTGCCAAAGCGGTTAAGTTGGTTGCAGTTCGAGTTCTCGACTGCACCGGATCAGGGACAATATCAGGCGTCATTTCCGGTGTCGACTGGGTAACCGGCAATAAATTACTTCCCGCTGTTGCTAATATGAGTCTAGGAGGTGGTATATCACTTGCCCTGGATGCGGCTGTGTTGTCATCGATCAATTCAGGGGTAATATATGCCATTGCGGCCGGCAACGGCAACTCTCAAGGTGTTGGTATTGATGCCTGCACACAGTCGCCTGCAGATGTTACGAAAGCGTTGACGGTTGGCGCGACAGACACTAACGATACCCGCACCACGTGGTCGAACTTTGGTAGTTGCCTTGACCTTTTTGCTCCGGGCTTGAATATCACATCAGCATGGTGGACTAGTGATACGGCCACCGCCACTATAAGCGGCACCTCTATGGCAACGCCGCATGTTACTGGCGCTGCAGCGCTGTATCTCTCGACCAATCCTGCAGCAACACCCGATATAGTGGCGGCGAATCTGCTTCTATATGCGACGCCTAGTAAAGTGATCAATTCAGGTACTGGCTCACCCAATCTTCTGCTTTATACCAGTTATATCAGTGCAGGCCCTCCCGATACACTACCACCCTTAGTCACGCTGATTACCCCAGCGGCAGGGCAGTCGCTAAGTGGGACAATGCTCCTTGAAGTTAATTCCTCGGACAATGTAGGCTTAGCAAAGGTGGAGTTCTATGCAGGCACCACACTTCTGGGCATTTCCACTACACCCGCCATAACCCCTAATACCTTCCAATTGAACTGGAACTCTGCTTCGCTGACCAACGGTTTTTATGACTTCACGGCAAAAGCCTATGATTTATCAGGTAATACTACCACCTCAGGCATACAGACGGCTTATATTTCGAATACTGCGCCACCAGTCTGCAGCACTTCAACGCAACTGGTTGGCAATCCGGGTTTTGAAACGGGCACTGCTCCTTGGTTGTTCAGCGCCGGAGTTATTAATAATGCTAACCCACCTGCTTCATACAGCGGTAGTTGGAAAGCGTGGCTGAACGGTTATGCTGTGAGGCATACGGACACTCTCTACCAGCAGGTGACCATCCCCATTAACGCTTGTACAGCCAACTTTAACTTTTGGTTATGGATTAACACGGCAGAAACAACGACCACTTCCGCAAGAGATAAGCTGACGGTTACGGTACGTAACACTTCAGGTAGAGTGCTTGGTACGCTTGCCACTTACTCCAATCTGAATAAGACAACAAGTTACGCCCAAAAGAGCATAAATCTAATTACCTACAAAGGTAAGACGATCAGACTTCAATTCACTGGCGTCGAGAACTCATCATGGCAGACCAGTTTCTTGATTGATGACGCAGCGGTAAATATTACTCAGTAGAGCAATAGTCAAAGTGGTATGGCTATTATGCTACTTTCCCTAAACAAGCATAGATATCTAAACAAAAGAAAATTGACCTTATGCATTGTTAGAGATTATCGGAATCAGGTTTATAAAAATGTAAGAATTACAACATAAATGTATATTTATGATAATCAATAGCAATGTAAAGCCCTGTGTTTGCAATCCATCGCGTCAGTATCTCAGCAATGTATGGCGGAATAACGAGTTTGGAGAACATTAGAGAAAATGATAAAACATCTTATTTGCGGCGTGCTTGTTTGGCTAAGCTTGGCAGTTTGCAGTGCAGCATCCAATGAGAGTAGCATAAAAAAAGAGGCCTTCACGCTATTGGGCCAAGGTACGCAAAGTGGCATTGCGATTCAGCGTTTTGAAATAATTCGGAATGAAGCCGCGTTTCAGTCAATTTGGCAGGCACACGCGCTAGTCGGTTCGCAGCCATTGAATCAACCAACAGTGAACTTTCAAACGACCATGGTTATTGCGGCTTTCGCTGGCACAAAACCAACCAGTGGCTACCGCATCGAAATCACGGGGATTAGCAAGCAGGGTCAGGGTGAGAATTTAGAGGTTACTCTCATGCTAACTGAGCCAGGCCCAGAATGTTTCGTCAGCGAGGTGATGACCCAACCCTATGTTATGATGAAAACTGCCATGTCAAGCCAATCAGTCCACTTCATCCTAATGACGAAGACATCTAAATGTGGATAACGACTAAACCGACTTAAATAGCACAGCTTGTTAGCGTCAGTGACTGACAGTCCTTGTCTCGCTAATCTCTCACCGTTCCGAGTACTCACACAAAAATCCCACCCTCTCTAGGCTCTGTGTTTGCTCAGTCGTTCGAGCAGAGGACTGAATATCCTCGTGTCGAGAATACAGTTATTACAGCGATTAGCATACATCCTGAAGGCTCCGATCTGATTGGGGCTTTTTTTTGCTTGATGTGTTGGAGGTAAGGTCTTATTCCTGTTCGACGTGCCTATTTTAGCCATAAGCAAAAACAATTACTCACCTTCAGTAACTGAAAACTATATGTCGGCGTGTGTTGCGAAGATTTTTATTTCGGATTGGTTGCCATTATTTCAATATGAATAGTGAAAATTACGGGGCTTCCTGCTTGAAAAATCAGCAAAAAAATACACTACCGCCAATCCCTTCGGCTGGCCCGATCCTGCTTCGCTTGCTTCACACCCAACAAGGGGTGTTTCGCATAGCTTCGGAATGGCTTGACGCCG
>CANNLO010000451.1 GCA_947505055.1 Methylococcaceae bacterium | reverse complement strand
TCTGCCTATGAAAACAAAGTCGCCACTAATTCACAGTTACGGATTTATTAGCGCACTTGCAGGACCTTAGTTAAGTTCAGGTTAATTCAATTGGATGACGGTTGCCTTATGCCGTCTTGATAGTGGAGGATTCTTTGTTGCGATACCTACACGAAAAATTATTTGCAAGTGATTTGTTTTTCCGAATCCTTTTTTTTCAATTATATCTACAATCTTAGCAATATCTGGTATTAAATTTGTAGGAACTTTATCTTCATAAAATCGATAGATCTGATCTGATAATACATAATAAGGGTGCACAGATAGTTCATTATGATTTAAATATATCCAAGCTCGCTCCATAAGAATGCCAGCATGAAATATACCTTTTATGCTTAAAGGTGCTGTTATACAAATTAGACCTCCAGTCTTTTTTATCTGCATGCTTTCTACCATCGAAAATAATTTATACAATCCAATATGGTTAAAAAGATTCATTCGAGGCCAGGGTTTCGTAAATGAAAGCAACAACTTGCCACCAGGTGGTAAGTCGAGGGTTTTTGCATCCAAACCATCATTTGATAAAGCAGCAGTTTCTGATAATCTAAGAGAGCTTCCAAGCCATTCATGAATGTCTGGAGATTGAAACCTTAACTGGGAAGCCTGTTTTATAAGCTCTGCCCAAAAATTAATTTCCGCTTTTGTATTAAATATAGATATTTTTGCCTCAACTTTGGATAATTGTAATAAATTTGTCTTAATAGTCGATGATAGTTCAATTTTTTTAAAAGGAAATCTATTTGTATGGCGAAAAAACAAGGGGTGATTATTATCTTGCTTTTTAGGCTCATATAGATAATCTTCTCCAATGACTTTAAATCGTACGGCCAATTGATCAGGCAAGAAATCTGGTTTAATGTGAGACTTTCCTATAAATTCAAGTGCCTGTAATATGTTTTCAGTCACGCAACCTAATGAAAGAATCATGGCAGGGTGATCTTTCTCTAGGCTATGGATGCCTGAGTTATTCTCAGTTAATTGTATGGTAAAATATTCACCATCCCAGTAAAACTGCCAAGGCTGGGAGTTGTCTGCTGAAGGTGCGCATTGGCCAGCAGTAGCTAAATATTTGATTATTTCAGGTAACATGTTATTTGGAATCCAAAATGATAATTTATTTTCTTCAGAGTATAGTTTAATTTAACATATTTTATTAATAAACCGAGATATTCCATGACACAAGAACAATTCACAAAAGAACTTGATTTTGAATCATTAGTACTAATAGCTGGTGGACATACTGCATTTCAACTGCTGTGGGCTGGCGTTGAACTTGGGCTTTATAATTTCTTATCAACGGCACCAGAAAGCTCTTTAGATAATATAGCTAAATCACTTAATCTTGAGCCTCAACCTACCCGTATATTACTAACGGGATTGACGGCATTACGAGTTATTAAAAAACAACAGCAGCTTTATTCTAACGCAAATTTAACTGAACAAATGCTTGTAAGCACTAAAGAGGGTTCGGCAGTTCCTATTTTAGGATGGCAACGCTATATTGTTTACGAAGGACTTATTGATTTTGTCGAATCACTTAAAAATAACACAAATAGTGGTTTGCAGCGATTTCCAGGACAGGGGGCGACTCTATACGAACGGTTAGTTAATGACTCGTTTAAGGAAAATATTTTTCAGGATGCTATGAGTGCCCTGTCTCATCAAGCCAATTCCTACTTACTCAAATTTGCAGCGCTCGATAATATTCATCACTTAGTAGATGCTGGCGGTGGTGATGGTACTAATGGAATTGCTCTATGTAAAAAGTATTCTGATATGAATGTCAGTATCTTTGATTCTGAGTCAGTTTGCAAAATTGCAACTCAGCATATTATGGAGGAAGGACTGTCCGAGCGAATAAAAACATGGCCTGGTAACTTTCTTAAAGACCCGTTTCCTAATGGAATAGATGCGGTTTTATATTCTCATATCCTAACTATCTGGTCGCCTGAAACCAATGTTGCTTTATTAAAAAGAACCTATGAGGCACTCCCTAAAGGCGGAAGGGTTATTATTTTTAACATGATGGGTGATGATGATGACAGTGGTCCTTTAAGCACCGCGCTGGGTTCACCGTATTTTCAAGCCATTGCTACCGGTGACGGGATGCTTTATTCGTGGTCTGATTATGAGGCATGGCTGCAAGCCGCTGGTTTTTTGACAGTACAAAGATATGACCAATTACCGTTAAACCATGGTATTTTGGTTGGAATAAAATAGTCTCCCCTTTTAGCTATTAATAGACAGGAATAATGACTATGACAGATTTTAATTACGACACCGCCTTTCTGAGAAACCGGGGGTTCATCAGCCTAGATGAACAAAAGAAACTTAAAGAGACGCGCATAGCGATTGCCGGATTAGGGGGAACCGGTGGGGCACAGGTAGCCGCACTCAGTCGACTTGGAATTGGCAATTTTAATCTTGCTGATCTTGATGAATATGAACTGAAAAACTTTAATCGCCAGTATGGTGCGACTATGCAAACTATCGGTGAAAAGAAAACAACGGTAGCCAAAAAAATAGTCCATGACATTAATCCTGATGCCGATGTAAAAACTTATGATATGGGTATACAAGCTGAAAATATCGATCAGTTTCTCGAGGGTGTAGATATTGTGATTGATTCACTTGATTTCTATTGTTTCAAGGAGCGTTTTTTACTTTATTCCGCTGCAAGAAAAAAAGGACTGTGGGTTGTGACAGCGCCACCTCTTGGCTTTGGTTTTACTTTGTTGTGTTTTGATCCTGAAGGAATGACTTTTGAGGAATATTTTAATTTTAATACTTCTGATAGTGAGTTTGAGTTATCCTTGTCCCTAATAGCTGGAATAACGCCAAGAGCATATATGTTGAATTATTTGGATCAGTCTAGTATTAGCATAGGTGATCATCAGCTTCCCTCTGTTTCTCCTGCGCCTTTTATTATTGCGGGTGTCGTAGCAACCAATATTTGTAATATCTTATTACACAAAACAAAACAGATTTCAGTACCTACGGTTATCCAGTACGATGCGTTACTTCAAAGGTTTAAAAAACATCGATTTATATGGGGCATGAAAAGCCCGCTGCAACTTATAAAAAAAATGATTTTGCGTTCTAAGTTATCGAAGACATAAAAAAAACCCTCCTGATTTTAATCGGGAGGGTTTTTTATGATTCAATAGCTTATGCTTGTTTACGACGTGTGGCAGCAAATCCCATTAAACCAAGACCCAACAAAGCGATTGAAGAAGGTTCAGGAACCGAGGTTCCGCTTATATTAGCAGTACCATGAGTTCCAAAAGAAAAAGGGGATGCAGCGTTGTTAAAAGAGCTGTTTAACTCCCAGTCAGCTATATTTCCAGTGCCAAAGGCTACATGGGTATTGGTGTCAAAAAATGCATCTGCCAAACCTGCTCCTGTCACTGACAAAAGACCGATGCCAGTTCCAGAAATAGAATTTCCTAGTAATGTACCCGTTGAAGCGAGCGTAACAACGTTACCTGTAGCACTATTTACAAACGAGGTTGCTATTGTATCCATCCATAAATTACCATTTGCAAAACCTATTCCTGTTCCAAAACTAGAAGTAGTAGTCGCATCAGAATAGAATCTGGTAAAGCCGCCTGTAAATTCAATAAGACTACCCGAGACTGAGCTTGCAGTATAATCACCAAAAGTAAAAGTCAGCTCTTTTCCATTGTCACCGTTTTGCCAAACTAAATCAGCGCCTGAATATATTTCGGTTACTCTTCCCACGCCTTCTAATACATCACCGACGCTGTCAATAATACCACCACCTACAGCCCGTTCCATGATGGTTGACGCTACAAAACTGAATGCGCCATCGCCAAAAGTAATACCATCAATTGTTCCCGCAGAGGCGTGGGTTGTTGCCCCAAGAATTCCGACGCCTCCGAGGATTGTTGCGATAATTTTTTTGTTCATTTTCGTTTCCCTAAAAAGTTAGTTTGAAAAGGTTTTTGTTGATTGTTTAATC
>CANNLO010000450.1 GCA_947505055.1 Methylococcaceae bacterium | reverse complement strand
TAGCAGGATTGATAAGCATACCTGATTTCGGATAAGTGTATCATATTTTGTATTGTGTATAATAACGTATTATGTATAATACAAAATACGTTATATGAAACTATTGGAGAATATCATGGCAAGACCAGGCATTACCTTTGAACAAGTTGCCGCCGTTGCAGATGCAATGCTGGGCAATGGTCAACAACCCACCATTAACGGGGTTCGTGATCGAATTGGAACAGGCAGTCCCAACACTATCCATAAACACTTGTTGGTATGGCGAGCAGCTCGACCACAGACCATTGCCGCAACACCGGAATTACCAACCAGTTTAGCTACAGCAATAGCCACAGAGATAGAAAGGGCGGCTGCCAATGCTCGCTCAGAGGTTGAAGATAAACTGGTGCAATCACAAGCAGAAGCCGTTGAACTGGCCAATGCCGGTGAAGTCCTGGAAGCTGAACGAGATGAGTTATTTGAACAGGTTGTAGAGCTTACAACCCATCGAGATACTTTGGCAGGGAAAGCACAGCAACAAGCGGTTGATATTGAAGCCTTGGAAGAACGCGTCAAACGAGAGCAACAGGCGGCAGAATTCGCCAGGGTTGAGCTTGCCAAGGCACAACTTAAAATCGAGTCAGGTACAGAAAAGCTGGTCGATCAGAATCAGGAAATTGAAAGATTAAGAGCTACTTTAGAGGTTGAAAGTAAAGCACGTATAGCAGCAGAGCAGGTGGCGGCAGTATTGACAGCCAAGTTGGAATCCATGACTGAACGTGTGACCAAGGCCGAAGCCAAAGTAGATAAACTGGATCAGCAGCAACGAGAGCTTACAAAAGAGCTCAGCGTTGCTTCTAATCAGGTTACCTCACAACAACTTGCATTGGATACCTCAGCGCGAGAACTTGAAAGTACGCGTAAGCAGATTAAAGATGCTAAACAGGAAAGCAAAGTAGCCGAAGAGAAGGTTGCTGAATTAACTGGTCGGTTGTTTAATTTTGAGAAAAAGTAGTCAAATCTTTTTCAAGAAACATCACATTTGTCACAGTTTAGTCATTTGTTCATATATTCCACACAATAAAACTTGTTTTTAATGTTGTAAGGCGTAAGTTCCAGGCTAACAAATTAGCTAGGCGACGCTATAGATCAACAAGTACAAAAATTAAAATCATTTTCCTGGGGAATAGGATGTCTAGACTTGCTTTTTTATTTATCATTTTGTGTGTATCCGGATGTACTACAAAAATAAACTCTGTTCGTGCAGGCTTTGATACAGT
Source organism: Methylococcaceae bacterium (assembly GCA_947505055.1). Next base: position 2,763 of record CANNLO010000450.1, on the reverse strand, counting down.
TGAAGCTAAATTATCAAATGCAAAATCAGGTACGCAATATCATTTAATGGAAGTAAATAATGGTGAAATTGCATCCTGCATTGCTAAAGATGATGGTGTATTAAATTTTGAAATAGAAAATGCAACTATCACCGATACTAAAAATTCATATATTTATATATCGGATGGGAAGGAACCCATAAAATTCTCAAATGACAAATGGAACTTTAGAAACCCTGTATGGGATTTATACGCACAAAAATACGAACCTATTAAAATCCTTGATGGACAAATTAGTGATGTAAATGCTGCTTTGGAAGAGAAAAAAGAAGCCCTAGAAAGCTGCAAAGGATGGCTTAAAAACAGCAGAGTATTCACGGAAAATGAATGTAAGGCTCCTACGGGTGATACAGTTGCTGGCTTTGCTGGTGGTGTAGCAGGAGGTGAGGTAGGGGCAGTTATGGGGTCTGTAGTCCCTGGGTTAGGCACACTTATTGGGGGGTTGGTTGGTTCGTATATAGGTGAAAAAATGGCATCAGGTGATGTAGATACAGAGGTTGAACATTGCGAATTAATATTAAAGTATGGAAAGGATTCTTACGAACAAATACCAACTTTAGAGAATACGGCTGAATTATATCAAACTGAACTAAAATCAAAATCAGAACAGTTAGATTCTGATCTGGAACAAGTAAAAGCAATGACTTCTGAAATAAATGCTAACACTGCATTTTAATTAACATAAATAGGTTAGCTATGAAAAATAAGTTTACTTTATATTTTGTAATTATCAGCTTGTTGCTTTCATTGATGTCAACTACTGTTTCAGCTGGTGTTATGTCTTGGCTGCTTAGAAAAGAAGCTGGTGTAGCAGAAAGAGCAGTTGTTAGAGAAGGGGCAGGTGTTGCTGAGAGAGCCTCCATTAAACAATTAGAAAAAGAAATGGCGGAACAAGGTATTTCTTCTTCTGAGCGAGCTTTATTGAGAGGTCGTATTGCTGGCTTAACCACGCTAAGTGCAGCCGAAATACTGGCGGCTGAAACAATACTTGGAAGAGTGGGAAGCTCTGCTGCTAAGTATCAAAAATATGCGAGTGCTGCTGGTCGAGCAGAAAGAAATACAGCAATACGAATTAGTAGTTCATCAGGCTTATCAAAAATTATTAATAATGGTTATAAATTCGAAAAAGATAGTTTAGGTAGGCCAACACGAGTAACTGGTAAACTTAAACTTTCTGGAGTAGAAAGAAAAGGTGATTATCAAGCACAATTAAATCAAAAGACGGCGGGTGGATCAGATAGACTAATGGATGATCATGGAGGGCACTTAATTGGTGACCGCTTTGAAGGGGCGAGTGAAAAATATAACCTTGTTGCCATGAATGGAAAATTAAATCAAGGTGAATATAAGTCAATGGAGAACTTATGGGCAAAGGCACTACAAGATGGAAGAGACGTTAATGTAGATATAAAACCAATATTTTCTGGTAAATCTATGAGGCCTGACAAGATAGTAGTTAAATATAATATCGACGGAATGCCAACAACTAGGATATTTAATAATTAAAATATATGAAATTAGAACCAGATAAACTTATTTCTTCAGAAATATTTTCAGAAGTTTTAACAGGTATAGGTAATGATATTGTTAAAACAATAATAGAACCATGGTCTAAAGCATGGATTCAAGTTGAGATGAGAGAAAATGACAACGGTGTTGTTAATGGATTTTATAAATCTAAAAAAACATTTAAAGTGATATATATTGATCTTCCTGAGTCAACATTTGATTCATTCAGAAAATTAAGAATGTATTTTGAAATAAATGGCTATACACCGTGGACGTGTTTAACATTTTCAATGGATGCTGATGGTTCATTTGAAACTGATTACTCATACGAATCTTTAGATGGTACTGATGAAATTAAAAGGAGAATTGATTGGGAAAAAATAAATTTAAAGTAATTGAAATTATTTTGTGAGCGCTAATTTAGACCTATTTAATAAAAAAAGATGAGTAGAAAACCTCATCTAAAAATTAAGTGTATAGCTTAAACTACTACAGAAAACCGATTTGGATAATCAGAATACAGTCTTGGATCAGTTAATAGACGCGCTCCCCACGAACCGTCCTCTGGATCGCCCTCCAAACACACATAAGTCTCAGGAGTAAGGCTATTGATCCACTCCAACAAAGGCTCAAAGCTATGCCCTTCCCAAAAGGCTTGTAGAGTAGGATAGTAAATTTTTTCGATGCATAGCTCGCAATAATAACGACCATCATCGGTACGACGTTCATAAATATCAAAGTCCATTACCATATCCCAGTAAGTCCCAAATTTATCGTGGATAAACAAAATACATCCACCCCATTCTTGAATCGAGCAAGTTAAGCACTTGGTTAATCCTGTAAAGCCTAAGGTAAAATAATCAGCATCAGACTCGATGATATATGGTGGATATTTAAACCGGGATTGGTTGAGTTCAATCCATTGGTTGTAGGCGGCGTGAATAAAGTTAGTATCCATATTTGAATTATCCTATGGTTAATAAAAAAATGAGGAACGATTAAGTTCCTCATTGGGCATAAGCCCAGTGTGTTAGACCCAGTTAGTATTCACTAGGTAACAGGATGGTGGTCGATGAACGATCAGCCTCGGTAATAATCCAAAACTTAGTGTTCTTGATCACATAAGCTGAGAAGATTCGCCTACCGGTTGCCAGTGCATCGGTATTGGCTTGTTTGTCCTCTTCATCAAGGTCTCCCCAGTCTCCACGCTGGTGC
>CANNLO010000449.1 GCA_947505055.1 Methylococcaceae bacterium | reverse complement strand
TTGTTGATGACGAATGACGGTTTCTACCGGCAAATACGCCAATTCAGGTTTCCACTGCGACAAAATCAAAGTTTGCCATAAACGTCCCATGCGGCCATTACCATCACTAAAGGGATGAATAAATTCAAACTCATAATGAAACACACAACTAGCGACCAAAGGATGTACCGGCATTGTTTTTAACCACGCCAACAAATCCTCCATTAAACGCGCTACCTGACTAGGCGGCGGTGCCATGTGCATTAACTGTTTATCACGATAAATCCCGACACCGGCATGACGCCACTGGCCGGCATCATCCACCAAACCCAGCATTAACTGACCCTGCGCGGCCAATACATGTTTATCATTATAAGGTTGCCAGTTTGGCAGTTGTTCATAAGCGGCAAAAGCATTACGCACTTCTTGTATTTCACGAGGTAAACCCAACACCCGCTTGCCCTCTAATACGGCTGTGACTTGTTCCAAAGACAAACTGTTATGTTCAATCGCCAGCGAAGCCTGAATAGTACGAAGCCGATTGCCTCGCCTTAGTTCCGGCAATAATGCGGCATCAGCATGACCCAACACCGCACTCCAACGACCCAGTTGCTCACTGATATCAGCAACCAAGGTCAGAATAGACGGTGTAATTTGAAAAGGTGGTTGATAAGCAGGCATAGATTAAGCAATCATTCCTTGCCACCGGTCACGACTTTAACTTCAGCCAGTAAATCACCAAACTTGCCGTAGTTTACTTTTACGCCGTCATCTAAATCTAGCTTGATGCGTCTGTCTGCATAATGTTTTAGCTTATCGTCAAAGGCACGCAGTTCGATTTGTTTTTTCTCCAGCGCCAGCAGTTCTTTTTTTAATAGCGTGGCTTCGCTGGTAGTGGCGTCTTCCAGTTGTTTTTTTAACTGATCGGCAAAGGCGTCATATTTACCTAACAACGGCGTAACGTATTCGGTACGCATTCTGGGCAAGGTGCTGTCATTATAACGATGCAAGTACACCAAACCTTCAAAAGCCTTTTGTTTACCGGAACTAAACAGCCAATAGATCGGGCGTTTTTTGTAGGTTTGCAGATGATCTTTATAGAATTGATTGGAAAGATAACGGCGTATGGTTTCTACGCTCTGTTCGCCGCGTTTAGCAGTTAGCTTACCCAAACACAGGCTTTCGGCAATAAAGGCCAAATTAGCTTGCAGATGCTCTTCACCCCATACCGTGCGTACAAAGTCACGAAAGCGATTCGTCGCATCGTCTTTAAACCAGTCTTGATCGGTTAAAGGGATGATGCCGTCGTCATCGGCGGTAAAGGTTTGATAGCGTGCTTGGTCAAAGTCTATGTTGCCTGCATGAGCATAGATTAAACCAGGCTCATCTAAACTGTATCGTCCCATCATGCAACCGATGGTGTAAGAGATCAGGTATTGACAATTCTTCTCACGGTCGGCACGGACTAGAGTAATTTGATCTTCGGGGACTTCTGGTGAGAGTTCGCTTTGCAGTCCGTAAGCTTCGATAAATATGCGGTTATTTTCTTCTTCTAAGGCTTGCATTTCGTTGATAGCAGCACGGTTTTGCGTTTGCCATTGCATAAAAGCAGTCTCTAATATATTGTGTTTTTGGTTAATGAGCGGGTTTTTAGTGAAATTCCAAGAGTTTTCGTAAGAGTTCCAATCAGCCTTTGATAGCGATATTGCTTTCTCTACAAATTGGCATGGAATATTTTTCCAGCCAGAAAAAATAGGCAATTTATTTAGATCATCAGTGAGAATATTTAAAGTAGGGCTAAGAAATTTCAAACAAACAGATGAAACTTTAGAATTAAGAAATCCTAACAATACAATTGCGTCATTTATGTTTATTGGCAAGAAATTTCCAGCTTGATCATGGATAAAACCTTCATATAAACGCATTGAAGGTGTGCTTGATGTTAATGATCCATAGCTGACAGCAGATTGAAAACTATATTCTATATTTTGTGGACGCGATCTAAGTTTACCCTGTGAGTCTTTAAAATTTCTTATAGAAAATCCATTATTTTCCCAATCAATTACAAATTCTTGGTTTCCATACCATTTACGAAACTCACCACCTTTATTATATGGTTGCCATTTTTCTTTGGATAGGAGATTTGGTAATGCTCTATTATCTAATGAAATTTCATACCAAAATCTGAGAAATCTATCATTGTCACCAGTAGCCATACCCCTTTTGAACGAACCAAATGATTTCAACTTTTGATTGTTTAAAAAGATATCACGTAGGGCATTACTAACCCAATATGCAACAGGACTACCAGGGATTTTTTTAAATTCACTAGATGAAATAACATGTTCTAATTCAATAGTTCGATTTAAAAACACTTCGTTCTTGTTAGCTGACTGGGGAGCTGAGTTTAAATTTATGTACGTTCCTTTATAATCTGAATATTGTTTATTTTGAATAACAAACATTACAACTTGAACTACTTTTGAATTTAACTCTGGAAAACTGTTATACCCAACTTGGGTTAAGGTTTGAATAGTTTTGTTTTCTAATATCCATTTGCGCATTTTTTCGTAACTGGATAAAAACATCCAGCTTTGCATATTCACTTGGGCGTTGTAGCCGTTGCCTTTTAATAAATCAAAAGCACGTTCCATAAACATGGCAAACAAATCTGATTTACTGTCAGGAAAGTGTTTTTGAGCAAAAACCTTTAACTCCGGCTCCATGCCTTGACCACCCATATACGGCGGATTAGCGATAACGGCATCAAATTTCATCGCTAAGATTTGGGCTTGTTGCACAAACGGCAATAACGTTTTTGCGGCCGGTTTTTGAAAACTATTACCCGTCTCAATCAGCGCTTGTAATTGCTTGTTTAAGTCCTTTAAAAAATTAGCCTGATCAGCGGGAACCTGAATTAACGAGCCAAAAGTTTTCGCGTGTTCAAATAGGTTTATAACACTCTGCAAGGTTTTAAAATCTGCATCATTCACTACATCAACCAAGTAACTTTGGTCATCGTCAAAAAGTGACTCGTTAGTTCCTATTGATAAAACATTATTTACATCCAACCTGCGCCATAAATAAGGCACATCCAAATCCTTTGAGGATTGCAGCGCCAAGACATTTAATTGGATGTCACGGGTAAAAATACGCCAGTCATCTTCACGGGCTTTCATCATTAAGGCAAAGCCGGCCAGTTGCGCGGCGCGGTCGTCTATATCCAAACCATACAGGTTGTTTTCCAGTATCAGTTTGGGAATGTCACGACTGCGATAACCCCGTTCTTCATAAATGGCTTTAAGCAAGTTATAGGCTTCGACCAAGATATGACCGGAACCGCAGGCCGGATCAATCACTTTAATGGTTTCAGGTTCAATACTGGTCGGGGTGATCGCGGCTAAAGCGGCAGTTACCGATGCTTCTTGCTCGGCGGGTGTTATGTAATAGTCCATCTGACTTTTCAGGCTGGAATCCGGATAGGTCATCAACCACTGCCGACCAACCGAGTTCTGTACCAGATATTTGACGATCCAGTTGGGCGTAAACAATTGGGTAGCGGCGGGAATATCCTCGCTTTTTACCACCTTGCCGATCACTTGATCTTTCTTTTCGGAGATATAAAACTGATACAACCAACCGATAATTTCGACTTGTTCCCAGTCTTCTTCGGGAATGCCATCCACCAAACCGCGCAATATGGAATCGGTGCGGATTAAGTTATCGGGCAGCAATAATTCGGTTTCATCATCCAAGGCTTCAAACAAAAACGGCATAGCCTGATGCAATTGATGGCATTGCCCCAGTAACAATTCACGATAAAGGGCTTCATCTTTGTTACCCGCCAACTTGAGTTCAACGATGTGATTGCGCTCCAGCCCCAGCGCTTCTGCCACGTCTTGAGCATGGTCGAGTATTTCAAAACTGTTGGTTTTTTCCGTATGCGATAAGACGCGGAAACCGTGTTCCAGATAATCCGGTTTTAACTCCATAAAGCGGATGGCACAAAGCCGGTTAAACCAGGTATAAGCCACCTGCTCTACCAAGGCAGCAAAAC
>CANNLO010000448.1 GCA_947505055.1 Methylococcaceae bacterium | reverse complement strand
TGTCAGGTATGATTTTATTTCAGACCAGCCAAATAGTGAATGGCGGTGAAACTAATTATATTTTAGCGACTATCTCATTATATGTTTCTATCTATAACTTGTTTTTAAGTTTGCTACAGCTGTTAGGTATATTCAACGGTAGAGAATAAGATTTATGGCGGATAACGCAAGGTTATCCGTCATGAATTTTGTTAGTTTTCCTTGTCATTGTTTTATATAAATAACTCAAGATAAGGAAAACTAATGACAGTGTTATTTAGGCTCTTTCATGGTTTGTTACAAAACTATGACCCAAGTCGAGCCGTTCAATGTCTAAAGTTTCGCACCTATACCGACGTGGAAACACGCTTTATTTTCGCTTATCTGTTCCTCATCGATACAGTTCAATACTCCATGTTTCCGAGTTTACTCAATCCCTACGCACACAAAGCCGCAATGTTGCAATTCCAATCGCATATAGGCTTGCCAGTGAAGCGAAACAACTTTTTTATACATAGATAGCTTTATGATTGATTACGACGAGAGCGACGAGTATTTACTTCGTGAGGATGTGGAAGCATTTGAAGCAAGTGAGATTGTGGGAATAAAGAAAAAATTTAGTGGAGGTTTACAGGCGCTGTTTGACACGATGATAGTCGCCTTAAAACTGCATGATGCGGTTCCATGGTGTGGCCACCAAATATCTTAATAACTATCTGGGTTGGTGACGTGGAATAGAGCGATGGGGAGAGCAAAATACGCCCAGTGTAATTCTGCAAGCGGTTATGGGAAGTCTTGGTTCTTTTCAACTATTAATACAAACATAGTCTATAATTAAGGCTGCTGTTGAGTTGGTATAGTACTAACTTTCTGTTGCTACTACGTAATGCGAAGTTCTCTTAAGCAGTTTCTTTTCAATAAAGTGCCAAGATGCTAATGCTGTTATTAATGTAATTACGAACGTAGCTGAAAAGCCTATCCATACGCTGGCTTCAAACGCCCCTTCAAATATTAATAGTTGAATGATTGGAAAATGGTAAAAGTATATACCGTAAGAAATGTCGCCGTATTTTTCAAGATTAAGGCTTTTAGAAGCTGATGTTGAAAGGCAGATAACTATTGACGAATACGCTATAGGGTCAATAACCAGTTTTGCTAAAGGATTATTTGTTATAAAAAGCACTGTTAGACTTACGAGCGCTATCATTCTAATGTTCCTAAGCATTTTTTCATTTACAGCGAAGAATGCTCCTAAAGCGAAGTATGACAACTGTCCAGGAAACTGGCGAGCTATTTCCTCTCCTTTGCTTCCGATGTATTGAAATGTAAAAAAATATACCCAAGCAACGCTAAGAAAAAATACAGCTAAAGTTGTAGTGTTTGAGCCAAGTCGTTTGAAAAAATATATCAATGCTGGAATACAAAAATACAGCATAACCTCTACTTTAATAGTCCAAAGCGCTCCATTAATCGCTTGGGCTGGGTTTGTTTCAAAAACGAGAGGCAATGTTGGTTGAATAAAGTTCAAAAATGTTAAGTTAGCTAATGCGTATTTGAGTGTTTGAGGTGATTTTAAAAAATCAGAAGCATTTAGAGTCGTTGCGATCAGCCCAATAAACAGACATAACGCTATCGCTGCTGCATATGCTGGGTAAATGCGGCGAAATCTTTTTTCGGCATATTCAAGAGTGTTGTGGCTACTTAGATAACTTTTCGTAACAAGAAAACCACTAATTGCAAAAAAGCCTTTTACAGCAAAGTTTGAATCAAAGATAACTTCAAAATACTCGAAGTCTGAAACTTGTGTAAGTGCTGCAAGATGCGCGAATACAACAATCAACGCAAGTACCATTCTTACGCCGTCAAAGTTATTTTTGTCCATTATGTGCGAGTCTCTTGAGTTATAAAGTGAATACGACTTTACTTTATCTTGCGAATTAGCAGCAGCCTTTCCCTGTTTCTCAGTCATACAATTTATACATCTTAAGGGGTACGGCTATTAGCGTAATTTGCCAGTTGACCACTGTTTGAGCTGACAACAACTTCCTCGAAACGTTGAGTAAACCGAAGTAATGAACGCTCCAATATTTGGTAGCTAAGTATCCCAATGGCTAGCACCGACAGAAGAATAACCAGCAATGCGGCAATATTTCCTCCATAACTTACTATTGCAAGTCCTCCCCAAATACGCCCAAGAGCAGATATTACAAGAACATGGGACAAATAAATTGAGAAAGATGCATTGCCAATTAACACCAGCCAATATGGTAGCTTTTGTTCGGTCGCCCTTTCAATGTTGACGAGTGCATAAACTACAAGAGCCGCAGGTATACCGAATAGTAGTACGCGTAACCAGCCTGTTGGCTCCAGTCCATAGCCTTGCACCGCATGAATGCCATATCCAACTAGCCACCAAATCAAAGCCAGAACTAGAAAGTACCAACCAGAAGAACTATATTGTTTGAGGAAATAAATACGGGCAATGACACAACCAGCGATGAATTCCAATGTGAGGGGATGTGTTATCACTTGAACAAAGGGATTTCCTGTCAAAGGTAGTGCGACCCCGACTCCTATCGCTCCAACGCCCCAAATCATAAGAAGCGACAACAACCAACGCTCAGGGAATAGTAGGAGTAACGCAAACATCAAGTAGAAATACATCTCATGGATTAAAGTCCAGCCGACCGCCAAAAGTGGCAATAATTCCTGTGGCAATAGTAGGAAGGATGCGAAAATATTCATCTGCCCCCCCTGAGAACTATTAACCATTTCTGGTTTTATTAAAAATACAACTAGCACCAGCAGGCTATAAAACCAATAAGCTGGATAAATACGTGTTAAACGATGATAAAGAAATCTGCGTATTGCACCAGTGTTTTGAAACCACCCTCTTGTAATGGTCACCATCACAAATCCAGAAATAACAAAAAATAAGTCTACTCCTGACATGCCGATGGAAAGAAAAACTGGTAGAACTGTATTGCCATGTCCATATTTCCCCTCAATCTTAATGAGGTGATAGAGAATTACTAATAACACCGCTATGCCACGTAAAGCTTGAATATTTACAATTTTGTTGATCCGATGCATATCAAAATACCTAAGGCTAATTGGATGTCCGTGTGACGTAAAGCATTACATTATTCTTTTGTCTAATCATTTATAAATTTAAAATGACTTAAAATTCATTGGCGCATAGTAACTCTCAAAATCAGCTATTTAAGCTAATTCAGCTATGCTAATTGCTAAAGTCATTAACAATAAGATAATGGTTTTTAATGTAATCACTTTACTAATTTATTAAAGAAATGATGGGCTAGTATAGATTTAAAATTGGGTAGAACGTATGATTAAAAAAGTGCCGGAGAATATGGTACAAAACTTTCTTTTTCTTAAAAATAAAGTGATTAAATAACAATAGGTTGTTATTATTTTGGATAACGCAAGGTTATCCGCCTTTCTACCTATCAACTCTTAAATATCCGTTTTGCAATGAAGATATTTTTCCTAGCCTTGATAGCTATAAATTTTCCTGTACATGCTGCAATTTTTAAATGCACCATCAATCCCTATAAAACTATTTATCAAGCAACTCCCTGTGTCAGCGAAATTAATGAACAGAAAATAGAAATTAAAACTCGTGATGCTAAACAAGAGGCTGCTGCTGTAGAGTCTTTAAAGAAATGGGAAGCCAAATACAACGCACAACAAGCCGCTGAAAAGGCTGCTATAAAAGCCGAGAAAAACAAACAGCCCCGTAACATTATTGTTCAGGTCATACAAAGACCAGCACCACAATTACGGATGCGAAAGCCGAGTAGGCGCAGGATGATGAGTCTTCATTAATTATATATCCCACTACTCTGTAATTTAATAGCCCTACCAGTCATATTATTTGAAAGCCTCATCGGATAGAATTTTTTTTAAACTAGTGTATATGAAGGTTCAGTTTAAATAACGGACGTTACGCAAGTATTCAACAATGTAACAAAAATTTTGAGGTCGCTATCGCGACGGTTGTTTTAATCGGGTATTCGCACCCGAAGGCGAGATACTTTCTTTTGCT
>CANNLO010000447.1 GCA_947505055.1 Methylococcaceae bacterium | reverse complement strand
TTGCAATGCTTTTATTCAGAGGTGTTTTCATTGTTTTCAAGTGAACTCAGTGATTAAAGAAAAGGGATAAAGGCCATAAATTATAAATCAACAGTGCCTTGAGGCAGGTTTTTAGTGTTGAAATTAATTAAAACAACATAACGTTATTGGCTGAATTTACTAATACTAGCTTCTAAATCCTGTATTTTAGGCACCGTAAAAGGGTGTTGTAATTATCCTTTATGGTAAGTATTTAGTCCCCCTCTTTAGAAAAGTACCCAAAGGGCATAAAAGGGGTTAGGGGGAGATTTGATTAGATAAATCCCCCTCTGCCCCCTCGCTTTGCTCTCCCCCTTTTTCAAAGGGGCAAGTCTACGTTTACAGTGTTATTTTTGGCATGGGTCTGAATAATTACCCTTTATGCTTAAAAACCATATAATTAGTCTGTAAACTGTGTTGGAAGTTTTAGTTTCTGAAGGTAGATTACAATATAGCTTTAGGCAACTCGCAAAAAATAAACTACCCCTTTGCATAGTCCGCTCAGTCAACGGTGATTTATTTTTTTCGAGCCCTTAGTTCATATCTTGATGGTTAAAACAGGTTTAATGGTGGAATAAAATGAAAATAAATATGCCGGTTACTGATAATGAAGTCTTGATGAAAAAAGGCGAAATTTTAGTCACCCGAACCGATTTAAAAGGACGTATCACTTACGCCAATAATGCGTTTGTTGCTATTAGTGGCTTTACGCGAGAAGAATTAATCGGTGCCAGCCATAACATTGTTCGTCATCCTGATATGCCTGAGGCCGCTTTTGCGGATTTATGGGCCACCTTAAAACAGGGTAAGCCTTGGCAGATGCCGGTAAAAAACCGGACTAAATCCGGTGATTATTATTGGGTGGAAGCTAATGTCATTCCGGTCTATAAAAACGGACAAGTGGATAGCTATCTTTCTGTGCGCTATATGCCAAAACGCGAACAGATTGACGCAGCAAACGCTTTATATCAACAACTGAACGCCAAGACTGCAAAACTAAGGCCTACGGGTTTGGCGGCACTGCTTAAATTAATCAGCGAAAGTAGTGCCGCAATAAAAGTGGCAGTAGGTTTAACGGCTTTATTAGCACCGTTTGCTTGGTTGATGTTGCTGTTATTTTCATCCCAACAGTATATGCAATTAACGGTAGTCACCGGTTCTGTTTTACTGGGTGCGGCGCTTATTATTAAGTTGATGTTGGATATGACTGATACGCTGGAGAAGGCCATTAATGCGCTTTATTCCATGTCGGGAGGATATCTCAAGAATAATTTCGAGTTGAACCGAAATAATCAACTGGGTGATTTGTTGCGTGCGCTATATGCCGTGCAAGTCAATTTGAGTTTATCATTGGCTGATGCCAATCAGTTGGGTCGTGACGCATTGCGAATTACCCAGGCACTGGATGTCGTCAATTCTGGGGTAATGGTGACTAATTCCCGCTTTGAGATTATCTATATGAACCATGCCGTTCAGGAAATCTTCAAAAAGGCGGAACAGAATATTCGCAAACAGTTACCCGATTTTGATGCTAATAAATTGTTGGGCGCTAATATTGACTTCTTTCATAAAGATCCTGCCCATCAACGCAGTATGCTTGAAAAGCTCACTAGCGTAGTTCGTTCAAAAATTGTTATTGGCGATTGCCACCTAGTTGTTGTGGTTCATCCGGTTATTAATGAAAGCGGTGAGCGTATTGGCTTTGTGGCTGAATGGTTGGATAGAACCGCTGAGGTTAAAACTGAACAGGAAGTTGAAAAGGTGGTTGATGCGGCGGCTCAGGGGGATTTTAGCTTGCGCATTAATGAGCATGACAAAGAAGGTTTCTTTTTGACCTTGGCACAGACTGTTAACGTACTTGTTGACACCAGCGATAAAGGTTTAAATGACGTGGTGCGCTTGCTTGAGGCCTTAGCAGGTGGCGATTTAACCCAAAAAATCACTAATAATTATTCAGGAACGTTTGGTCAGCTCAAAGATGATTCGAACGCTACCGTAGATAAACTTAAAGAAATGATCAGTGAAATCATCGTAGCCTCTGACACTATCCAAACCGCAGCCCGAGAAATTGCCGCAGGCAATAACGATTTGTCGCATCGTACCGAAGAGCAGGCCGCCAGTATCGAACAGACGGCGGCAAGTATGGAAGAGCTGACCTCTACCGTGCAGGCGAATACTCAAAACGCCAAACATGCCAGCCAACTTGCGGTTGAGTCCTCAGATATTGCGGCGAAAGGGGTCAATGTAGTCGGTCAAGTGGTGATGACGATGGAAGAAATTAACCAGTCTTCACATAAAATCGGCGATATTATTTCGGTTATTGATGATATTGCTTTCCAGACTAATATTCTTGCGTTGAATGCCGCTGTGGAAGCGGCGCGTGCGGGTGAAAGTGGTAAAGGCTTTGCCGTGGTTGCGGTAGAGGTGCGTAACCTCGCACAACGCGCCGCCAAAGCCGCAGGTGAAATTAAAGAACTTATCCATGATTCGGTGGGTAAAGTCCAAGGTGGCACCAAGTTGGTTTCAGAGGCGGGGAAGACGATGGGGGAAATCGTTACTGCCATACGCGGTGTGACGGAGATAATGTCTCAAATTGCGGCGGCGTCAACCGAACAAAGTGTGGGTATTGCGCAGGTTAATCAGGCGATTGGTCAAATGGATCATGTTACCCAGCAAAATGCTGCCTTAGTAGAGCAAGCGGCAGCCGCAGCGGAATCTATGGAAGAGCAAGTGCAAAACCTATCAGCGACCGTAGGTTATTTTAACGTCGATGGTAATGCTAGCGGTCTAAGTCGTGCTAGCTATGTCGCTAAAGCCAATCCTGTCATTAAAACAGCCGTCAGCCAAAGTAAAGCGGTAACTAAACCTAAAGCTCAACCGCCAGTGGCTGCTGAAAGTGATGAATGGGAAGAGTTTTAAGATGTAGAGGCCTACGTCTCTACAATGTTGCTAGCATCAAGGGGGAAATATGATCGCTTCAATTTCCAGTGTTACGCCCGTAATAGGCGCTTATCACATGCCATCTTCTTCGTCTGCAAAAGAGGGATCAAGCGATAACAGCCGTTTAAAACCGACAACACCCGATGCGGTGAACGATAAAAACAGTCTCCAGTTGTCTGAAACAGATCAGAAAATAGTCCAGCAGCTTAAAAAAAGAGATACCGAAGTTAGGGCGCATGAATTAGCTCATTTGGCTGCGGCGGCGGGTATAGCCAGAAGTGGTGCCAATTTTAGTTATCAACAAGGCCCTGATGGTGTCAGGTACGCGGTGGGCGGTGAGGTGAATATCGATACGTCTGCGGTTGCAGGTAATCCTGCCGCCACTTTGAGGAAGGCTGATATTATTAAAAGTGCGGCAATGGCGCCTGCGCAGCCTTCCGCTCAGGATTTGCAGGTTGCTTCCAGTGCGACGGCAATGGCCTCCAAGGCAATAACAGAATTATTGGCATCAACTCAGAAGGCCGGTAAAAATCCACTGGGATCATTGCTTGATGTGTCTGCGTAGCTTTGTCTTCACTTAGTAATCAGTTCAACGAGCTTTACAAAAGCCGGGTTGAACAAGGTCAAGCCAAATACGGCAACGCCAATCAGAACTTTTAACAGTAAACCCAGTTGCTTAATTTCAGCGCGCACTTGATTAATTTCTGTATGCACTTGATTAATTTCGGCACGGACAAATTCTTTGGTAGCCAATTCGGTGCGTAAATCATTATACAATTCCGATTTAAGGCTTTCCTTTTTAGCGGTTATTTTCTCATCGGCTTTTTCATCAATGGCTTGTATGGCATGTTCTATCGCATTGGCAAAAACTTCCGCTTTGGTACGATCCTGATTAAATGCCTCTTCCAATAGCAGGAAGACGTCTCGTGGTAGTGAGTAGTTCATAAGGGTTTCCGCCCAAGTCTTCTGGATTAAAGTGCGTTACTGTGCGCTTTAATAGGGTGTCATGCAAAGTCTAATAATGCTTCTGCTAAATCAATAATCGCTTGTTCACTAATTTCTTTAATTGAATAGTCGTGTTTATTTAACCGGTATGGATTAACAATAGA
>CANNLO010000446.1 GCA_947505055.1 Methylococcaceae bacterium | reverse complement strand
TTTTTGTGCCCGAAATTGTTCAGCGGTGTACCAACAAGCTCTTCAAATTTTTGTTACAAAAGACAGGGCGGAACATAACATCGCCAGTTAATCTCTTCACAAAAGGTTATTTGAATTCTTGGCTTCTGAGTTTTTGAGTGAACTCTAAGTAGTTTATAGAATGTATCAATATGCAATACACACCACCTGTAATTGATTCAACTTATTTCCTTAAGTAGATCCCATTAAGATGAAGTTTTTTGTTTATAAGGATTAATTAAAGCTATCCCAGAAATTAAGTACTATTTATGCAATAAGACTTTTTTTATAACTTCCTGAATACCCACGACATAATGTTCCACACTAAATCTTGATAGGACATCTTGCCTCCCTGCGATTCCGAGTTCTTTAGCAAACTGAGGGTTATCGAGCAGATGGATAACGGCTTTAGCCAACTCCTTAGGTTCCTTAACTTTAACAAGCAATCCCGTCACTCCTTCTTGGATCACCTCTTCAGGACCGCCACAACGAGTTGAAACAACGGGGGTTTCCACAGCAAGTGCCTCTATAATTGTTAACCCAAACGACTCTTGTTCTGAGGAAACGACTAAAACATCAATTCCTGCTAATAAATTATAAATTTTGTCTTCTGGCCACCAGCCAGTCAATTTAACTGATGAGGCTAGGCCTAATGACTCGATTTTTTCCTTAATCAAGTCGGTATAACTTTCAGCCCCTGATCCAACAATAAGAAATACAACGTCTTTGTTTTCTTTACCAACTTCATGAGCCGCAGTTAAGAATGTAAAATGATCTTTACGCGGTTGTAATACACCAACCGCAGCAACAATTTTCTGAGTTGGCTTGATTCCGAAATGATCGGCTATAGCATTATGTGCATGTACTTTGTCAAACCTAACTGGGAATGGTAACCCGTTATAAACGATGTTAGTTTTTTTTGTAAGTAACGGATAAGACTTAGTCAAACTGGTAGAGCAAAAAATAACGGTTTTAGATAATATATTTATAATTGTCGAATACAAATAGAAAGGAAGTAATGGGCTAAGCTCACTGTTGCCGAATATGGATTCATGTATATGCCAGACATGAGGGGTATGTGTCATGCGAGCCGCTATAGCACCTTCAATACAAGTTACCGTATTGGTATAAACTAGATCTATCTTATTATCTTCAATTATATGTGTAATCGCCCAACTTCTCGAACGCAAGGTTTTTAATGATCTCACTAGATAAGAAAAACGCTGGTTGCGTGATACTGAGTTTGTCCCCGGCACCCAGTGCATCATATTCCGAACAAATACTGATATTCCCATTTCTTTAGCCGAATGACTCAATTTACCCTCATTAGGTACTAACAGATATGGCTCAAAGCGGCTACGATCTATAGAAGCAAGCAATGTTAAGAGTGTTTGTTGTGCTCCGGCCATGCCGCCATCATGCGAGACAAAAAGAACTCTAATTATCGTCCGATCAGGAGTAATAATCATAAAATATAGTCATCGTTAAGCATAATAATCTCTTAATACCAAGATCGCCTTGATTTTGCATACTTCATTGCAGCAAGTTCTTTAGTATTAATAGTACTCGTATCATGAAGAGCAACAATATCGTAGTGCCAATTCCAATCATGTTCATCACTCAAACAGACTTGTGCCATTTGGTTAATCGCTTTCTCATCTATAACTGTCATAAAATGGCTGAAATCTCCGTATTTTGAAAACCAAATATATTGGTTATAGCCTAATTTTTTTAATATAAAAAAATGATCTTGCCAGTTATTATTCGTGTTTTTGCAATGGATTGGATCCCATTCAAATATGACCGCAGGATGGAATTTTTTTAATATTTCTTGTGATCCTTTAAGAACTCTTTCATCGTAACCATCTACATCGATTTTTATTAAATCAACTTTTGAAACATTATTTTTAATTATAAGGCTGTCTAAGGTTACTGCTTGTGTTTTAGTGCCTCCCTGAGCACTTGCTGTACCTGGATGTGATCTAACCAAATCGGGTATTTCTTCAATTTCATCTGACAGCATGTTATTGAATAAAATATATTTATAGGAGTCTGCTAAATTTTGTTTTAAAAAAGAAAAAAAATCAGGTTCACCTTCAACACAAATAAAATGTTCAATCATGTCTGGGCAGTTACTTTCTAAAAGACGAACTGTATCACCAATACTTGCGCCAACATCAATTACCGTAATAGGCGTGCTATGAGTCTTAAAGCATAAGTAAGCAAGCTCTACAAGAGGATTATTCCATCGTTTAAATCGTCTAGCAAACAGTTGATACGAATGCCCAAAGTTTATTATGGACAGTTTTCCATGAATATTTGTAGAAACTGGACCTGAAAAATTCACACAGGCATAATCCCAACATTTATCCCATATTTTATTTCTAATTCCTTGTGACTCAGGGCGATAATGCTTCAATAAAAAGTTATAAATAAAGGAGTCTATTTTTTTATCTTTTATCATAAATATCTCAATAATTTTTATAAAACTTTCAGCGTATTTGTTATTGTTATTGTAACGATTTTTAATTTATCAAATTATTAGAAGTCAATCCCCATTCAGACTTTATATTAATTAAGGCGTCTCTCGTAATAGAACAATTTGATGTATTTTTTATGCTAAAAGAAAATAAATTTTCACCTAAAAATATAGTATTAATTATTTCTCCTGCACCAACACCACATTTTATTGAAAATATTCCAGGGAGTATTGGTGGTGAAAGTAGTTTACATGTAATAGTAAATAGACCTGGTAAAATATTATCAGGCTCTACATAATTAAAACTTTCGTTATTTGAGATATAAACGAAATCCAGTGTGTGAATCCCAATTCCAAATTTTGGCTTAATGAGTTCATTATGAGCCTCGAAGGTTATCGATATAGTAAAATCTTCACCAGTATATATAGATGAAGTTGGCTTACCTTGATTGTTAAGCAAAGTTATATCTATTAACGTAATAACTGATGTGACCTGAATACTTTCGTTTTGTTTTGAAGAGGAAATATGTTTTTCCTTAATAACATCTTCACTTTTCTCATAAAACAAATTACATATTTCTTTAGGTGAACCATCTGCAACTACTTTACCATTTTCAAGAAGAATAACTCTTTCACATATACGTTCTATTTGGCGAATATTATGACTAACCAACAAAACAGTTTTCCCTTGGCGCTTAATCATATCTTCCATACGATCAAAACACTTACGCTGAAAGGCTAAATCTCCCACTGCCAGCACTTCATCAACGATCAATATATCCGCATCCAAACTCGTCGCAATCGAAAAGCCTAGCTTAACGGTCATGCCCGAACTATAACGCTTAACCGGTGTATCTATAAACTGCTCTAGTTCTGAAAACTCTATAATCTCATCCAGCTTTTGTTGAATGATTTTTTTAGGAATCCCTAAAATAGCACCATTCAAATAGATGTTTTCTCGACCTGTTAATTCTGGGTTTACACCTGCACCAACTTCTATCAGCGGAGCTACGCTGCCACGAACTATAATATTGCCTTTGGTAGGTTTTGATATATTAGCCAAGTGTTTAAGTAAGGTGCTTTTACCCGCGCCATTATGACCAATAATACCCACCACCTCACCCTGTTCTATACTAAAACTAACGTCATCTAAAGCTTTAAAGTCTTCTCTTTTATGAATGGGTTTACCAAGCAAGCGCCTATAAGAATTAGCTACATTTTCTTTAAGGCTGGTGATATGTCCCAACTGGTATTCTTTGGTTACATGATTAACTTCAATAATTGGCATAACAGCGTTTAACCGTAAAAGTTAGATAACAAATTGAAATGACGCAAAGCTTTAAATAACATCCGCAAACCAATTTTCTGCACGTTTAAAAAACATATAACTGAGTGGCAATATCACTAACGTTAAAACCAAGCCGGGATAAAGTGCCTCAAAATCTGGCGGTAAGCCCTTAAGCATAACCCGTTGAAAACTGTCGATAATACCTGCCAGTGGATTTAGCGTATAAAGCGTATATAAATCATTAGACCAATGTCCTGCCGCCTGCTCTTCTATCAGTTTTTTATGA
>CANNLO010000445.1 GCA_947505055.1 Methylococcaceae bacterium | reverse complement strand
TATCCTTTTTCATTAACTAATTTTGCTGCTGATTGTTTAAATTCAAGCGTAAAACTTTGTCTGATTTGTTTGTTTTTATTACTCATAATCACCTCTGTGGACATTATAAATCTGTCTTTAGAAGTGTCCTGTTTAATTAGACCATTACAGTAATCGTTATCCCTTTCTTGATGGACAGTACCTTCAATCACTAAAAATAATGGCTGGAAACGCCCCCTTCCTCTGTAAAATAATGTTCCAATTTAATACACGGATTTGTACCCATTGATGCGGCTCCCAGCTGATTATAGCTCCACATTGAGCTATGACTAGAAAATAATCACTACCCCAGAACCCAATATTTCCATTACGGCCACGACTGACATACCCACAACTAATTTAAAGTCCACTCAAGGGGATTTGAGTCGTTTCTATTATCCTTTGTCATGCAGGCTACTAACTTTTTCCAGAAAAGTATTTCCCTTTATCCAATTTTTAGGGTTTTTATGTCCTTTATCTTCTATCTGGGCCCACTTAAACCGCCTTTTCTCTAAAACACTAATTGATTGCTGCATAAGCTTTTCAATACCGCCGTCAAAACCTACGAGTATAAGATCTCTTTCATCTTCACATTTTTTCAAAATTTCAGAGAAATTAACCTTGCCTTCAAAGTTATTTCGTGGACTCTCATCAGAATCCTTAGACTTATTCCTGATTGCTTTCTGTATTTTCCAGTAATCATCGCCCTTGGCAGATTCACCTGTCTCAGTGCATCGAATAACCTTGAGAAAATCATTGGCAGGCTCAGATGAACCCATCTTCAAGCAAAACCACAATGGCTTGCCATCGTCATCAACCATCCAGTCAGGCCATTTCTCATCGTCCTTATTACGCTTAATGCCATTAGATACTTCAGGTGACATCAAGACGAATTTAAAATTTATATGACCTAACAGTTTATTTTTATCTATATCTTCTAAACGATTAATTTTTGCATTCAACTGTGTGTTTCCCCAGTTAGTATCGCCCTTAGCTTCTATTAATATTAGAGTGTTACCAAAGGCCACCACTAAATCCATATCTTCCTGGGTACCTTTAATTAATGATTCGAGCGTTTGTTTTATTACTTGATCCTGTTGTCCACCATTGTGTAAGTGCAAGGCACCAATCAGCCAATCAAGATGGTAATCCATAGCCCACCATGCATTTTCAGGCACAGGAAAGCCCGTTATTTTTTTTAACTTTTCTATAAAATCGCAACCAAGATATATACGGTTATCCTCATGCAATGCATCATGAAGCAGCCAGAAACGTTCTTTTCGGTTGAATCTTTGCAATGTATCAATTAATTTACTCATAACCACACTTTATTATTGTAATGAAAATTTGTTGTGTCACATGGATCAGTTAAGCCTACCTTTAAAATTTGTCTTTGGGGTTTTATTATTAAACCTCCCACCATTCACCGTCATCACGATATACGACATTTGAAAATAAGCTCGAGAATTTTTCTGGTGCAAAGCTGTGGATGGGTACTAATGCTTTAGGAGCCATTGCTTCGGAAAAACGCTTCAAATCAACGGGACTGGCATGGCCTGAAGTATGAATATAGTTTATCGCAATCCCTTGTTTATCTAACCAGGATTGCATTTCGGTGTAAGAACCGTTTTCCAGATAGCCTAACCATTGCGAGTAAACGAAACCTGCTCCGTCAAGACAATCAGCTTTATCCAGATCATTAATCAGCAAAGGACGAAAAAGTAAGACCGCTTTGGATGCTATTTCACGTAATTTTTCGGGGAATATTCGTTGTGAAGAATGGCGCTGTAATAAATCGAACCATTCGTTACGTTTAATAAGTCTGCGTTGTGATTCCGGCACATATAAGGCAACGTTGGGCCAGAAAGATTGAGGGATGCTGTTGTGCCCAGTGGCTTCCAATATAGCCGCTGCATATAAATCGATGATTAGCGTTCGTCCTGTTTTCTTGCAAGCGCGGTAAAGGGAAACGATGCGGTCGATATTTTGTGCCGAGGTATGCATCATTACTAATCCAGGCGTTGTCTTGAACATAGTAATCAGCTCTTGTTCCAACTCCTCTTCTGTTGGAAACGTATGGTTGTCTTCAAGACGAGATAATGACGAACCTTCCATTAATAGTACATCAATATCTTTTGGTGGATTTTCAATCATTTGCTCAAATAGTTTTGCCTTACGTCCATGAGCGCGGAAATCACCGCTATAAAAAAGACGTTTGCCGCCTGCTTCAATCAATAGCGAATAGGCATCAAATGCGGAATGATCAACCAAGTAGGGGGTAATACGGAACGAACCCAGAGTTATTGTTTTCTTATGTTCAAAGTTCATTCCATCAAGACGTGGCAGGTCTTGTTTGGTAAAGGGAGTCGCTGCACTGATGATATTGCGAGCCGCCGACCCTATCATGATAGGAATGCCCACTGGGAGATGGTGCAATAGTCCGTAATGATCAAGATGTGGATGGGAGATCAATACCGCTTTCAGATCGTTGCCTAGAATTTGTGGAACGAGCATTGTGTCTGATGGATTGCCGTCTAACGGCAGTCCAAAATCGAGCACAATGCGCTCTCCTGCATTTTCAATTTCAATACAAGTGCCGCCGATTTGTTTAGTGCCGCGATGGATTTTGACTTTCATTTTTACTCTCCTGTTAAATTATCAGGTCCATACTATTGCAAACAAGCGACAAACGGCGTCACATAGGTTTTGTGCGTATAATTGTGTTTTTAACTCTTAGCCGATGTAAATAATTGATTGATACCTTATCACGTCAGTGGTCCATGCTACATTTGATCCCACGCTCTCCTCGGCTAATTTCGGCCAGTGAAATTCGTCATGCACTTGAAACGCAAGGGTATACCATCACATTGCGAACAATTCAGCGTGACCTTAACAACTTATCGGTATCTTTTCCGCTGTTTTCCGATCAATCAAAACCGCAAGGCTGGTCGTGGGCGAAAGATGCCCCCTTATTTGGAATACCTGGTATTGATCCGCAATCTGCCTTGGTATTTAAAATGGCAGAAATTCATTTAAGCCAAGTACTTCCGGCTGCTACTCTAGCAATCTTAAATCCCTGGTTTAAAGCTGCCAATGGGGTTATGGAAAATCAGGAAAATGGTTTGGGAAGATGGGTAGACAAGATACGTATTTTGCCAAGAGGGTTGCAGCTACTACCACCAAGAGTTGACGCACAAATTCAAGAAATAATTTATCAAGGTATACTCGAAAATAAGCGCATTGCCATCTCATATCAGGGGCAGAGTGTACAAGCAGCTAAAAACTATAAGATTAGTCCATTGGGTTTGGTTCAAAAGGATCAGTTAATTTATATTGTCTGCACAGTTAACGACTATAACGCTCCTCGTTTAATACTGATGCACCGCATACATACAGCTCAAATTTGCAATGATAAACCTGCTCAATATCGAAAAGATTTTAATTTGGATGACTATATCGCCAAGGGAGAGCTGAGCTATCGAGTCGGGCCAGATATAAAATTAATTGCAGATTTTGAGGAAGCGGCTGCAACAATTTTGTATGAAACCCCACTTACCGAACAACAAACTTTAGAGAAGCAATTCGATGGCAAAGTACGGGTAACAGCGACCCTTCCAGATACCAAGGATTTACATGCCTGGTTACGCTCATTTGGAGAACAAGTCACGGTGATTGAACCAGAAAATTTTCTGGCTCAATTTTGAAATATTTTGGCAGTTATTGAATGACAGCTTTCAGGTTTATTGCAGAAGTTGATTGATCGTAACTGTTTGTCAGCAGTTGGCTGATAACCGACATCTAGCCAAAAACTCATTAGCTCTGAAGGAAAAATAAATAAATTATTTGATAGGGTTTGCGCAGGTTCTGCTCTAGTTGAATATCAAAAATGCAGCGAAGACCGGAGCTTCCCCGGAGCGTAGGCAAAAAAAAGCCCTTACATTGCTGTAAGGGCTTGATTTATTTGGCTCCCCCGGACGGGCTCGAACCGCCGACCTAGTGATTAACAGTCACCCGCTCTACCAACTGAGCTACAGGGGATTAAACTTTTTTCTTAATGG
>CANNLO010000444.1 GCA_947505055.1 Methylococcaceae bacterium | reverse complement strand
TGTAGAGCATAAACTGCATTTTATTCTTTATAAAACCCTACGCTTACTAAAACAGATCAATACCAACACAGAGTTACATAGTCGAATTGCTGTTTTATTGCTTCACTTTCCCGAGATGCCAGAAATTAAAGTATCTGAGGCGACGTTTGATACGTTGGTTTTTAATAGAAAAACACAGCCTTACAAAAAAGCCATAGGCATCGCTAAATTACTGTTACTGCAATATCACCCTGATGTCATAACAGGTAGGCATAATGTTTTAGCATTGATGTTTGATATGAACAAACTTTGGGAGAAGTTTGTTCATGTAAGTTTGCGTAAGCATCATATAAATTGCCCAGTTATTGAGATTATTTCAAAGCAAACAGATAAACAATTTTGGAAGCCCGATAATGGACAAATGTCTTCGATGCGGCCTGATATTGTTATTAATCAAAATGCAGATAATTGCGTTGTACTAGATACTAAATGGAAAAATTTAAATGGCAATATCCCTTCGCCTGATGATCTAAGACAAATGTATGTTTACCATCAATATTTTTCTGCAAAGCGTGTTGCCTTGATTTATCCAAGCTCAGATGAAAAAACCACAGTTAAAACAGGTGAATTTTTAGCAATTGATAAGAAAATGACAAAGGAAAATTTAGTTGGTGATGGAAATATATGTAGTGTAATTTCTTTAAAAACTAACAGTGAAATTAAAGATTGGCAAAAACATATTTATGAAACTGTACTTGCATTTATTACTAAAGCCGATCAGGAAAGTTAAATATTTAGAATAAAAAGTGCTAAACATTATTGCCATTGCTGATGATGACGTTTCAATCGGTGATATCGAACCTAATGAGGATATCTGTTGATCTGTGGACAGTCGAGCCAGCAATGCCCGTGTTGTTGGCATGTTATAAATCATTTTCGCCACAAATGCTCTGGCGATAGCACTTCGATCTTTAGGTGAGCGACCTGGAAAGCCTCGGCTGGAATAGATAAATTCCTCAATACATAGTATTTCTAAGGTGGCTTTTATCTTTGGTAGCGGAAGCGCTGTTGTTTCCCTCAATTATTCATCGAAATAAACATATGCTTCATACTGATCTCTTGCAACATCTGGAAGAACATCTACGCTCCCCTCAAAAATCTGAACGCTGGGCTATGTATCGCCTCATCGTTCCGGTCGTCGATTTCGCAAATGCGACATTGGGGATGAGCGACTATTTTGAGTTTAATCAGACAAGTGAGCACGGCAGCTCACAGTCAGTAGATATTGTCCTCTTGGAAAATGACAAGCCTAGTGTAATGATCGAAGCGAAGCGTGTTGGCCGTCCAATATCTGCCGAGCAAATTGAAAAATACCTTAAGCCAGGAGTTCGCGGACTGGTCACCAACGGCATTTACTGGGTCTTGTGTTTAGACGGGAGGAATAAACTCGTCAAAATATGCGAAAAAGGCAGTCGGACTGTTATACCAGAAGCTCTTGATGAGGTCGTTTCATTTATTCGTGGCGAACGATTTACACATACTGAATGGTCCATCGAAGTTGAATACGCTAACCCAATGTTTAGACCAAAACAAATCGCAAAGGAAACATCTGCTCGGCATGTGTCAAATCCGACTACCGTTTGTAGAGACACAGAAAGCCTTACTCAGGAACTGGAGAACCTCACAGCCGCATCGGACCTAGATAAAGTCTTACTACTAAGTTTAGTTGAACAGTTTGACTATCACGGCGGCATCCCCATACACCTAAGGTGCGAGGCACGGGCAAGCAGGGTCAGCTTCTTTGACGAGAGAATACCGAATAGTAGTAAAAGGGTTGCACGAGTTGAACTTGGAAAGAGGCAGCCCGATGCACTTGTATTAACCAAATTAGTTAATCAATCGAACACCTTACAGTCGTTGTCGAGTGCAGTCCCGCACGACAAAGGGCCGCGCATGAGAAGATTCAGACTTAGCGAAGAATCGCAGGCGAAGGCTTTTGGTAAGGCATTGGCAGACCTCCTAAATGAATAGTGTTTTTATGGTCAGTATTGGTTGGAATTTGAAAAGAATGCATGCATTGAAAGGGTTGAACCGCAGTACAGACCAACCCATCGCGGCGTTGTGATAAGTTACCCTGCTGACAATGCCTGTCAAAACTTCTGTAATAGTGCGCATTGACGAGCGGTTAAAGCTATTTGCCCATGATAAAGGACTGTCCGGTAATTCGCTGGACAGATACCCGGATTCATTACCTGTCAGCTCTCTTAATAAAACTCTGTTATCCTTCTGGGGTTAATTCAGCAACTTAATCGTTAAATTTTCCGTGCTTGTTTTTGCCCGAGTGCCGCCTCAGAAACAATGGCTTTGCCATCTATGCTATAGCTGATGCTTTTCATTTCTCCGGATTCGGGTAGTTTTGCAAAATCTGCCCGCTCATGGGTGATATAGAGCCCTTTCCCGACTTGTTGATACACCGTCGTTTTATCTGCAAACAAGATAACACCTGCATGTTCTGTTGTTTTATCGGCTTTGTTTGCCGTAAATATATTGTAGATGCCGGGTTTAACCCCCCTAGCCTTTTCAACCTTAACATTGCTCCACTTGCCTTGGTCTTCTTGCTGCATTGCACACTGGCCGTTCATTACCACTAATCGTTGTTTCATCGCTAACCCTCTAAAATTGCAGTCAGCTGCACATCACCCAAGGCCGCTTCAACTTCGTGGCCATCGTCCTCATATTTTAACCACGCATAGCCCTCTGCGGGTGGCCTTCGATCCAGCAGTAACCGTGCTATCCGATGATGATGTAAAACCTTCACAATCGCCTTTTTAAACTTACCCGGGGCCAATGGGTGTCCTGCGCTTTTATCACTGTTTTTCTCGGCTAAGCTACTCTCCTCCTCGGTGTCAGACCGATTAGAGGAAGATACGGGTTGAATGCTAGTGTGACTGGCATTCTCGGCCTGTTCCGTTTCCCCAGCCGTGTATTGATCTGTATCTCCCCCGGGCCTATCCGGATCCAGTTCACTTTCTTCCCTTTTATGCGCAAGATAAATACGCAGATACTTCATCGAGCCGCGCGTGAACTCCTGGTTTTCATCATTGACCCAGATATCGACTTCCTCAGGATACTCATGATGTAACTGCACCAACTCATAGATAA
The DNA here is from genome assembly GCA_947505055.1 of Methylococcaceae bacterium. The sequence goes on along the minus strand of CANNLO010000444.1, from coordinate 936 downwards.
TGGTCACATCAGTAATTCGGTTATTACCAAAAGCCATAGCGATCGACTTAGGCAATTTTAGTAGTGAGGAGTATTGGGTCACATACCCTGCGGTTTTGCCGATGTTTTCTGCTATTTCTTTTTTTTTCATGCCTCTTTTAAGAAATTCACCAATAGCCATGGCAATCTCTGCCGGTGTATTACCCTCACGCAGCAAATTTTCTGTGAGTTGATCTGTTCTTGTATAATCGTTATCAATATGTGCGGGTATGGATTTTTTACCGGCAATTTTCGAGGCTCTAAAGCGGCGCGCCCCATGATTGATGATGAAACGCCCTGGTTTTTCTGGATGATTGTGCACCGAAATGGGAGTTTTTACCCCGCGCCGGGCAATTGATTTTGCCAATTCGTTTAATTTTTCTTCTGAAAAGCCCGGATTATCTTCGCGTCTTGGTTGCTGTGGGTCTTCATCAATCAGAGTGAGATCGACATCCAGCAGTTCTTTTTTGTGAGTGGCGACTGGATCGGTCGACCTGACGAGTCGAGAAGATGGGTCGCTAACGGCGCTTACGCCAAGACTGGACGGCGGAATTTTCTTGGTTTTGGCATTGGGCATTTATTTGCTCTCTCTGTTGTTATCGCTGAAATCGGCTAAAGCCCTTGTTGTGTGACGGCTTTGCGGGTGCCGGTTTTCGTAACCCACGCTCAACAAAATCGAATGCTACGCGGAGCAACTTTGACGTTTTACCGGCTCCGTTTTTATTTTATAGTGAGGGTAACTCAAATTTTCATTTGTCACGTCTTTGAGCTTCTTTTTCCCACTGCTTTACAATGAAGGCCTGGTATTCTGGCAAAACCGCCGTCACTTCCACGAACTTATCTGGAATGTTGCTGGCCTTGAGATGAATTTTCCACACCCGACTCACAATCTGCGATACCGCTCCCCGCGTAATCTGC
>CANNLO010000443.1 GCA_947505055.1 Methylococcaceae bacterium | reverse complement strand
TGGTACCTGTAGTCTCAGTATCAAGAATAGCGGCTTTCAATAACTTGGGCGGAGGTGTGGCATCTGAATAGAATGCACGTTCAATCAGAGGTCGTGTTACTTTATAGCCATCATTGGTCAACCATTTGAGCACGTCTTGTAAATTGTATTGATTTGAGTCTGTCATTTACTGATTATCTTTATTCACATTTATAACGATTTTACATTTTCGGATGACTCTGGAGTTAGTATGATATTTTTTTGCTTTGATTAAACTTTTGCATCTTATTGGGCATGCAGGCTTCTATTTTATTAAGTGAAAAAATCAACATTAAATCTGATTTTTCACAAAATTATGAAAATAGATGTGAATTGTTCAGTTTTTTAAAAAAGACTTTGTTTGACAGAGTAGCGAATGGGATTCCTTTTTTTTTCTAAGACATCATCATCAACTAAGCGTTGTAGCCAAACCTTGGCCTGCGCAATAGATACATTAAGTTCATGGGCGACCTCAGCATCATTCATTGGAATTTTAAGGATAGATTTTATAGCTTGACTTGCAGCTAAATACAATTTTTCCGCTGGACTTAATTCTGCCTCAGTTACTATTGAATCATTTGTTAATGTAGTTTCTAATAATCCAATAATAGCCTCACCTGATGAAATACTCTTGGATTCAGAAGCCACTATTGGATTATTAGAAAACATTAATATGTTCTCTCCCGGTTCGGCAGTGAATATCTTAGGCATATCAAAAACTTCGTTAAATGTTTCAACATCATTAGGGTTAGGCCAAGGTGCAGCACCTTTTTTAGTTAAAGCCTTAAGTCCCTCAGAAATTTCACCTATGGATCTTACAAATACGTTTACTAAATGAAGTTTTTCGAGTTGTTCTATTGCACCAGCCCATGTGCCTCCTTTATTAATATCAGAGCTCACGACCAAAGCACTGTCTGATATTGCATAAATCAGTTTATTTCGCTGCATTGCATGCCCAACATTAAAGCCTGCATTTGGATCATAAGGCGAGATAAGAACTAAATGACTATCAATTATTAGATTGCGATAATCACGGTTCATTACTGTCTTTTCCAGGCTATCTGCAAGAATTCCGCTAACATTACCCCCAGCTTCTAACGCGCCACGCATAGCTGACTGGTCTATACCCTTCGCACCACCTGAGACTATAGTCCTTCTTGATTTCGCGGCAAGGCGGCCAATTTCAATGGTGTAGTCGATGAGTTTATCATCCACGTGACGAGATCCTACTACGGCCAGCCCGCCAGTCTCTAGTAATTTTATATCTCCACAGCCGTACAACAGAGCTGGGGCATCTTCTCGTAACCTGGCTTTCAAGCGTCGAGGGTAATCTGAATCTGCGCGGCTAACTACCCAAATTGACCGAGCCCTCCAATGTTCAATGGCTTGACTCAAAAGGAATCCTCGCCCAAGTAATCGTTGTAGGCGGTTTTCGTCAATAATAAGCTGGCAAGCATGAATAAGTTGAGTTGCATTCTGGCCCAATAAATCTGCTGGTTGGCGTTCCATTTCACGCATGTGACGGGCGAGACGCTTGTATTCTCCTGGAGTTAATAGGTCTGGTGAAATTGGCACGCCTCGACCTACAATCAGCGGTGCTGTCAGTAGCAGAATAGCTTGTGTGTTGGTTGATAAAACCGGTGTCATTCGTTGTGACCTGTCTGTGAAAGAACCATAGGCCAAACCTTACCACTGCCATTTTTGCGTAGAAGCCATGCGGCAACTGTTAAAGTCCAACGTGAATCCACCATGTCATCAATTAACAAAACAGGGCCATTCGGTACGGAACTACCTATAATAGCCAGTGAGCCATCAATGTTGCGCGCTTGCTGAGAACTGTTTGCCATTGTTTTCTGTTCGGGTCTATTGTTTGTTTTTTCAAGGATTAGGTGAAATGGCAATCCTAACTCAGCTGCTAAGCGCTTTGCAAAATCTGGTACAAGATTAATGTGGCGTAGCGACGGGATGCAGGTTACCCATGTTGGTGCAGGCTCTGGATTCCACTCTCTAAACATCTTAACACAAGCTACGACGAGTTCGTCTGCAAAATGACGATCGGTGTATTTACCTTGCCGGACAAGCCCGCCCCAACCAGCATCACCCCAAACGCAAAGTGCTTTGCCTGATTGTGACTGGTGTTGTACATCAATAAAACCTTTTACATTAAAATCGCGGAGGCCTCCATCGGGCCATTTTTTCCGTGGGTCTATAGGCAAACTACTTCGGCGTAGAAAAATTATAGCTTCTTGAACCAAGGCTGGATCAACATTGCTCGAAAGTGGTGGTAATTTAGGGGGTAATACTTCGTTTGAGTCACCATCAAGTGCTTTAATTAGAAATTTCATATGTTCGCCAAAAGGCAGGTCGACATATTCCTGCATTTGCCGCTGCTCATCTCGTCGCAATGCAGTGAGTCGTTCAGCCCTTTGCCAAAAGTTTTTACTGAGCTTTGCAGTTGTTAGTTGCCACTTAGAACCATCTTTAGCAATTGGAGCAGGAGACTCCAAAGCAAGTAAATCAATTGTTTTGTCGACGCGAGTCTTGCTGATATTAACTCTTGATAAGATCTCCGGTACCGATAAGCCTCGTGGCTCACCTTCAATTTCTTGTATGATAGCTGTAACTTCGCTCAATGTTGGGAAGGCGCTCTCGATGAACCAATCGGTGATATCTATATCTTCAGTTCCACTGAGTAAAACTCCATACGCGTTATCAAGAGCACGCCCAGCACGGCCAACTTGTTGATAGTAATGAACTACTGAACCCGGGGATTGGTAATGAATAACGAATGCAAGGTCGGGCTTGTCATAACCCATTCCAAGGGCAGAAGTACCTATAAGGGCTTTAACTTTATTTTTGAGCAATGCCTGCTCAAGAGACTCTCTTTGATCACCAGTTTCACCTGTGTAGGCTTCCACGTTAAGGCCTCGACTTTTTAGCCACTTTGCCACTTGATTTGCATCGCGGACAGTTAACGTATATATAATCCCATGACCATCTAAAGTGGTTAATTTTTCCGCAAGCCAGGCTAAGCGTAATGCTTGACTTGGCATCTTGATTGTTTGAAGTGTAAGCGATTGACGATCAAGATCACCACGAGAAATATCTATCTTTGGTCCTAAAACTGCCATTAAGTCATTCATTACCCGGTTATTAGCCGTAGCTGTAGTCGCTAGTAGTCTTATGTTAGGCGGCAATGTTTGAACGATACGTTCAATTAATCGATAGTGCGGACGGAAGTCATGTCCCCAATCGGAGATGCAGTGTGCTTCGTCAATTACAAGCAGTGAAATTTTACCAGCAACAGGTGCAAGTACCTGAGTGCTAAATTTCTGATTTGCGAATCGCTCAGGTGTAATAAGTAAAATATCAATTTCATTATGTATAAATGAATTTTCGATTCTTGAGTGCTCAGTTGGGTTTTCTGAGTGTATGGCTTCTGCATTGAGTCCCATGCGCCTAGCAGCTTCAACTTGATTCCGCATTAACGCAATTAGAGGAGATATCAAAAGAGCGGGGCCGTGTCCTGATTCTCGTAACATCTTAGAAGCAATAAAGTAGACGAAACTTTTCCCCCAGCCAGTTTTTTGCACGACCAACAATCGTCCTCGACCTTCAACGATATGGGAAATTGCATCTTCTTGACCATCATGAAACTTTGCATTAGCAACGCCTGAGCCAATTCTAAGTAATTCCAATCCTCGCAATTGGTTGTACATTTTACCCTCTATATTTTTAGTAATTTAACAATGGTGTTTTAATCTACGATAAATACAAAAATTAAATTTTAGGTTTGAAATGGTTTATTAACGGCAGTATGTCTAAAATCTTTTGGTTTAGAATACTCTATCAGATTGCATTCATGCTTGTCACGAATTGCAAAATTTATTACCTATACGTATTAGGTCAGCAAGACCTTAACTTAGGAAATAATGATGATGAGTAGAATTGAGTTGTTGCAAGAGCAGTATGATCGTTTAGGTGATGAGATTCTTCGCCTGCATGAGCTCCCATTTGATGGTGATTTTTGGATTATTCATCTAGATGGTAGTGTTGAGCA
>CANNLO010000442.1 GCA_947505055.1 Methylococcaceae bacterium | reverse complement strand
TTCTGGAAACAGGCAATGATTCCTATCGACTTAAGCAGCGTAAAAAGGAGCTGAAAACGGAATAACCTTATTAAGTTGCTGGACATTATTCGACGCTGTTAGGTGGATACTTTTCAACGCTGATTGACATTTTAGGGTTCATGCCATAAGTGGCTTGTAGTTGACGGGTAAATTCATTAGCCAACAATGTACGTGCATCGGTTACAAAACGTTGTAACCGGTTTCGGGTGGTTTGATCAAATGCCATTTTGCTATATCCCTTATGCCTTTATGTCCAAGTGAATCTCTATTTCAGGATTGAGCTCCAAGTCACCCCTAAGTTGATTCAATTCTTGAATCAAGGCGTCCAACTGGATTGTTTGAGTTACTATCTTTGGAAAAGTGACTTTACGCTCTATTTTTGTTTTGCCTTCTTTTTCGTATTTTACTTTTTCTTCAGCGACACGTTCGACCCGCTTTTGCTGGGCTTTTTGTTCAACCGTCTGTTTAATAGCGGTAAATTGATTTTGTATATTAAACTCTTGAGTCAATAACTGCTGCAAGCCAGTTAAATCTTTAGTTACAGTAAAGGCCAAGTTTTCTAATTTTTTTAGTTGCGTATCTTTTTCTGCAACAGTCAGCTCACCCCAACCAGTCTGTAACGCAATGTCATGCTGTGCTTCGGTAATTCGTTTACCTTGTTCAACTTCAAGGTTATTGACTGCCAAGCTGATAGTTGATTTTAAAGCCGTCAGGATAGTATTAAAGTTTGCACTGTAGTCATAGAAATCCGCTTTATTTAAGTTTTCCGTATAGCTCTTTAAATCCTCAGCAATATCGAGTTTGATTTGCCCTGGGATACCTGTTTCTGGCAATAAATTAATCGCAGAGAAAAGTGTTTTAAGTTCTTTTAAGGTCGTATCTAAGCCTTTCTTAAAGGCACTTTTAATAGCTGTTGCCCATTGCAGAGAATAAAACACCTGTGATTCTTCTGCACCCATGCGTTGCGGGGCATCAGATGCATCAGAACTTAGCATATCTGCTAAATCCTGGCTGAGGGTATCTAAACGCTCATCACCAGGAATATTCAGAGTTTTTAGTTTTTCAACCAAAGGCGCAAAGTCACGTTGCGCGTTATTAAAATAACGAACAGCGGTTTTACTGATATCGTCAGGCAGAGGGATTACAGTATCCCCTGTTAGCTCTGTTAAACGAAGTGCGGCTTTTAGGCACATTTCTTGGGATGGCCGGTCATCACGTAAATTAACCCCGACCAATTTGAAAGAAACATTGGTTTTTATAGCGTCTATGGCTTTTTGCCCTGAGCTGGTTAACTCAGTACCTGATACTTTAAGCTTAACCATGCCACCTATAAACATTGCGGCCACTAGATAACGTAAGGTATCCGATGACCAGCCAAAGGGATGTCGGGCAAAGCTCTCTGACAACGTTTTACCATCAACCCCGCCACGTGTTTCTATGTAATCTTTAATACTGGTAATGGCCTGATGGCTTTCATCAATAGAATATTGACCACCTGATTTAACGACTAGCTGTAAAGGATCTATTTCAGTGGTTATAACACCTAGGTTGTCTGCCCTCATAAACCGTTCGGCAATATCCGTTTGCACTCTTACAGGGGCTTCTTGATAACGATTAAAGACTTGTTGTGCGACATTGACCAAATGTTTTTTATTAGCGTCCAATAATTCTTGGCTATGGCCTTCAACTGCGGTTGCATTACCTCTAAAGATAAATTCGCCATTAACTAAACTTCGGCGAATAGTTTGCTATAATTTTTCTGTTAAATTATTTGCTCGATCAATTCGAGCATTACAGTATTCTTTTATTTCTTTGTCTGTTTCATTACGATAGCGGTTAGCTATTTCCTGGCTGCGGAAGATATCATTACTATAATTATCGCTGTCTGGATTACTTCGGGCTAACAGATAAATATCATTTTGATGATGTCTTGAAGCGTCGATTAGCTTTGCACGCGATGCATCAAAGTCAACTGCGGCAACAAACTCAACCACTGTTTGGATATCGTTTCTATCGCCATTAAGTTGTTGGGTTATTCCGGCATCATTTTGATATTTAATACCTGTTGTCACCGTTAAGGTACTGTTTAATTGTGCACTAGGCAGTGGACTTAATACTTCTTTTAACGCCAGGTTACTAATTTTTCGCAGCTCAATAGACTGAAGTCTTAATTGATGGCGCTCTTGTTCTATATCATTAAGGCGCTCACTAAAAAAACAAAGCTCATTCTCTTTTTCTGCCAAGGGCACTTTAGGATCATTTAGCAGATCTTCTATTGCATTATTGACCGCCTCTAATTGGGACTGGGCTTCAACATTACCATGCATTAGCGCGGCGACGTTTGATCGGGTAATAGGCAGGTTATTAAGTATCTCCAATAAGGCGACCGTTTTAGCAACGCCGGTATGTACTTCAGAAGCAAACCAGTTAGATTGGTTTAAGCGATTAACGGCCTTATGTTTGGTTGCAAAGGCGGTGCCTATATCTTTTTCCAAGGCGTCATAAAGCGTAACAGAAGAAGCCAGCCAGCCAATTTCTTGTTCAGCAATGGGTTTTTGCTCATCGATTCCTTCAACCAATACATCATGTATGACTTTGATTGCTGAGCGCAGACCTATCCCGCCTGTTGATTTTGCCAGAACACCCAATAAATTAAGCAATAGTTCAAAATGGGCAGGCAAGAATGGGTATAAATTAATAAAGCTTTTTTCGTCAAAATCAGCTTCATAATATTTATTACCTTCAAGCTTGGTGCTGTAGCGTAAAGACTGTCCATGACTGTTAAACAGGGCACGCAGTTGCTCTTCTCCGCTGGCTGATTTACCTAATAAACGTAAATAACAAATTTCCTTAATGTCACTGGCTTCAAGCCTGAGTGGTATAGGAAAGCGGTCTTTTAATTTATACAATTCTGGTGAATTAAGGGCGGCACTTTTATCATCTTCGGTGAGTGTTTGTTGTGCGGTACCAAAAATCCATACCTTACCCTTACCGATACGCTTTATGATTTCAGCAAAGCCCTGGAGTTTAAAAATTAACGATTGTCTTGGGCCGACGTAGTTACCAATTTCATCAAAGATAAACAGGCAATATTCCTTGCCACTGGTTTCTCTAACTATGTCGATAATTTCTTGCGCTTGCTGTTCTGCGGTAAAAACAAAGTCTTCGTGACTCGTTTTAAAGCTGTCAATATCTGGCCACAAGTTAGGATACATTTGATGGGCAATCGCGGGTATCACAAAATCAACCACTGCCGGATCATCTTGATAGTTTTTCCAGCTTTCTCCTTCCAGCATTTCAGAAACTTTTTGTTCAAACTCGTCAAATCGATTGCTTTTTCGTACTCTGCGCTCAAAGGAGGCTACTTTTAAATTACGTGAGTAACCAGCCCAGCGAAGGGTCTTGTAATATAAAACGGTGGCGACATCTTCCATTGATGCACCGGCTGATTGTTCACTGGCAAGATCAACCATAACAACAGAAGCAGGGAATTTTTTTGCAACCACATTGAGCAGTGTTTTGGTTTTTTTATCAGTGATTCTATCTGAAAAATGCTGTAAAAATGGCACACCCTCGATAGTAATTCGATCATCCAACGCCATACCGATATATTTTGTTAAGGAGCTCTTACCTGAGCCATAGAACCCTGAAACCCATACGCCAATTTCGCTTTCTGTGGGATTTTCCATGGCTACTTGCATTCGCTCAAGTAAACCATGCAAACTTTCTCTTAAATGTTCGGTAACAATGTATTCAGATATTTCACCTTTTAAACTATCTTCTGCATTGGCGCCAAAGGTAATTACTTTTTCTATACGGCGGTCTAAACCTTTACTTGCATCAAATAATGTTTTTATATTGGTCATCATAAGTCCTTGTTAACCGCCCACATGCAGGGAACGATAATTACCATCTTCAGGGTAAAATCCTAAAAATTTCAGTCTTGTTTTTCCTGTGCGAATGCCAGGGTACAAAAATACGGTGGGAACATTGAATTTTCCTTGCAGACCGGCTTCAATAGCGCCTATGCGTATATAAGGATGTAAAGCTTCCAGATCAGTGACTAAGATAAGGGC
>CANNLO010000441.1 GCA_947505055.1 Methylococcaceae bacterium | reverse complement strand
AAAACTATTCCGCAGCAGCACAAGATTATTATGACTCACGTGAGGCATATTTCAGTTTTGGTGATGCAATGGAAGAACCCCCTGGGTATTACGAGGAGCTTTTTTCAAAGGATCAACCGCAAATACGATACCAAATTCTGACAAAAAATCTGAAATTGGTGTTGGCAATTATGTTGATTTTGATGATGACTCTTTTCGTGATTAGTGCTCTTTAGAGTGTTCTAGATGAATAAATTAATATAATCAAGGTGTTGACTGATAAATTTGTTTATTTATGCTTTACCTGTCGCTAGCAAATACTGGTGACATAAAATCAATCTTTTTAATGACTTCCAAAATATAGGCAAAATGATAATGAAAATGACAGATGACTTAATCAAAAAAAATGTTGAAGAACTGTTTCAGTCAGAAAGTGGGGCGGATAGTAAAAAAGTGTTTGATATTGCGAGAAAAAATTTGATGGGAAACCAAGAAGCATTCCTAAAGAATAAAATTCATGGCGTATTAATGGAATCGCGTTGGTGTGATTCTGAATTCGCAGGTATAAACAAAGGAGTTGTTTATAATCAAACGATCACATTGATAAGAGGTCTACCTGGTGACGGAAAAACTACTAAAGCTATGACTTTGAAGGGTAAGCATGTCGAAGCTGATATGTTTTTTGACAAGAATGGGGAATATTGTTTTGAGGGACGCAAAATAAAAGATGCTCACATATGGTGTCAAGCACAAGCAAAATATTATTTAAACCAAGGAGAAGATGTGGTTGTAAGTAATACATTTGTTAGGATTGAGGAAATGAAACCTTATATAGATGCTTCAAGAGAGTATGGTGCTTCACTTCAAATCATTGAATGCTCAGGTAATTACAAGAGTGTACATGATGTGCCTGTGGCCACAATAGAAAATATGAGAAGAAAGTGGGAAAAATTACCAGATGACCTGAAGGTTTATATGGTCGCTAATCAAAATCCTGTAATTTCGAGCGCTTGTGTAAGCACGAACAGAGTTTAATTTATGAAAGTAATTATTATGACCGCTGAGATAAAAATGGTTAATCCAAAGACATGAATTAACCGATTTCGTATGCTTTTTACGCTTCTTAGGCATTCCGCCAAGTTTACTCTAAGAGGCATTTATTAAATTTGTGTTACTTAACACTAAACAGAAAGACCAAAATTTACTAGATAAATCGATCCAGTGAGATCTTTATTGTCATATTTTACATCTTACTCAAAAATGTGAAGGCTGGCAAGATTTAGACGGTAAATTTTGGCATAGGAATTTTATGCTTGAAAGTACACTAATTAAAACCACCTCAGAAGATGAGTTGAATTCTAAGTTTGGATTGATAAGAGTTCAATGTATTGTTGATCAAAACCAGCCGCGAGTATCTTTAGTGCATGATTTTGATCAAGCGCAGCGCCATTTGTCAAAAATTGATTGCAATGCAGATAAGTACTGTTTTCAAACTTTTACTGACTCAAAACAAAAACAGGTTCCTGATAAATTAGCACGCACTTTTTACGGTTCTTTTGAGGAACATAAAGGTACGTTGGCTTTATATAACAATCAAGGCGCGGGTGTGTTTGTCACTGTCAATGAAACCGAAGGCAAGGGGCGAAAGAAAACTGATATCAAAAGAATTAGGGCTGTTTGGGTAGAGGATGATAACGGTGATGCACCAGAGCTTCCAGTGCGACCACACATGAAAATTGAATCATCGTTGGGGAAATACCATTCCTACATTTTTACCGATACAGATAAAGTGGATGAGTTTGAAGGGGTAGAGCAGCGATTAGTTGATGATTATGGGTCTGATCCCAACGCGAAAGATCGATCAAGAGTTCTTCGCTTGGCTGGTTTTTATCATCAAAAGAATCCTGAAAAACCCTTTTTAGTAAGGATTGTTTCTGAACGAAATGAAAAACCGTTAGATTGGGAAACGCTTAAGGAATTATTTCCACCAGTAAATGTGCCAATAAAAAATAACGTTGTAACAATCAAGACAAGCAAGGTTGAGAAATGTAAATTTAACGCAGTGGATTGCCGTAGCGCGCTTGAAGCAATTGATCCTGATTTAGACTATAAGGACTGGCTAAGAATTGGTATGGCTCTATACAGTTCTGGTGAAGGTGAAGTTGCATTCAAATTGTGGGATGACTGGAGTCAAAAAGGAGTCAAATACAGACCAGGGGATTGTGAGTTAAGGTGGAACTCATTCAGTAATGACAATATGATCAGCTTAAAATCGCTGTTTTTTCTTGCAAGAAATGCTGGCTGGACAAAACAAAAGTCAATAAGTCGAATAAGTAACACCCACGATGCAGAAATCTTGGAAAATTTTGTGTTTATAAGTTCCCTAGATCGTTTTTTTAATGTAAATACAGGTAAATTGCTTACAAAAGAGTCATTTTCGGCAACATGGCTGCATGTTTATCAGAATCCAAAGGCCGCAATATGGCTATTAAGCAATGGAAACTGTGTGAAAGTTGATGATTTAATTTATTTGCCAGGTGAAACAATGAACCCTGTCCGAAGGGATAGAGGTTTGTTCTGGAATACATGGAGTCCCCCTGACATTATATTGCCTGTGGTTGCGACGAATGCGGAAGTCGAACTGTGGCTTGATCATTTAAATTATTTGTATCCAGATAAAAATGAGCAGAAACACCTTTTGGATTGGTTTGGGTTTATGCTTCAATTTCCTCAAGTAAAAATAAATCATGGCGTAATATTGGCTGGTAAAAGTCGTGTCGGTAAGGATATGCTGTTGAACCCAATTCGGTATAGCCTTGGCGCGAGCAATGTTAGTGAGCCATCCGCAACCGAGCTGAATGAGCAATATACAAATTATTTGAATAACACAAAACTAGTTATTTTTCAGGAAATAAGGAATTTTGATGGGGTGAAGCTTGAAAATAAATTAAAACCAATGTTAGCAGCTCCGCCAGATACACTGAATATTCGTATGTTTGGTTTGGGCTTTCATGAAACGCCAAATATTGTTCAGGTAATATTTATGAGTAACTATCAAGATGCCATTCATATTTCAAAGGGCGATGGTCGATATTTTGCGTTGTGGGCCGATGTCGATCCATTGGATGATAAATATTACACTAAACTCGCAAACTGGCTTGAAGAGGATGGGAATGGGCTTGTAGTTCGCTGGCTATTGGAGAGAGATATCAGTTCGTTTAATCCTAAAGCACCACCCCCTATGACAAATTTTAAGCAGGCAATGGTCCAGGAGAGTCGGTCACCATTGAAACAGCAGTTAGAAGAAATGATAGGTGCATTAGATTTCCCGTTTGACAAGGATATTGTTCGCTCGTTAGATATTTCCGAAGTTTTAAAGGGGAAATATACAGCAAAAGCAATAGCTGGTGTATTGAGAGAAATTGGATGCATCAATAAAGAGTGTAAGCGATCTACTGGAAAACGTGAAAAACTCAGTTTATTTGCTGTCCGAGATTGCCAAAATTGGGATAGCAAAAATGCGACTTGTTGGTTTCAATGTTATGATTAACATGAATAAAGTCCTCACTAAGAAATATTTTGAAGGCTAAATAGAGGGACGAGGGGACATGTCACGTCCCCTTTGTCTATTATACGTCACTGCATTAAAAAATGGGGGGACAGAGGGAACCCAATGAGAATACTGCCTTCAAGTGATACGTCTACTGGTTAGTCGTTTTTTTAAGAATAGTAGGAAACGAATAATAGGGCATATAACAGCAATAATATCATAGTAAATACGCCCGACAACCCTTATGTAAAAGCACATAGGGACGTCGGGACATGGGGGCGAATTTTTTATGAAATGATTTTGCAGCTAATATTGTCTGACTGAAGTGCCCAGTTTCTAAAAGTTACCCCGCTATTTATGCAGGATGTGTATTAACGCAGGGTTTGCTGCATTTATGACAAGGCTAACTTTAATAGGTTGCCCTATAGGCTGCGGGCTCAAAACTGGAATATTTCAGTTGTTTGAAATACCGCGTAAGGATTTGACAGCAATTCAGAGCATATCAACCGAGCCAAAAAAAACAATAGATTACGATGAAATGAAATTATATTCGTCCAGCTATTTTAGTTAGACGACAATAGGCGGTTTT
>CANNLO010000440.1 GCA_947505055.1 Methylococcaceae bacterium | reverse complement strand
CTATAAACAAAAACAGACCCAAGACGCTATAAGCCTTTGGAAATCGCCCCATTTTATTCAACATAATACCGCCTTGCTTAGTATTCATTTTTTATTTCCAAGATTATTCTATTAACCCCAATGACGTTTGTTGCTTGCGCCAAGCGAGTGCTATTGAATTTGTGTAATTTTAATCACTTCCAGCCAAGCAAAATTACCGCCCGCTTCAGGGTGATACTGCAAGATAACCGCATAGGCATTTATGCCTTCCTTGTCGGTGGAAACACGGGGAATTATCAGTTGCTGATTGACAGGGTTATAGGTGGCCTGAAAAGCATCGGCAACCACTCCGAAACCCAGTTCTTGAATGTTTAACAGGTCAAATTTTAGATTTGTGTTCGTACCGTTTGTGGGCAAATTTTGTAACGTAAGGTTAGCGCCATAAAGCTTGTCCACAATCCGGATTTTTGGGATATTCAGTACGCCGGTATCCATATTGAATGTCGCTGATGCTGCTAGCGCCATAGTTGACAGTAATGGATTGAGACCGGTGCCGGTGACGTTGATCGTATACTGGCCACTGTTATAAGGAAATGCAGAGATGTATTCTTCAGTAGTCGTATAAAGCTTAAATGCAGGTGGTGTACTTGCATCCTTGCCGATTACAGAACGTCCGTCTCTCAGTAAAATAGATGAGTTGACACCGCATTTATTGGCCGGTTTACCGGTGCCGTCATTTCCCATGAGTGTTGAGGATACCGCGATAAAGTAATCTCTTGCACCGGCCGCCGCCCGGATGTTCAAAGAAGTGGAGGTATTAAAGCAAGGGTCGACTATACCGATCAGGGCGCTATTGAAAACACCATTCTCATAAGCCAAGTACATATGGTCTGAACTCGCTGTGAGCGGCCATTGGAGGGCCGTACCGGACAAGTCTGTGGTGCTGCCGGTATCATCCAGCCAATGACTGAACACATAACGGTAAGCTTCCTTAGCCGCCATTAATTTGGGGTCAGAGCCATCAAATACATACAGCTCCCAGCTTTTTTGGCCGAAACATCCGCTGCCCTGCGGGCAAACATTGATCGTGATAATTTCATTGCCGTCGCTGTGCAACCTATACCAGTCCTTATCTCCCACACTATACAATGAACCTTCGATGTTCCTACCTGAGTTCAACGGCGTAGCTTGGGCGAAACTATTATTGGGTTCAATATCCACATTATCAAAAGGATTATTGTTAAAAATCGTATTACCATTGGCATCAACCTGATTGCCGATAATATTAACATTCAAGTTCGCGGTGGCAGTTTGCCCATATTGGTCGACAGTGGTATAAGAAAAAGAGTCGGAGATAACTTGGCCCGTAGTGAGCGCCAAAATGGCGGGCGCATTGCTATAGCCGTTGTAAGTGTAGCTACCGTCTTGGTTAAATACCAAATAACCATACTGGCTGCTAAGAGAGCTGTTCAGATAAAAGAACTTCCCATATTGGTCATTGGCGCCCACGTTGCCGGTCACCGTCGGATTGCCAATATTAACTGTAACTGTGCCGTCAAAGTTTGTTATTCGGGTAACAAGATTCGACAACACCGTGACATTATCGTCAACGGCCACAGGAACTGACGGATTACCGGTCACCTGAACAATCAAACGGGCGCTTGCACTTTGCCCCACCGTGTTGGCGCAGCTATAAGTAAAGATGTCGGTGACCACTTGACCGGCCGCCAAGGCTGAGTTGGCGCTATTCGTGTACAGCGTATATGTATAAGCACCGCCGCTGTTGGTCAAAAAGCCATAGGAGCTCGTTGTGGAACCGTTAATGGTAACGATAGTGCAATAGAGGTCATTGGTAATCAGGCTTCCGGTGACGCTGGGACTGGTGCCGACAATCACTGAGGCATAATCGTCATTAGCCTGCGGCGGCAATTTCAGGGCATCGGCAAACAACTCAAATGAGCAGAGCAATAATAAAAGGGGGAGATTTTTAAGTGTTGGATGCTTGCACCTAGGGTTTTGCAGACCATTTAGACACATTCCTACCATTTTGCTTAAGCACTTTGGACAATCACGATTTGCATTTCTCAAGAAATTATTCAACATAATACCGCCTCGTTTAGCCTTCATTTTTATTCCCGAAATCACTCTATTAACCCCAAAGACGTTTGTTGCTCACGCCAGGTCCCCGGTTTGTCAGGCACTATTTCCATGAGCTCAATTTTATCGATACTGATGCTTGTTATTTTTCCGAAGTTTTTGCCCATATAATGACCTACCTGAACACGATGAATAGTGCCATCATCGGCTTTGACCAAACCCCATAATATTGATTTCATTGTGAGTGTGCCGACCATTTGTAATGATTCTAATGGAAGGGCTTCTAAATCTTCCTTACGACGTAACAGGTCTGGTTGGATGCCACCTGCTGCCGAGTATCCCGTTAGTTTATTTTGATCAATTTGTACTAACGGTTTGAATGGATCACGAAGACCTTCTGGGTTAAATAGGAAAGGTTCAACGACTTTGGTTTCGGGTAATGATTCAATAGCACCCTTTGGTTGTGCTTTAATATTCGCAATGTAAGTATTTAAGTCAGTGAAATTGTCGTTGCCACAAGCCGTCAATAAAATTAAATACAAACAAGTGTTGATATGAAAAAATAATCTGTAATTTAGCATTATTTTTTACCCCTTTTTTTCTTGGCAGCATCGGAAGATATAAAATGTTTACTTTCATTATAAATTTTGATTTCAGCACTCATTAATAGATCACCTTCGTTGCCAACAGGGTTAATACTAATATTGTGTATGGTGACAATGCGAGGCAGGGATGCTAATCCACTAATAAACATGCCTAACTCTTCATAGTGACCTAAAACTTGAATAGATATGGGTAGTTCTGAATAAAAATCTTTATTAATTGGAGTATTAGGTTTGAATAATTTAAATTTCAAACCACTCGCTAATCCTGTTTGTGAAATATCGACCAATAAGCTAGCGACTTCTTCTTCAGTAGGTAGTTGTCGGATCATTTCATTCAAAGATGCTTCAATTTGAGTTAACTGTTCCTGATAATCATGAAGATTAATGGCTTTTTTTTGTTTTTCTTTAAATTCATTTTTTAAAGACTGTTCTTTTTGTTTTTCACGCTCTAGGCTTGATAGCTCATCCAAGGTGTCATAATAAAAACCGAATGCTATAACTATTGAGACTATCAATCCTAATATTGATACCTTTACAGCCGATGGCCAGTTGCCTGCCGTATGATAATCCCAATTAATTTCTGATAGCTTCATACGCAGTTCCTAGCTCGTTGACATTTTTTTGTTTGCCTTGTAAAGCATGAAGATTGAAATCACTCAATGGTTCGGTGTCTGTTTCTGTTTTGTTGGTAGAGGCTTTGTCGGGCAATTTTATAACCGATAATGTGGGCTTTTGTAGCCACAATGAAGCCTCTATGGCTCTCATGAAGGCGGAAATTCGTGCGTTAGAATCCGACTTGCCTTCAAAAATAAGATCAGCTCCAGTTTGAGTAAACTTGGTAAGAAAAATACCATCTGGTGTGATTTTTGGGATTTCATCAAACAGATGAACAGCTTCTGGACGACTTTCTTGCAACTGCTGAATTAGATCAATTTTCGCCTGTAATTGTTTCTTTTTGGCTTCAATATCCTTTATTTCTATAATTTTTTTATCCAATATGATTATTTCGCTTTGTAGTAATTGATTTCTTTGACCTTGATAGGCTTTAAATCCTTCTATACTGGAATGTATCAGGCCAACAACAAGAACACCAATCAGCGCCGAGAGCTCCATGGCATTAATAAATTCTTTTTGCTTTTGTTTGCGACGATCTTCTCGCCATGGCAGTAAATTAATATTAGTCATGCGTCAAAGCCCCGTAATGCAAGCCCGCAAGCAAGCATCAACGAGGGTGCTTCTTTAGATAAAGATTGCGCATTGACGTGATGGGACAGGGACATATTAAGAAAAGGGTTAGCGATATTGACGGGCATGTTTAAATGACTTTGAATCAATTGATCGATGCTAGGCATCGAAGCGCCGCCGCCGGCCAGTATTATCCCATCAAGACTTTTGTAGGTATTGGAGGAGGTAAAAGATTGTAAGGAGCGCTGAATTTGCT
>CANNLO010000439.1 GCA_947505055.1 Methylococcaceae bacterium | reverse complement strand
TAGATGACATTACAAATAAAGATGCGCTTTTACTGCTAATGCATGAAGTGGTTTTTTTAAACAATTTTCAAGGCTTATCTTCTGAACTAGCTGGGACTAAAGCCGGTGAATTTTTAGACAGGGCTATTAGAATTGAACATGAAAGGCACTCCAATACTAAAACAAGAATTGAAAAAGAACAAAACGAGAAGAAAATAAAAAGCCAAAAGAATGCCCAGAAAAATATATGGGCAGCCATAAGAAGAAAAGATATAAGTGCAATATCTCACTTACTTAGCAAGAATCTCGATCTTAATGAAATCGGCCCTACAGGTATAAGCCTAAGAGACGCCTTGCCTACCAAAGACTAGCATTGTGTGGGCCGCAATTAAAAATACCATCAAAATGACTAATTTAGTTAGTTGAAAATTTATGACACAAGATAGATACGTAGAACTTTTTGAGCAAACCAAGTTAGCAACTGCGCAAGGTGATAAAAAAGCGCAGAGTTTATTAGGTGCTATTTACTCTGAAGGCAGTGGCGTTGCAAAAAATTATGTTGAAGCATTTAAGTATTACAAATTGGTGGCAGAACAGAGGATAGGCGTTACTAACAAAGATATTTTATTTAAAAAAATGTCACCGCAACAAATAGAAGAAGCGATAAAAATATAAAGAATTTTTAAAATCTTTATGGAGAACAGTTAAATTATGCTTATGACTCCTCCCAAATCCAGCCATTTATCTTTTCAAGCTTAAGTATCCTTTCGCTATTAGTGATAGTTTTTGTTTTTTTCATTTGAGCCACCCACTTCCCTAATGGAAATCCATCCACTGTCATAAAAACCCACGAAACATTGCAATTATCATTTGCCGAGACATAGCTTTGAAGGCGCTCATAGTAATCTTCCCAATGAGAATCTGCATATAAATTCCAAGACCACCCATTTAAATCAGTGAGTCGTTGTTTAAAGTCGATGGGAATTCGATCTTTTATACTCCTTGTTGTCGAAACCCAAGATCCAAGTTTTTCACCAGAACTACAAATATACTTTTGAGGCACCCTACAATGGCCGAATTCCCTCTGGTACTGAACAAGTAGCTTAAACCACTTCTCACGGTCATCGCTAATTGGATCCCATGTCCATCCATTGCATGAGTTTAGAATTTTCAATCTGTCCTCTGAAAGTTCATTTCTTCCCCACCGCCATCTTTGGGTGCCAACCCAATCCCCCAGCTTTGTACCGTCGTCGAGCACACAAGACCTTGGAACATTTCCGTGACCATTAAGTTTAACGAACTGCTTGAACGCATTAAATGCTGCATCCCATTGGGCATTTACTGGGTCCCAGGTCCATTTCGGCAATTCAATGAGTTTTTCAACCCTTGATTTACTTAATGTGCTCACCTTGCGGCGTTGACTTAATACCCATTCACCAAGCTTGAATCCACCTTGGGTGACATACCGATTTGGAACGATAGAACTTCCATGAACTTTTATGAAACAAAGCAGTTCTTCGTATCCGTTATTCCACAAATCTTCAACTGGGTCCCATGTCCAGCCAGGCACTTCTTCCAACTTCTTCTTTCTATAAGATGAAAGAGCCGAGAGGTTTTCTCTTTGGGCAGCGACCCAAACACCTAGCTTATATCCGCTGTCTGGGAACTTGTAATTTCCAACATGTAGATGACGAAAGTCATCGTAGAATTTTAGTAAATATTTATACCCGATTTCCCATTTGTCATTAAAGGGATCCCAACTCCATCCTGGAAGCTTGTCAATCATGCTTCTTCTGGAATTAATTTTGCCAGCATTTTCTAAAATCTTTCTTTGTGTTGTTACCCAATTACCTAGCTTATATCCCTCAGGAGTTATGTAAGTAGAAGGAACCCACGCCGTTTTATTTTTTTCTACGTAGCTAAGTAATAAACCAAACCAAAAACTCCATGAATCTGTAGTGCGCTCTATAAGATATGTACAAAGGGAGTCAGCAAATGATTTGGAAACACTTGAAGGTAAATCAACTTCAATTTTGGATAAATCGCTAAATTTAGATTTAGCGCCAGACCTTTTCCCTAACTCGGTCCTTATCATGTCAAGCTCATTTGACAATTCGTCATCATGGGATTTAAGTGCGTTTAAAACATCCCATATTGGCTTGAAATTACTTGCTTCTATTGATGATGTGCCGTCTTCACCTTTTGCAATAAACACAGGCAGAATGATCGTGCCAAATTTCTTATCCTTACTAAGACGGATTGCCCGCCCTACGGCTTGAATAATATCGACCTGGCTTCCTCGCGGGTCAATAAATGCCACACCATCTAAGGATGGCACATCCACACCTTCAGACAGGCATCTGGCATTAGTTAATAGCCCACGTTGGTTGGTCTTTAGGCTCTTTAATAGATCGAGCTTTATACGCCTTTTATCTGCTGGCATATCGCCAGATACATAATCACTCCAAAGCTCACCGGAAGGTTTATGACTAATATCAACCCATTGGCAAACTTTATGAATTTCTTTGCTAAACGCTTCTGCCCTGGTAACGCGGCTATGAAAACTGATAACACGCTTAAGGTCGTAGTCCTTAATTGCTTTAAGCAAGCCAATCTGAGCAGCCAATGAAGCAGCATCGCTCTCGATGCCGGTCTCTGTTTCAACTAACTCTCTATTTTCAATCCATGTTGCAATCATTGGGTCATCAACACCAACAATAATCACCCTGAAGTCCGTTAGTAACTCCTTCTTAATAGCCTCACCAAAAGTAAGTGAAAAAAGGACTTTTCCAAAAATAGCTTCGTCATCCATTCCTACAACATCAGCACCTCGTTCAGCAGCAGCTTTTTTAACAGAGGCAGTATATGTACGGGGCGTCGCTGTAGTGAAAAGTCTTTTTTTAGATCTAATACGGTCACCATCAAGAACTGTTGAGAAATCACTGGAGACTTTACCGGTGCATCGATGTGCCTCATCTGCAACTATCAAGTCAAATGAAGGAAGAGATTTGTCGAGAAATGCCTCAGCAACCAAGGGGGAAGATTGGTACGTTGAAAACACAACCTTGTTTCCATTGCTATAAATGAATTGTTTAATATCCTCTGGGTTAGAAGTGACGGGAAATGCCAAGTCGCTTACGGAGTGAATAATTTCATCTTCACCTCGCTTCCCTACAGTTTGGTCTGAACATACGCAGAGGACACTAAATTGCTCTTTGGTAGCAAAAGTCCATTCTTTTAACGTTTGAGAAAGAAGGCTTAAGGATGGAAGTAAAACTAAAGTGCTTTTTGAGGCCAGAGCTTCTTTAATCCAAAGAGTGGTAAATGTTTTACCTGTTCCGCATGCCATTATCAGTTGGCCACGATCTATATTTTTAAAGTTGTTATTAACTGCCTCTATGGCCTCTAATTGATGTGGCCTAGGCAATGGTGGGTCTTTTCGTTTAAGACTTTTGAGGTTCTCAATTTTTGAAGGGTATTCGACTTTTGCACTTTCAAAATTACTTAGCAGGTACCTAACCACTAACTTTTCTTGGGCATCACAAACTTGTTTGGCATTAGCTCCAATACCATCGGTTGATGCAATTAATAAGCGTTTTGATATGCCATTGCGATTGGATTCGCTTAAGAATTTATCTACGTCGTGTTTGGTGATGGAATATTGGGGAGAGTAACACTTGGCTTGGACAGCCCACATTTCCCCATTCTTATGCCTAAAGACTAAATCGATACCACAGTCAGCTCCCCAGCGACCTGGGTATTCATCCCAAAGCCAAACTTGATCGACTTGGCTAGCCCATTCGGGTTCGTTCATTAAGAACCATTTGACGAAAGACTCAAATTGCTTACCCCTTTTGCCGGAATCGCCATCAAAGCTTTTGTATAGGTCTAGAAAGGTTGCCACTTGGTCTGATTTTTGTTGTTAATATTCAATGATACTAATTGATTTAAGGTGTATGTGCAAAAAGGAATGGCACCTAACACAAATGAATTAAGTTACGTTACAAGGAAATTCAAAGTCTATAATTTAAGTTACCTATAAGCCAATGTTGACTAAAATTATCCGACTTGCTATTGTTCCCACATCGCCGATTTGAATCTGATTGCAGGGCGATTAATAAATACTTGCTAAATTCGGTGACTAACCCG
>CANNLO010000438.1 GCA_947505055.1 Methylococcaceae bacterium | reverse complement strand
CTCTAACTCTTGAGGAAAAAAGTATTACTCCCCCTTTAGCTGTATTACATATCAAATTACCTGAGTAACTCGTTTCTAGCTTTAATTCCCGAATAAAGTTTTGCCAAATTATGAAGTCTGCCGACTCAGCAGGGTGTCTGAACCAATAACGCCAATTCTTATCTCCGGTGGGTGGATTTCTTTGCAATACATCACGGAGACCTTTGCTGATCCCTATTATATCAATTTGTTGATCTAGTAATCTTTCAGGTTGTTTTTCGATATCACTAAGTTCAGCATGTACCCAAGTGCCACCATGCAATAAAACTGACAATATCATTGATGGCTGGCTTTCTAATTCATACCAACCGGGAGCGGCACACTTTTGGCCTGATTTAATTCCTAGAGCAAAGATACCATCTCTAAGTGCACCAAGGTAAAATGTGTTAGCGTCAACAGAACATACCGCATCAGGTATTTTATTAGTTGGATCAAAGCTCTGGATAACTATCTCATTACTCAGATATTCATAAGATACTCTAGAGGGTTGAAGAGATGATATTGTGTTGGGTAAAACCTTATCTTGCCATGCTTGTTCCAGTTGATGCCTATACAAATGATCAATTGCCAACCACTTTGGTTTAATACTTTTTAAACGACGACTAACAAACGCATTACCTTGAGGTGGCAAGATCGAAATAATTGCACCTACCCTTAATCCCGCTAGTAAAGCTAATATCCAATAAGGCCCTTGTGGATGCAGAATAGTAAGGCTATCACCTGGCTCTATACCTGAATCCTCCCATGAAGCAACGATTCCATTCACCATAACTCCTAGCTCTGCATATGTCCAAGTTCTCCAGACATCATTATCTAACCACATATATGCTGGTGTGGATTGCACTTTATGCCGTACGATTAAATCATAATAAAAATCATACCTAAAAAAAGGAATACTTTTAAAAGAACAGGCTTGTCTACGTTCCGAATAACTGTGCAGAGCCTTCAAAAACGAAACTGGATCTTGCCAACTGGCATCAAGCCATGATGCATCGAAAGTTGCATTTATGTCTTCTTCCCATAAACCAGCTTCAATACGAGTAAAGGACGCTATTGACCAAGGAGCTAACTTGTTATCCATTTCCATTCACATCCTGATAAAAAAACCACTTTCACATATCATGATATTGTTACTACGGCCTGTCCAGAATAAGTAATGCTTATAACACCCGCATAAGAACACATCAATTGACTATCATCAGTCAATGCCGGTGAATTATTAATTAGAACGGCAGGAGCTCCTACTGTCCAAGGTGCTACAGTCAATGGTACGCAAGGCATTGGGGTCAATACCCCTAATGCTGCTGCTGTCGCAGCTGCTACCGTAGGGTTTGCAATGCTCATACACATTGCAAATGGCATGATATTGCTTAAAGGAACCATATCTAAAATGTTAGCAGCAGGGGTTTCAACCTGTACAAAATTAATTGGTAAAACTACCATTGTTGAGGGTGCAGTTCCGAAAGTACATTCTAAAACAGCGTTACTTGTCACTAATTCGCTCATCAAACCCTCTTATGAGTTTATAAAACCATCAAGATCCACTTTAAACCACTCCTGCATAACTTCCCTTTCAAGAGTGCCTCTTTGTTGTTGATAAGTAACCAGCTCATTAATATTGAGCGCTTGCAACTTAACAAAATTTTCAAATATTTTTGGCAGATAAAGCATAGGCTCAAATTGGCTCAAAGTTAGTTTAATATCTTCTAAAACCAAAGCCGCATGATCAAACTTTTTTTTATGGACCAACTGCTCAAATGCTGCAATTTTTTTAAGTAAAAGAGACATATGATATGATGATTCATAACCCTGAAAATTACTGATGTACTCATTCGTTTGAAGCTCACTAATAACGTCATTATCTTCTTTTGCTAACATCAAAAGAGAATCATTTTCACAATTTTCAGTTTCTGTTGGAATTAATGCAATTTCACGAGCGACCATCAATCTGAGGGCATTCACCCATGCCTGTATTTTATTCCATAGATTAATTATATTGGCTGCTTTATCAGTAACTTTCTGATTAAGGTTTACACAGAGGATTTCCCCTGCTTCCAAAATTTGACTAATGTCTTCTTCATGAATTTTAGAATGCCATTGTTGCCAAAGCGACGAGTTTTTCTTTTCTTCATAACTTATTTTTTTGTAAATTTGTCGCATCATCCAACTAAGACTTTTTTCAAAATTTTGCTCACGATTAGCAATAGGGCCAATTGCATCAAAATTGTCTTCTATGACATTATTCAAACACTGTAAAACTTCATTTAGACTACGGAGGCCATTATCTAACCAATACCCGTAAAGATAATAACAAATCATTCGAATATCAAAAATATTCTCAGCAAATAGCTCGTCTATCAATCTAATTGACTCAATAAAATTTTCTTCTTGCATGTGGTTGACGATAACATCATAACGAGGATCCATAGAATCAAGTCCAGGATTTTCGGTAATTAATAACCTCCCTCCTAATAATAAAATGCTCATACTGCTTTATCCTTAACAACCATTAACATAAGCTCCCAGAAAATATTCTGATTTGTCTAAATTGAAACTTATCACCACCTTGTATGTTTTCATAACCCAAATAACTATTTGGTTTTAGACTCAACCAAGTACTTTGAGTACGTATAATAAGCCATATTTCAAGATGTAATTCAGAATTTATAAAGATTGGACGAATCAATTTTTCAAATCGACGCTCAATCTCACATGGCCATGGCTCTTTGTTATTAAAGCTATCTTCATCAGTTATTAGCCTTATTCGCATTCCAAGCACAGGTACTTTTTTAATTTTACCCAGTATGGATTGAAAACCCAAATGACTTTTCCCGAGAATAGGCGAACCCAAATCAAAGGTTTTTTGTAAGGTGTACTTTTCTACCCTTACCTGTAATTCAGGGAACACAAGCTGAAAAAGCCAATGCAAAGTGGAAGTTGAATTTAGCCTCAAGGTATGAAGTGCGTTCCTTTTTCGAACTTCCCAACTTTGAAAAGTTGTTTCATCAAATTCGGGATAAATTGCAAAAAACAAAGAGCGTAATAGTCTATCGTCAAAAAAACCAATAAATTGAATAAATTTATGTGCATTAATAACTCCATTATCAACCAACTTAAAAAAATAATCAGGAAGCAAAGATTGGCCACCAAGCAATCCTAAATTAAGTGTAATAATCACTTTTTTTGGGTTCTTTTGAAATTCTATTTGTTCAATTAAACGTGATTGGGAACTATAAGTAAAATGACTACAAAAAAGAATCTCATCTAAGTCATAACCAAGATAAGTTAGGAGTATTAAAATACTCTTTGGATCAAATCGCCAAATAAACTGAACAATTTTAGCCTCTATAGAAGTCATCATTATTCTGTTCGAGAAAGTTCCATAGCCCAAAGCAAATCATCCAATTGGTCTAGCATTTCAATAACTATTGTTTTTTCTTTATCATCAATGTTTAACTTTTGTGCATTAACTAAAACTAGTTGACTAATTTTGTCATTTAAGTCATCCAACTTTACTGATAATCTAGACTTATCAATGTAAAACTTATTAATTAAAGAATCCAGTTCGTTAAATTTTAAAGATATCAATGAATCTGGATCAATATTAAATAAATCAAATGCTGGTTTTGAGGGTCCTTCCCAGTTTTTTTGTAATTTATTAATGGAAAACAAAGCATCCAATCGAGACTCTGATTTAGTACTTTTCATACATAAGGTTTCCACAAACTTCCCAAAAATATGAGTAAAAAATAAACGCCTGCTAGCAATAAAGCAGCGCCTATATAATAAGAATAATTAGGAATTCGAAAGAAAAATCGTTTTGATGGCGTAGGTATTTGATTTAATTTTGATTGTAATGGATATAGCACAATACGCGTACTTATTTTTTTAATATATTCAGCAATTGTTTGGGGATAAACACTATAACGACCCAAAAAACCATCTTTTAAACAAAATAAATATATCTCATAAACGAGTGGCAAGGTTTCTGGCTTGGCTAATAAATCATCAAGTAAATCATAAAACACATCGCCGGCATCATCAATTTTATAGAACTCTTCTTGAAAAGAAGGCCAGTTGAGTTGATCACTAT
>CANNLO010000437.1 GCA_947505055.1 Methylococcaceae bacterium | reverse complement strand
TCATCTTGATCATTTTTTCATTTCCTTTTAGGGTTCATTTGTTGTAACCATGCTGCGTGCGCTTCGTCTCTGGCTTCGATCTCGATAGCGCCACCGTTGGGCGTGTAAACAGTCACCATAATGGCGTTAGGGCTTGGCTCTGGCATCGCTACCCATTCGACGGCTGCATCAAACTTAGAGCATTGGTGCTGTGTTTCACTCCAAGCCCCATACGCGCCACCAACTAGACAACTACCAGCGCCCGCACCATGTAAGTTATTGCATTTGAATTGTAGGCATTGACCGCAAGTTACAGGGCTTTGCTGTAACTCGGTGATGATCTCGTCCTTATGGAGTTTTAAAAACTCTCGCTGTGTCGTGCTTAATAAACTAGAGGGTGTTACTTTGAAGCTGTCGCCATAAAGAGAAAGATCAAATCCGGCATTTTTTATGGTGGTTAATGCTGACATCAAATAACCTCGCTATCATCAAAAGCCGCTGACTCTGAGGGTGTAACTATATGCTCTCTGGCGTGAATATCTTTAAACCCATGTTCACCATGTTCACGATGTTCACCTTTTGCTTTCGTAATCGTGATATGAATACCGTCTTTTTTAGGCTTGCTAATTTCAATAGTAATACCCAGAGAACTTAAAGCAGGTTGTTGTCGCCTTAGTACATCACCCAAACCTCTTGGCGACTTAGGCCACGCGTGCGACTCTTGCTTAAATTTATCAAGCTTTTCAAGTAGTGCTTTCATTGTGCCATTGAATACAATTAAAGATATTCCGCTATATTCTTCAACAAGATCTCGAACAGCCACGGCAACTGGTGAGGCTTCGAGTGCGCGGCTGATGCCCTCCTTTCTATTAGCCTTATACAGTGTGTCGAACGTTCCTACAGGATGGTTTAATACTTGCGCCATAGCTTCACCTAGTCGGGTAAAATCTGCCATTCGCGGAGGACTTACCAGAACTACT
Organism: Methylococcaceae bacterium; assembly: GCA_947505055.1. Next base: position 3,181 of record CANNLO010000437.1, on the reverse strand, counting down.
TTAGGCATCTGCGCCAGTGTCAATACAAACAAATCCAGCAGGCCACCAAATATTGACGGCTTAGCTTTATCCCATGCAGCATTTATTTCTGACTCTTCACGGTAGGCAATACGCGGTAACTCTAAAGTTATTGCTCTGTCCGTTACATCTTGCGCGGTTAAAACACTAGGGATTGAATTGCAGACAATAGGGCGTTTAACATCAATAATATTTTCTTCATTGTTGGTGTAAAGTTTACGCGCTGCAAAACCCCCGCCCGTTGCTAGAGTACAGAAAGCATCTTGCATGGCGGGCGTAACATGGGATAAATTTTCATAACTGACTAACCAGCCGCACCCAGCCGACACAAATACATCCTCAACGGTTTTGGGTGCGCTCCTAAGGTTTACAGAGTTGTTATCAATTAGCTGTCTAAGCTTGTCTTGCGTCGATGACTTAGCGCTTCCTTGCGTACCATTTAACGCCAGTATAGGTTTTGGCGTATCAGCTCTTAATGATTCCAATATCCAAGCCAGAACTAAAAGCCTGTCATTTTCTGGAATATTAATAAAGTCCCACAACTGACTTAAGTCACCAACCTGTATCGGCATTGGTAAAGATTGCATGGCGCTTGGCATCCAGAACTTAACAGGGGCTTCATTAGTAACGCGCCACCCCGTCGGCAAGACCTCGATAACCTGTCGCCTCTCGTCACCAATAAAAATATAATGACCATCGTTTTTATCGGCCACTCTTAAAAATACCTGCTCGGCTGTCCCGTCAAATTTCGCAATCCCTGACAATGCAAAACTAGCTTGTTTAATAGCTGACTCACTGGCTGATTTGCCCGTTGTTTTGTAGTAATCAAAACTAATCCAGTCAATAAAAGGCTTGTGACCTATGGCTAGGGTATTAAAAACGCCATCGATCTCAACTGATACAAAAGCCTTATCAGCTATATTGTCATAAAATAAAGCGCCTTGGGTTGTAACTAACTCTATTAGCTCGGCCGCTGCTGAATCTTGCCCGCTTTCGCTCTCTGATTGATTTCCCGCCATGCTATCAATATCAGACATTAATACGCCAGCGGGTTTTGCTGCTTTAATCTTACATCGGTATTCAAACCATAATGCTGTATCAGCCGATATAGTTTTAATAGCTGCCTGAAAAGCGAGGCTACCCAATACACCGGCATTATCAGCGCAATCAATTAAAGCCTGATCTATAATTTTCTTGGTGTTTTCTAGCGCTTCGGCATTGGCATCAGTGGCATTATCAAAATCAATCATAAAACACCCCCAGCTGTTAATGAGTCATTCCAGTCATGGTGAACATGGTGAACTAGGTGAATGTCATTTATAGCTTTTTTACCACCAGAGAGTATATCCAGCGGCTTGACTACCTCGTCTTTTTCAATCATAAAACACCACCCGATAAAACATCATTCCAATCTTGCCCAACTATTTCAGGGATTAGATACTTGCCGCTAATAGTAGAGGCTGCGTCAATAGCTTTAGATTGACCGACACCGCTTAAGTCATTATCAGCACATATAATGATTTCACTGTCTGGCGACAATGCTCTGATATTTATGGCGACTTCTTTTAAATTACCGGCATCAAAAGCAATAATGGTTAGATAGCTGCTTTCTTCGAAAAGACTTGCGCCAGTAGCAAAACCCTCACAAATCAATATTTTGTCGGTTTGTTCCCCAAGCTCATAAAAACAGCCTTTCTTTTTGCCGCCAGATAAGAAGGTCTTGCCGCCTGCTTCACTAATGAATTGTAAGCTTACTATTTCTTTATTGGCGTTGTATAAAGGCACAATTAAGGCATTACAACGCCCTAAACGCACTCCATTGACACCAATACCCTTAGTCACCAGATAAGGATGATTAGCAGGTGCAAACGGAGCTTGACTCCATATCTTAGTAGCCACAACAGCTACCGCTGCTTGCTTGGCTAATTCTGCTTTCTGGCGATCTTTAGCCTCTTGGCGATACTTGGCCTGATTAAGTAGCAGTTGCATGGATGATAACGGGGTATAGCCGCCAGATAGCTTCCACTTTTCCTTAATGCCCTGCCTGTGGCATTGAAACCAACCGGCAGGGTGATTGTCGAGGTGTAAACCATACGCGCCATTTAAACGGCCTCTTTCATCCTTAAACTTATGTAAAAGTCCATCGGCAATAATATTAGTCGGTATGTAGCCGATTGCATTAAACATTGATTCACTGAATTGCTCTATTGCTTCTTGGTGACTGTTCATAATTAACCCGCATTGTTCTGAGCTTGAACCCAGCCGAAAAACTTTTCTTCATCGATAAGCACACGTCGCCCAATGCGGACAATCGCGCCCGATGCTTTCAAGCCGTTTGAATCTTCGTTAAAAATGAGCGCACGCAATCCTCCAAGAGTGAATGCGGGTTGTTTTTCGTTAAACTGATTGACTGTTGATAGAGTAGGCATTTAAAACCCCCAATGGGTGTATTTATGTTCCTGTGTTTGCAGGATTTCCAGAACTTTTATGCTCTGTTGGGGGTAGTTTGTGCGTGTTGATAAGGTTGAAGCGGTGGCGGGGTTTAAAATCCGCTATTGGCGTTAAAATCCGTTATTGGGCGTTATTGGTGTATTTTTTCCAGCGTTTTTTGAATGCACTCTTACTTAGGTTTGCTCCCTCCATTATTAAGCAATCATCACCGCTTATTTTGCCTGTTGTGATTTTGTAACCCTCCGGTGGGCTAGTCCGTAATGTGTTCCATGCTTGCGGTTCGTTCGGCATCTTGCCATGCTTGGCATGAAAAGCCCTTGTCATGTCGTCAATCACAGTAAACCAGTCGTCTATTCTGCTAGGGGTATTTAACAATTCTGAAAAGGCTGAATTATTGCTGTTTTGTACCATGCCAACATCGGCCACGGCTTCACTGCAATCAAGCGATATAGTTTTACCGGTTAATTCTGACAAGACTTTAAGGGCATTTTTTATACTGCTTATTGTGGAATCATAAAGCGCTTCAACGGGCAGTCGTTCGGCATCATAAGTGGCGTGTAAAGCAATTGCTTGAAGTAATCTAACAGCGGCCAATTCAACGGCAGATAATTCTCTATTGGCTAGCACGGTTACTGTGGAATACAAGGCAAGGTAATATTCTTCATGCCCTCTGGTTTTTTGGGCGTGCTGCTTTTCGCGTGCCGCTGGTAAG
>CANNLO010000436.1 GCA_947505055.1 Methylococcaceae bacterium | reverse complement strand
TAGTGGAAATTGCTGATGATACGTGGGGTGATCGTCGAGATAAATCGCTTCTATTCATAGTTGCGCTCTATGCATAGGGGTCGCTATGGATAGCTATCCATAGCGACCCCTACCGGCCATTGGACATGCCAGTCATTTCTTCACCTCATTACCTCATTGATAGCTACAATTTTGGCAGAAAATGAGGTGAGATTGTCATTGTGCAAAATTAGATAATAAGACAGTATATAACTGTATCCAGTTGGTTCAGGAAATCCGTAGATTCAAACATAATAAAAACAATATCACTCTACGATAATAATTTGAAGAGGCTGTTGCTGTAGCGTGTAATTCATGAATGCTATGAGAGGAATACAAATGAACGTCCCTGTTTCACCTCCAGTCAATAATAACTACTCACAGGTACCTGCCCCGAAAATAAGATCTGTCGCCATTGTCGCATTTAATGGTGTTGAGATACTTGATTTAACCGGCCCTATGGATGTATTTGCTTTCGCTAACATTGTTGCAAAGTTATCCGGCCTGTCCAGTGAGCCTGTCTATTCAATAGAAGTGTTAGCGTCACAGCCTGGGCCAATAACGGCTTCATGTGGTCTGCAAATCATCGCTAATAAAGCCTATAGCGATGTCCATGACGGCATCGATACGCTGCTGATTGCGGGTACGATAGACGTAGACTATTTGTTGTGCGATCCTGCTTTACAGGACTGGGTTCGCAACATGGCTCTACGGGTTAGACGATTGGCGGCGATCTGTACTGGAGCTTTTCTGTTAGCGGAAAGCGGTCTGCTGGACGGACTTAAAGCGACCAGTCATTGGTTTTTTTGCGAACGGTTGGCACGTGATTATCCAAATGTAACGGTTGAATCAGATCGTATTTTTGTCCGTGATGGTGCTATTTCAACCTCGGGTGGGGTTACTTCAGGCATTGATCTTGCATTGTCGTTGGTCGAGGAAGACTGGGGTGCCGAACTGGCTTTGCAGGTTGCGCGTTTTCTGGTGGTATTTCTGAAAAGGCCGGGGGGGCAATCACAATTTAGCGCCTACCTGACCAGTGCAGCGCATCGTCCAGAACTTAAAGATTTGCAAGCCTGGATCTTGGAGCACCTAACCGATGACTTGCGCGTGGAAACCTTGGCTGTGCGCCTGTGTATGAGCTCTAGAAATTTTGCACGGTTTTTCCTCGCGGAAACCGGCATCACTCCGGCCAAGTTTGTTGAAATGGCACGTATAGATGCGGCTCGCCATTATTTGGAAAGTACTAAACTATCGATTGAAGTGGTGGCCGACAAAGCCGGATTTTCTGATCCAGAGCGTATGCGTCGGGCTTTTATTCGTCAGATGAGTGTCAATCCGCAAGGTTACCGTGACCGTTTCGGCCTCACTGATCATCATTCAATAAATGCTGCCTAGACCTTGCTATACCCAAGCTATATACCAGAAAAATAGGAGTTAACTATGCGTATCTTATTAATTTCATCGGCATTTTCCGGATTAACTCAACGATTTTATACGGAACTTGACGATGCTGGCTATCTCGTCTCGGTTGAATTACACTCAGGCGACTTGGAGCAATTAGTAGAAGGCGTGTTGTTATTCAAGCCGGATTTAATACTGTGTCCCTTTTTAACCAAGTACCTTCCTAAAGACATTTATCACAACTATAAATGCCTGATCGTTCACCCCGGCATTAAAGGCGACCGAGGTCCATCTTCACTCGATTGGGCCATTCAAAATAATGAACCTGAATGGGGCGTTTCGTTGTTGGAGGCCGCCGAAGAAATGGATGCCGGCGATATTTGGGCGCATAAAACCTTTCCGATGCGGCAGGCGACCAAAAGCAGTCTGTTCTACCGGGAAGTGACGCAAGCTGCGGTTGATTGTTTATGGGAGGTATTAAGTTATTTTGAAGCGCCTGCCTTTAAGCCGGAAGTGCAGGATTACGGCAGACTCAAATATAACGGCCAGACGCTACCGCCCATCAAGCAAAAAGATCGCGTCATTAACTGGAAAACGTACAAAACCGATGACATAGTAAGGCATATAAACGCCGCAGACGGCAGCCCCGGTTTACTGGATGAGATTTATGGCAAGCCGGTTTTTATGTTTAATGCGCATAAAGAAAACCATTTAACCGGCAAGGCCGGGGACATCATCGCTACAGCAAATCATGCCATTTGCCGGGCAACAATTGATGGTGCGATCTGGATTGGACATTTAAAACCGAAACTGGAATCCGGCAAAGGCATAAAATTACCCGCTACCTGGGTGTTAAAAGACCTCTTGCCAAAGACTTCTACATCAACTTTAAAAGGTTTGTTATCTAAATCGATTAAAGTGATTGATCTTGATTATGCCCAACCGGGACGACAACTACCTTGTCAGGAAGTCTGGTATGAAAAGGACGCCGATGTCGCCTATTTGTATTTCCCTTTTCATAATGGTGGCATGAGTACAGAGCAATGTAAACTTCTACTATCGGTTTATAAGCATGTCGCCATGTTGCCAGTAAAAGCAATTGTACTGATGGGCGGTGAAGAAAGTTGGTCGAATGGCATACACCTAAATCAAATCGAGATCGCAACCAGTCCTGCAGATGAATCCTGGTTAAACATCAATGCGATTGATGACCTTATCTATCAGATTATTACCACGCTAGATAAAGTGACCATTTCTGCTGTTGCAGGCAGTGCAGGTGCGGGAGGCGCAATGATGGCTTTGGCAGCTGATAAGATATTTGCCAGAGAAGGCGTTATTTTTAATCCGCATTATAAAAACATGGGTGAACTCTATGGTTCCGAGTACTGGACTTATTTATTGCCCAGACGCGTTGGGCAGGAAATGGCGACTACTTTAACAGAAAAACGCTTACCGATTAGCGCCAAGAAGGCATGGCGCATAGGCTTGATTGATAAAGTGCTGGATAAAAACCATGCTATTTTTTTCGCTCAGGTTAAACATCTGGTTAATACACTCATTGCCGATAGCGGGTTGCAAAAAAATTTAAATGAAAAAGCCAATACCCGATGTTATGACGAATCCTTAAAAACCTTGGCGAGTTACAGGGCCTTCGAATTAACTCAAATGTATGCCAACTTCTATGCCAATGAACAATACCATAGTGCAAGGCAAGACTTCGTCTATAAAACAAACAGTGCGACAACCACACCTGAAAACATAGCCCTACATCGTCAACAAACCGACTTAGCCAGAACATTAGCGCCGGGCAGTATGTATCACTTTGTTTGGCAGGATTTTTACCAAATGAGCGATGTGTTAATGGATAAACAACATCAAGATGTATTTGTTTTGGCGAATCAATTGGTTTTATCTGTTAATAAGGAAGAACTGACCAAAAATATGCAGTTGCTCTATGAGCACGTCAAAGAACATTTTGATGAGGAAGAGGAACTGATGGAGCAGGCAGGCTTTCAAAGCAATAAAGGCCATGTAGCCGAGCATGATGCCATGTTGAAAAAATTGCATATGATAGATCTTACAATAACCCGTGATGACTGGAAGAAGAATGATATCCAGGAATTTATGGATAAATGGGGGAAACATATCATTCATTCTGATATGGCGCTTCATGCATTCTTAAAAAAACAGGAAATTGAAGCAACATAACAGTTCAGTTATTTAGTTCGAAAATGTGGAAGATAAGAGTGGGTCAGGTCAAAAAAGTGGTAAATAAAATAGACAAAACCAATTGCCGGGTTTGACTTTGACGGTAATGAAATAACACTCATACCTTTCTAGTTGATGACTACTTAAGTTATAAAAAAGTAGTCGGTTTGTTTACTCAGATGGGAGAAGAAAAATGAATACATATACTGTAAATTTTATCTGTGAAGATAAAGAGGGACATAACGTTGTCAGAAGCGAAGAGATTATTTGGACGGGCGTAGAAGAAGCAATTGAGATAGTCAAGAAAGAATGGGCAAGTTGGAAAGTTAAAATACTCTGGGCAGGAATCAGGCGAACTGATGGTGGCTTATAGATGCCGCTGTATTGGTGCTGTCGTCATCGCAAAAAAAACCATCCCAATGTAGGTCGTCATTAAAAAAAGTTGCAGTTCCATTATTAAGCTTTGGTCATGGCGACTAACTGGCATGAAGGGATGTTACTGTGGATACTAAATACCTG
>CANNLO010000435.1 GCA_947505055.1 Methylococcaceae bacterium | reverse complement strand
TGATGCTGAAAAAGGTTTGCCTTTGGAGTTGCTGACTCTGGAAAGCCCGTTGCACTATAAAGGTGATTTACTGACGCCCGATGAACGTAAACAATTGGCCGGCAATATCAAAGGTTATGATATTTCACCGGATATGGTACGCATGTCTTTGGTTAATCTTTATCTGCATGGTTTTAATGATCCGCATATTTTTGAGTATGACACGCTAACCAGTGAAGAGCGTTGGGATGAAAATTTTGATGTTATTTTTGCCAACCCACCTTTTATGTCACCCAAAGGCGGTATCAAACCCCATAAACGCTTTTCCATTCAGGCCAAACGCAGTGAAGTCTTGTTTGTCGATTATATTGCTGAGCATCTGACACCCTCTGGTCGTGCCGGCATCATCGTACCCGAAGGTATTATTTTTCAAAGCCAAACGGCTTATAAAGCACTGCGGAAAATGTTGTTGGACAGTTCACTGGTTGCTGTTATTTCTCTACCGGCTGGGGTATTTCAACCCTATTCTGGTGTCAAGACCTCTGTTTTAATCTTAGATAAATCACTGGCTAAACACAGCGACAACGTAGCCTTTTTTAAGGTTGAGAATGATGGCTTCAGCTTAGGAGCTCAACGTCGTGCTCAGACAGGCGAAGAGTTGAGTCAGGTTAAGCGTGAATTAGCAGAATTTTTGACCGCTATTGGCAATCAACAATCAGTTGCAGAATTAAAACATGAACTAGGTTTAATTGTGCAGAAAGAAAAAGTTGCTGCGAATGGAGAATATAATCTGAGTGGGGAAAGGTATCGGGAAGGTGTGCAAAAAACCAATATCTTTCCATTAGTTAATATTAGCACTGTTTGTACAGTCAACCCTCGTAAAAGCCTATTAACTCACATCACGCCAGATATGTTTGTTTCATTTGTGCCGATGGCAGATATTAATGAATATCAAATGACGTTCATACCTAATCAGGTAAAGCTGTTTTCTGAAATATCATCGAGTTACACTTATTTTGAAGATAATGATGTTCTTCTTGCTAAGGTTACGCCTTGCTTTGAAAACGGTAAGGCAGGTATTGCTCGTGAACTTAGTAATGGTGTTGGCTTTGGTTCTAGTGAGTTTTATGTGCTCAGAAGTAACGAGAAAGTACTTCCTGAATGGATTTATTTTTGCGTATTGCATTCTAATTTCCGAGATAACGCAATAGCTCAAATGACTGGTACAGGTGGTTTGCAACGTGTTCCTAGAGATTATGTTGAAAACTTCCAAATCCCCTTGCCACCGCTAGAGATGCAAAAGGAAATCGTGGCAGAAATCGAGGGTTACCAGAAAGTCATCAACGGTGCTCGTGCTGTCCTTGACAACTATCGCCCACATATTGCAATCCACCCTGACTGGCCGGTGGTGGAGTTAGGAGAAGTTTGTGACATCAAAACCGGAAAATTAAATTCCAATGCCGCAGTAATTAATGGAGTTTATCCTTTCTTTACATGTTCAAAAGACGTTTTCCAAATTGATAGCTATGCTTTCGATTGTGAAGCAATTCTTCTCAGCGGAAATAACGCGAGTGGGAATTTTGACGTAAAACATTATTGCGGAAAATTTAACGCTTACCAAAGAACCTATGTAATCACTGTAAAGTCTGGATTCTTAGACAAAATGACATATGGTATCCTAAAGTACATTCTGGATGCCAACTTACTCGACTTGAAAAAAAAATCCATTGGTGGGTTAACACAGTATTTAACTCTCGGTATGATTACCTCTCGATAAATCTTCCTCTTCCACCCTTTGCCACCCAACAAGACATCGTTGCCGAGATCGAAGCTGAGCAAGCACTAGTTGCCGCTAACCGCGAACTAATCACACGCTTTGAAAAGAAGATTCAAGCAACTCTCGCCCGCGTCTGGGGTGAGGAATCAGTACAGGAAAAATCATCTTAACAACTTGATAAAAAACAGTTTACAGCATGGAGATTAGGCTTTTTTGGGTGACTGGATTGCTATGGAAATAACTTATTTATTATTCATCCCATATTGATTTGCTTTTTTAATACTTGCGTCTATAAGTTAGCATTTTCCAAACTTTGCAAGGATATATTCAATGGAATTTCTGGGCAAGGTAAGCCGGCTTGATTCGCCGTACTGAAGACATATTGTCGCCAAAAGGGCCATACATTATGTACCGCATTATAATGAGCAAACTCATTTAGTGCATTTTGCTCAACGTTCGCGATTAAATCGTAATCCAATTGAAACATAGCTTCAATCTGAAACATAGCTAATGGCTCTTCATCTTCATGGTGATTTGTTCTTACTATTCTGACACCTAAGTCGACGTAGACTCTGAAAGTTTGATTTTGTAGATCAGAACTTGAAATATTGAGCGTTTCGCTTTTTACACTTAATTTTTCTTGTTGTCCTAATTCATCAGATGGTGTCAGTTCTTTAAAACGCTTTAAATTACTTTCATAAAGATTAACGGTTTTTAGTCGTAAGCATTTTGATGCTTCGAGAATCAGCAATTTATCCATAATTTAACTCTTGAAAATTATCAATAGCATCAGATGGTAAAGATGAGGGCACTTGAATTGGTTTAATTTTATGGTTAATCGGAATAACTTTGCTTTTGCTATATTCTGCTTTAGGTGGCGTTATATTTAATCCCGTCCGATTAATTAACCACTGCCCAACGTCAATAGGTTGCTTTTGCATGGCTAAGCGCATTAAATTATCCATTGCTACACTTTGTATAACTTCTCCACGTTCGTATTTAGAAAAAGCATTAGATCCGCCGCCAAATATTTTTGCTGCCTGCTGTTGGGTCAAGCTTAGTTGTTTACGTAAAGCAACAATTTCAGCACCACTTAAAAGGCCATCAACTTTTCGCCAAGCGTCCCGGCTTCGGCAATCGTTACGCTTGATTTGATCTTGTAGAATCGATTCTGCGCCACATTGAGAGCATACAGAATATTCAACATCAACACTCAATGTTTGCCCTTTATATTCAAATTGTTCTGGTTCCGTAAACGACTGCAAAGTGTTGGTGCCACTGCAATCGGGACATAATAAATTATTCATATTTTTAACTCATGCTAAATGGAAAGAACCGATACCTACTATTTGTAATTCACCATTAGGAAGTAAGCGTAGTTTCATATAAATTCTGTCTATCGAGGTATCGTCGGTTTTTTTATAATCGATGATATAGGCATCGTAAATAGAGTTTTCATAATGTATCGATTTATTAAATTGATGTGTAGTTAAATTAGAAATGCAGTTTTTAACATCTTCACCGGTGTAACCAAGATTCCTAATATCTCTATCGACATTACGCCCATCATATTTAAAGTTATTTTTTTTTGCAGACTGGCGGATAGTATCTAGTGAGTAACAAGGATAAGAGTATTCTTTTACATTGACCATTATGGTTAGTTTTTGATGGCTTTACAAGGTATATTTGCTAAATTATTTACGAACAAGTTGTGAAATTCGACGAACCAAGTCAATGAAATAAAGTGTAATTCATTGACTAATACTATTTTTATAACACGTCTAATCTTGCTGCACCTGTTTTTCAAAGTGATTTTAACATCAAAAATGTGATAAAACTGAGCAAAAGTACAAATACATAATGGTTGGTTAGTTGATGAGTGATAAAACAAAACTAATAGGAAGTTGAATCATAATATTGAGACTACTTAACACTATGCTATAGCCACTTATTTCCCGTATTGCCCCATATCAGCTAAATAAACCAATGCTCGTATTAAATACAGAAATTGGTTGAAATAGCTAAAATCAGTTGATCTTAGCTAATCTGGGTTATTCATGCCCTTTCTTAATAGTCAGTTTGAAATGAGAATCTATCATGTCGTTAGTTAAATTAAGTTACACAAATGGACTGCAATATATGCGGTAAAGTAATTATTTTCTATAATGGTGAATTTTAATATCTTTAATTTTCTATTATTACTTATTTATATTCAATAAGTTAAGTAATTTCCAACATAAAATCATCTCTAATTACAGTTAGAAATATCTCTAAGCATCTGGATTTATAACTTTATGCTTAGTTGTTTCTTTGTGTAGCCCTATCGAGATTTGTAGCCAATATGTCTGTTTGCACGACAAACGACCTTAAATAATCTGACCATCAAAAATCAAC
>CANNLO010000434.1 GCA_947505055.1 Methylococcaceae bacterium | reverse complement strand
AGTTCGAATCTCTCCGGGCGCACCATTGAAACCAAAAAGTTTAATCCCCTGTAGCTCAGTCGGTAGAGCGGATGACTGTTAATCATTAGGTCGGCGGTTCGAGCCCGTCCGGGGGAGCCATATAAATGAGAGCCTTAGAGTTAAATCTAGGGCTTTTTTTATGCCTGAAATATTACGGGTCAACCCCGGGTCAACTTTGGTGCACTGTCTGATAAGTGTGCTGGAGCTGGAGAATTTGATAATATTAAAGTGGACGTCGGAAAAGGCATGCACCCTCTCGATGCATGGAATTATTCCGCAGCCACGATATTTGATTCCCCATCCAGCATAAGTAAAAGTTGTCCAAAGTCTACTTTCTTGGGTCTTGCGGAACTTGGAGTTATTTCAGGCATTAAGTCTGGGGAATATACAAAATCAGTAGTAAATAAAAAATATGCTCAATTAGCCCTAGATTTGCTCCGTGAGAATAATTCTTGGGCAAATAACCCATCGAAATTATGGGAACAGATTATAGCTGGGAGCGTTAAGAAACATAACAGTCAAATGGATGTTGTTATAGCATTATGGCAAGCTAAGATGTTTATTAAGTAAATTTAAAATTACAAAAAATTGTTTATGACAACACCTAACGAAAAAATGGGGCAACTTTTAGCAAGCCCCAAATATGCAAAAGCAGTAGAGTCTTACACCAATAGATTTGTTAACGGTGCAGGATTACAAAAGCCTGGTTCAGTTGGTTTTGCACTTTGGTTACTTTATTCTAATTATTTAAAAGCTACTGGAATGCCACCCCCAAGACATATTGCTATTCAACTTGCCAAAGACCATGGTTTAAATACAACTAGTGCAACCAATGCATTAGGAAAATGGTCGGCTTATCATGGCTTCAGACCTCCACGTACAGGCTCTTATTCTGAAGGCCCTTTATAATTAACAAGTGGCATGTGCTTGTTTTTCTGATTGAACATGTTTTAGATATGGATTAGTTTTAATAGTAATCATGTGGAAACTATTTAATTAAACGTTTGCGAGTTAATTGACTCGAAAATATGAATAAAAATTGTGGGTATAGGATAATGACCGAACAAGAAATGCAGTGGTTCCAAGCTCTAGAGCAAGATCGTGCTGAAAGTGCTAAAACGTTAGAGAAAACCTCCATGCGCGGTATTCAGCGAAGCGTTGTCGATAAATACTCCGATCAAGCACATTTTATATACGAACTCCTACAAAATGCAGATGATGTTAAGGCGACAAATGTAACTTTTCGCCTTGAAGAAAGTGGGCTTTATTTCACCCACAATGGAACTGTCCGGTTCACTGTGTCCAATCCTCAGTCCGAAGAGATTGATACGCATAACGGCACTCTTGGCCATATCAACGCTATTACATCGATTGCCAATTCAAATAAATCAGAGTCTTCTTCGATTGGTAAGTTTGGCGTAGGGTTCAAAGCAGTCTTTCAATACACTCAAACACCGCACATATACGACCCGAAATTCCGATTTAAGATAGAGCGGTTCATCGTGCCTCATATATTGGATGCCGATCTTGAATGTCGAAAACCTAAAGAGACGGTGTTCTTTTTTCCATTTGATCACAAACAAAAAAAGCCTCAAGAGAGCTATGATGAAATTTTTGAAAAACTAAAAGCTCTGGAGTTTCCTGTCCTTTTCCTTTCTAGTCTGGTATCCGTGGACTTTTATGCTGAGAAATTCAAAGGTAAATACATTAAGGAAATCACTCGGAAAATCGACCAAGACGATATAACAGTTCAGTGGATTACGCTGACATTGGTTGTGAATGACGAAAGCACAATAAGTAATACTCAGCGTTTGTTTTTATTCACTAGAAATAGCGAAACTGGACAACCCTACTCAATCGGCTATGCCTTGGGAGACAGTTACAAACTAATACCAATTATTCGCCCTGCATTCTGTTTTTTTCCAACTAAGGAAGTTACGAATTTAAATTTCATTCTCCACGCTCCGTTTCTGCTGACAGATAGCCGTGAAGGAATTAAGGCAGGTGAAAAGCACAATCTAGGATTAGTTCAACAATTAGCGCAGCTAGCTGCAGATAGTCTAGTGATTCTTCGAGATGAGAATCTGATAGATGACAGTATTCTGGAGATAATTCCTTATGATCAATCAATATTTAGCGAGCTTGATGACAGAAGCAGGATTTCATTCAAGCCCTTCTTTGACGATATCAAGCGCAAACTTCAGACTGATATCCTATTGCCAGCATCAAATGGAACATGTTCATCCAAAAGCGCTTCTTACTGGGCATCCGACACCGACCTTGTCGATTTGTTCTCTGACAAGCAATTAGCACAACTGACCTGTATGGAAAGAGCGAGGTGGGTTTTTCCGAGTCGGGGTAAAAAGGAAGTCCTTAACGCCAATAGAGTACTAGCAGAATACATTGACGGGGGCGATGCCCGCCCCTGGATTCTTAAAGACTCAAATCTAATTGTTACGAGCCTCGACCCCGAAGCTGTTCTAAAAAAAATCACCGCTAACTTTATCTCCGAGCAGTCGCAGCTATGGCTACACAAACTTTATGCCTACCTTTCCGATCGTGTTTCTTATCAGAAGTTCGTTAAGGAAAAACCTATCTTTATTGATCAGGATGGCAATGCTGCCTCGGCCTTTGATGGCAAGGCTCAGTTGATCCTCTTCCTACCAGACGACGACATTGATGGTTACACAACCGTTAAAAAGGAACTGTTATCAGAAGAAGCCACTCGTGAGTTCATCGAGAAGTTTGGTATCAAGAAGCCAAGTCTCCGCGACGAGATTTACAACAAGATTCTTCCGGCATACAACACCGACAAAGGTATTGATACATCTCCTCATTTCCTGAAGTTCTTTCGCTATTTCAAGGAATGTCCAAACGACAAGGTCTCGGAATTTATTGGCTTGATAAAGGACAAGGAATTTCTACGATTCACAACAGCAGACTCTCCAAAGGTCTATCGGGACATGGCTGGGAAATTATACTTACCGACTCCAGATTTGAAAGCTTGGTTCGAAACCAAGCCGGATACCCGATTTCTGTTGTTGGACAAATACCTTAAAATGGTTAGCGAGACAGATATTCAAAGTTTAATAGAGTTTATGAGGTGTTTGGGTGTCGTAAGTTTTCCAAGAGTGATGGATTTTGGTCATGCTAAGTATCGTTGTAATCAAAAACCAGATAACGACAAGAAAATTGATGGCCTCGAAGAATTGTTAACACAAATTGACAACAAAAAATCCGAGGTTCTCTGGAAATTGCTCACTGAATCATGGGATATTTATGAAGGTTCGATGAAAGTTTTACGAAACGAATATGGCCCAAGAGGAGGTAACTGTGGCTTTAATCGCTACGATACCAGTGTCAATCAAAACCTACGCGCAGAAAAATGGATTCTCAATCAGTCCGGTGAACTGGTTTCTGCCGATACAGTGAGAGTTCAGACGCTTGCAGAGCAATATGACACATCCAGCACAGGGGCTGAGGCATTAATCAGGTTTTTGGGAATCCGCGATGAAGCCCAGGACACCAAGCATCTGAGCGAGGAGGAAGCACGAAAAATCAAGTTGGCGGAGGCGATTGAACAATCAGGCTTGTCCGAAGATGAAATTCTAGCTGCGATTGAGGATGCCAAGAATAAAAAAGATGTTCAGCCCCTAACGGGTAAGGATGAATCCTCATCAAGTGAGGGAGATTTTGGGGTTGTTGATAAAGCTGAAGTTGACCCCTCTTCGGTTTTGGACAGGATTAATGACCGCATCCGCAAGCCTAAGTTATCATCACCTCTTTCGCTCGGTGATACTGAGCGAGATCGCACCACAGACAGCGACGACTACAATCCCGCTCCGGTGGATTACAGCAAGAAAATTGCACGGGCCGAAGAGCGCAATGCGAACGAAATAGCAAAACTTGAACACGAGGAGGCATTGTATAATAAAGCCAATGACCTACCGCGTTATAGCTATGGTTGGTTTCTCGCCCTGCTGGAACTGGAGTGCATGGCAAGCAGTGAAAAGAACGCGAATGGCAAGACCATTTCCATTAGTTTTGGCAAGGTGGAGCAGGATAGTCAATCGTCCAGAACCATCGTCCTGAAAGAGCCGAACCGCTTCATCCCTCAATCCATCGAAGAATTTTCGGGCGT
>CANNLO010000433.1 GCA_947505055.1 Methylococcaceae bacterium | reverse complement strand
GGTTGAGAATGCAAGAACAGCATCTTCAGCACTAAGGCCACTTTCTATACTTTCGATTAATTGGTCATCAATTACTTTCTTAGCACAGGCTAAGGCACGGGATGCCGTAAAGAATGATCCTACTTTGGACGGCTTCCCGCTATATGGAGGTGATTCGAAGGCATCGTAGGTTTCGACTGTAAAAGGTTTATAAAGGGCCATTTAACTCCTTGCTTTGATCTATAAGCCCGTCGAAAACTCTCTCAAGTTTGATATTGGTGCCACGAAGTCCGGCAACTACATCGGCTGCCCATTTGAAATAAGCTTGTTTTCTTTCAATCGACCAGTCAACAGGTGGGGATGAAAGGATGTCTCTTAAATTACAGATCTTATCTGCGAGTTTCACCATTTTCGCTTCAATAGAAATATGAGGGGCATGGTCAACCTGATTCTGTTTTCTGACATCTTTTGGTAAGCTTTTGTCGTCCGTTACTTCTAGGACAATCGATGTAATCTTATTGCCGAATACCTGCTTAAGTTCTTCTTCGGTGGTTTCAGTATCTTCAATCGTGTCATGAAGCATAGCGGCACAAAGCACATCTTTATTGGCTATTCCGCCTTCATTAGCTAATACGTTGGCAAGTGCGATAGGGTGATTGATATAAGGGGAGGCTTCTACATCTTTTCTACGTTGGTTTTTGTGTTTATCTGCAGCGAATGCCACAGCTTTTATAAATTGATCACTCATTGGCTTTTCTTTATTGAGTTGTTAAAAACCTATTCTAATCTCATATGAGCTCACTGGGTGAGCCAGCAAAATTCATATCATCAACATGATGTATTGTTCTGAATTTATACTAGACATATTTTTTAGGGACACTATTAGGGTGTAGATCCAAATTTTGATGTTGTTGAGGGGAGTCTAGTATTGTGCAACAATACATTCGATTATTAATTAAAATATATCGTGTTATGCCAAAATAGGTTAGACAAGGAAAATAATGGATTTCGCGCAACCAAAACCCGACTCAAAAAAATATTCTGATCTAATTAATGAAATTCAGAAAGGGATTATTAAGATTCCTAAGTTTCAGCGAGAGTTTGTTTGGAGCATAGACAAAACGGCCAAATTGTTAGACAGCATTCTAAAAGGCTACCCAATAGGTACATTTATTTTGTGGCAAACTGATGAGCGTATTAATGATATTAAAAATGTTGGGAATTTAGAAATTCCAGATACGCCTGAAGGCACCAAGGTGCAATATGTGCTTGATGGGCAGCAGCGCATAACTTCGCTTTTTGCTGCTTTCCTTGGAGCTGAAATACAAAAAGTAGGTGAAAAGAAAGTTACTGACTATAAAAATATTTTTGTTAATCTCGATAAAGATATTAGTGACAATGATGATCAAATAATCACTTCTGAAGCCGTAGGTGAAAAACACATATCACTAAGCGATGTTTTGAATTTTACTTATACCAAATCTCTAGAGTTATCCGCCAAATTTAGCCAAGAGGATATGCAAACTATCAATGATTACTCAACGGCATTCAAAACTTATGAATTTTCAACTGTTGTTCTCAGAAAAGAAGATATCGATTCGGCAATTGAAGTTTTTACTAGGATAAACACTGGCGGGCAAACGCTTACTCTATTTGAAATCATGTCAGCCAAAACCTACGATGAAGCTTTAGGTTTTGATATGCAAGTAAAGTGGGATGACTTCATAAAAGAGCTTAAAGACATTAAATATGAAGGTGTATCTAGCACTGTAATACTGAGTCTACTTGCACTTGTTTTAAGTCGCACCAAAGAATGTAAGCGTAAAACAATTTTAGAGCTGGATAAATTAACCGTTATCAAAAGTTGGGATTCAGCAATTTCAGCCTTAAAAGATAGTATTGATTATTTTCGGACTACTTACCGTATACCAGTATCACAGTTGCTGCCATATGACTCTTTGCTAGTTCCGTTCGCGTATTTTTTCCAACAAAACCAAAATAAACCCAATGCGGATCAACGCAAATATTTAGAAGAGTTCTTTTGGCGCATGTCTTTGTCCTCTAGGTACTCAAGCTCAACTGAGTCTAAATTGGCTCAGGACATTAAGCGAATTGACCTGATTTTAGATAATCAGCGACCTGAGTATAGTGATGTCAAAGTGTATTTAGAATCACCTCAGACACTAATTGATACCAACTTTAGTGCAGGTAATGGCTACTGCAAAGCGATTTTATGCTTATTAGCTTATCATGAGCCAAAGGATTTTCAGGATAACGGTAAAGTAATTTTGGATAACTCTTGGCTTAAAGTGGCTAGCAGCAAAAACTACCATCACTTTTTCCCTAGAGCATATTTGAAGAATAAAACTGTACTGGACAGCAATAGTTTAGTGAACATCACGTTTGTTAGTGATCACCTAAATAAGAGGAAAATCGGGGCCAAGGCCCCATCCAATTATATCGGGGACTTTAAAGACGAAAACAGTCAGATTAATAAGTCACTTAATTCTCATCTGATAGATTTGAATGGTTTCGGTATTGAGAGTGATGATTACGATATATTTCTCCAAGCCAGAGCTACACGTATTTTCAGTGAATTAAAGTCACGTATAGAGCTTAGCCATAAAGAGCCAGCTAATGAAGAAGTGCAAGAGCTGATTTTAGCTGGTGAGAGTGATTCGGTTGAATTCAAATCGACACTTCGTTATGACATTAGGGAAAAGGTTGTAAATAAAAAATTAGAGTATGTTATTGCTAAAACATTGGCAGCATTTCTCAATAGTGAAGGTGGGAATTTGTTTATCGGCATAGATGACAACCAGAATGCATTAGGCCTTAGCAATGACATTGAAACCCTCAGCAACAAAAGTGTTGATGGCTTCGAGCTACAGTTAATTGAAGTTATTAAAAAGTATATTGGGACTGAATTTAGTTCTCATATCAAGATTACATTTCCAATATACAGCGACAACAAAATTTGTCATGTGAAAATTTCAAAAAGTAGTAAACCTGTTTTCACAAAGAATGAAGGTAGTGAAGATTTCTTTGTGCGAAGTGGTTGCTCTTCTCAGCCACTTGGAAGAGAAGAGCAAAGTACTTATGAAAAAGATCATTGGGGTAAATAGATTAATGGGTACTACCCATAGAATTAGCATGCCGGCATTACAGGGTTATTCACTGGCACAGGTGCCGATGAATGCTAAGTGACTCTCAAAATTTCCTATTTATATATTCGTTGGATAATGTATGCCGAAAGGAAAGGCCTAGCAGTGAATCGTGAAGATGCAATCAACTGAACGGGTGATAAAGATGTTCAAAAGTGGTTGGAGGAAGCAGGTGTAAATTGATAACTGTATTAATAAGCAAAATTTTCAAATCTAGTATGCTCGCCCAAAAACGTTAAACGCACAGTCCCGATTGGACCATTCCGCTGTTTCGATATAATGATTTCCGCAGTACCTTTTTGGTCGGTGTCTTTATTGTAAACCTCATCTCTATAGATAAACAAAATTAAGTCTGCATCTTGTTCAATCGCACCTGATTCCCTTAGGTCAGACATTACTGGTCTTTTATCTTGGCGCTGTTCAACGCTACGGTTAAGTTGTGAAAGTGCAACCACAGGAACATTCAGTTCTTTCGCTAATGATTTAAGTGAGCGGGATATCTCAGATATTTCAGTGGCTCTGTTCTCATTAGCTTTGTCTGACGTGCCTGACATCAATTGAATATAATCAATCACGATTAAGCCCAGTTGGCCAGATTGTCTTTGTAGTCTTCTAGCGCGAGCACGTAGCTCAAAAGAGCTAAGGCCAGCGCTATCATCAATGTATATAGGCGCATCATTAAGTTTACTTATAGCAGTCATTAAGCGTTCCCAATCGTCATCTTCCAAGCTACCATTTCTCATGCGTTGCTGATTTAATCTGCCGATGGAACCAATCATTCTAGTAACAAGTTGCGCCGACCCCATTTCCATTGAAAAGATAGCAATGGGTAATTTACTGTTTAAAGCGATATTTTCGGCAATGTTGATTGAAAATGCAGTTTTACCCATAGAAGGGCGGCCAGCTACTATAATCAAATCGCCAGGCTGAAACCCAGAGGTGTAGGTATCTAAATCATCAAAGCCTGTGGAGATGCCAGTGACTCCATTTTTGTTTTCAAGTTGGTACAATTCATCAATGCGGTT
>CANNLO010000432.1 GCA_947505055.1 Methylococcaceae bacterium | reverse complement strand
TTAAATTGACCCCTTTTAAATTATAGATATTGATGATCAATTGTTACTTTATGCCAAGCATCAGGCAGTGCAGCAAGGGTGTACGATTAAACAAATTCTAGAAGATGCTTTGCGTGATTTTTTTTCGCATCAAACACTCGAACATAAGTCCGTCAGTCTTACAACTTTTTCAGGGCCTGGCTTAAAGCCGGGTATTAATCTGGATAACAGTCGAAGCTTGAATGACATTATGGATGGCTATTGATGTTTTTGATGGATGTTAATGTATTGGTGTATGCCCATAGGGAAGATGCAGTGAATCACTCAGCTTATCGGCAATGGTTGGAGTCGGTTATTAATGGTCGGGCATCTTTTGCTTATTCTGAGTTGGTTTTGAGCGGTTTTTTGCGGGTTGTGACTCACCCTAAAATATTTGAGCTGCCGTCTACTTTATCAAGTGCCATTTGTTTTACTAAACAAATTAAAACCTTACCTAATTCCGTTTGCCTTGCCCCCGGTTCAATGCATTGGCAGATTTTTATGGAATTTATGGAACAGATTAATGCGACAGGTAACGATATACCTGATGCTTACCATGCTGCGCTTGCAATGGAATGGGGCTGTGAATGGGTGACTACTGACAAGGGATTTAAACGCTTTAAAGGATTAAAAGTGAGACATCCCTTAACGTTGCTAAATAACTGATGCCAAGAAAACCAAGATTTTATCAACCCGGCATGCCTGTCCATGTGTTTCAGCGTGGTCACAATAAGGAACCAGTCTTTTTTAATGATGAGGATTATTTGGTCTATTTGCGTTTGTTGAAGGAGTCGGCGGAGGCCTGTGGTTGTCTGGTTCATGCGTATGTTTTGATGACGAATCATGTGCATTTATTAGTCACTCCTGAGAGTACAACGGCAATAAGTACGTTGTTTCAAAGTATCGGGCGGCATTTTGTACCGTATATGAATAAAGCCTATCATCGCAGGGGGAGTCTGTGGGAAGGCCGACATAAGGGCAATATCATTGAGTCGGAAGCGTATTTTTTAAGTTGTATGCGTTATATCGAGATGAATCCAGTGAGAGCTGGTATGGTCGATCATCCTGCAAAGTACCGGTGGTCCAGTTATGCTTCAAATGCCCAAGGTGTTGATAATGCGATTATTCGGATGCATGAACAATATTTGGCGTTAGGCATTACGCCTGAAGATCGGCAGGCGGCATATCGTGGATTGTTTGCAATAAAAACCGATGCCAATGAATTGGAAATGATTCGAGCTAGTTTGTACTCAGGTACTCCGTTGGGCAATGAGTGTTTTAAAAAACAGATTGAAGTAAGGACTGGGCGTAAGGTTGGTGTAATTAAGCCAGGGCGACCTTGTCAATCGGATTCGTCGTGAATGTAAAAAGCGCCGAAATAACTGGGAAGAAAAACCGATGGGGTCAGGTCATTAAATTTGAGTTTTATGCTTAAGCCATGTAGATACAGGGAGTTACCTTATTGAGCGTAGTGAGATAACATAACCCGGCATGGATTAAAGTTAAACAACTGGGGTAAAGTTATATTTTAAAAAATAGGTGACAGACTACAGGCCATTATCGGTTTAGTAGCCCATATCCAATTATAGATTCTATTATTTAGCTTATTTTAAATTAGCTACTTCTAATCATTTCGTTTGGTGTTAAAATCAAAAACATTATTTTTCGAGTGTGCGTATATGAAATTAAAATTTAATCGTGACGTTAGAAAATCGATTGCTGAAGAACTGAAGAACTGAAAAGCTATCAAACTTTGGTGGCGTAGGATTGGGTTTTATGGGCTACCCCAACAATAGCCAAACAGTGTTATTAGCGGCGTTTGTTTGGTGGATACTTTGTCAAACTATTGCGCATTTGTTGATGTCTGTAGAAGATGAGGATTAAGAAATGACTTTAGAGATTGCAGCTTTAATAGGTATGGGGCTTGTCGTTTTATGGGGTGGAATTGTATTGTTGATTGCCTTTAAGCCTTGGAAAAAAATACAGGCGAATTGGGATGATGCTAATCATTCTTCGCATAGCTAATCTGCATCAGAAAACCGGGTCAGGTCTTTAAATTTGAGTTGGTTACTTACCTGTGTATGATCTAACTCATGTCGAGACCATTAAGAATTGAATTTCCCAGTGCATTTTATAATAAAGGGGTCAATTTAAAAGGGGTCTGACCCCTTTTAAATTGACCCCTTTTAAATTATAGATATTGATGATCAATTGTTACTTTATGCCAAGCATCAGGCAGTCCAACAAGGTTGTACGTTTAAACAAATTTTGGAAGACAGAATAATAGGGGGACAGACCACGGTTAATCCATTCTTATAATGTTATGTTAAATTATGTAAAAATAATAAGGGTTAGAATCAATAGGGATTTTTGTTGTGTTATACTTAATATTTAGTGATTTTTTGATGAGTATTTGATTATGGCAGCAATTACGTTTGATACACATGAGTTTGTAAAGAAACTCAAGGGCGCGGGGTTTTCTGAATTACAAGCCGAAGCGGTTGCCGAAGCACAGAGGGATTCATTAGCGCAAGCGCTTGATAGCCATCTTGCAACTAAAACTGATATTTCAAGATTAGAACTAAAATTAATAGAGCACGAAGGCGAATTTAAACTAATTAAGTGGATGTTGGGAATAATACTCGGTGGTGTAATTGCGTTGGTTCTTAAAGCGTTTTTTCCAATTGTGTAAATAACCTTGGCTCTAAGAAGAATAAATAATAATAGGGGACGTGCCACGGTTTAGTAGCTCATACCTGGTTTTCCAATAATGGTGTTTATGTTAAATTTAAACTAAAATTACCTTCAGATTTATTCGTTTTCTCACATTAGAGATTTTGGCTCTATGTGATTCGTAGTGGGGAATTAATCATGGTCTGTCCCCTATTTCGCTACTCTAACACGATGTTATCTATATTTTCGTCCATAAATTATCCCATTCTGATTAGATGGTTATTTAATTGGGTTTCTTGTTTAGCAATTCCTTCATCAACAACTCAACCGGCATGGGCACGCTGCTATTGCCGCTGGCATATTCCTTCACCATTCCGATGCTTAACCCCAACCGCTCTGCAAGGGGCTTTTGATAGCTATGACTCTTCCCCGGCTATCCGTTGCCCAAGCTGGATTAACACATAGCTTTGCATCGATTTTCATCGAAAAGTACACAACAACTGCACTTTACGCCTACCGATGCAGTAATGAAAATAGACAGTCTCTTCTGATGATAAATGAGTCTGAAGGAGCGCTGTATATTTGTTATACTATTTTTAAAGTAATTATCTGGAGTTTGTTGTGGCAACTATTACGTTTGATACACATAGATTTGTTCGTAAATTGGAAGAGGCGGGCTTTGATCAAAAACAAGCAGAGGGGTTGACTGAAGCTATGCGAGCTGCAATCGAAGAGTCAGAATTGGTGACTAAAAAAGACTTGCAGATTGAACTAGCTCCTATTAAGGCCGACCTTAATTTGCTTAAATGGATGATGGGTGCTCTTATTGCAATTGCCATTGCTAATTTTTCTAAACAATTTTTATAAACCCGTAATTATCAGAAAAAAAGCAAAAAAAATAGAAAAATAGGGGGCAGACTATGGTTTATTAGCCCCTATCCAGTTTTTCTATAATGATGTTTATGTTAAATTGGCGTAAAATTAATTTTACAATTTTTGATTATCCACATTAGAGATTTTTCTATGCCGACTATTAGCATGTTTTATGGCATCATCATAAGAATGTAAGCTCTTGATAACAAACAACACCACTTACCGCATATTCATGTGGAATATGCAGAAGCTGAGGCAGTTTCCAAATTTCTGATGGCGAGCTTTTAGAAGGCATGCTACCTAATAAGCAGTATAAATTGGTGCAGGCTTGGGTGGTACTTCATGCTGATGAACTTATGGCAGACTGGAAACTTGCTATATCTGGATCTACAACCTTTAAAATAGAGCCATTGTAGTGAATATCAAATGAATACTAAATGCAACGTTACCAAGACCTTTATCTGTAGTAGCTAATGAAGACTACACATTGAGTATAACCTTTAATAATGGTGAAAAACGTTTATTTAACATGACACCTTATCTGATTTATCCAGCATTTGAAGCTTTAAAAGCCATCAATTTATTTATGAGAGCCTGTATAAAACA
>CANNLO010000431.1 GCA_947505055.1 Methylococcaceae bacterium | reverse complement strand
CCTTCTGTCAGTAAAACACCGTCGCCACGGAAAGGTGTTCCTGTTAAACCAACGACACGAAAGCGGGGATTTAGTCGAGTGTATTCAGTAATCATAGCGCGGTAAATTCCGGTCTCTTTGCGGTTTATATTGTGACATTCATCGACTAGACACAAATTAAACGCGCCGGTGTGCATGGCTTTGTTATGGATGCTGCCAATAGTGGCAAATACAATTTTGGCGTGTGGGTCTTTGCGTCCTAAGCTGGCTGAGTACAATCCAGCGTTTGCTTCTGGATAAATAGATTTAAGTTTGTCGTAGTTCTGTTTAACTAACTCCCGACTAGCGACTACCATCAAAATGCGCTGATTAGGCCATTGGCTGATAATTCGTCGGCATAGTTCAGCGATAATTATTGATTTCCCCGCGCCGACGCAGGCGTTAATGATCGGATTGCCGGTAGGGTTGCTGCTGAACCAGTCTAGTAATGTGGTTATGGTGTCTTCTTGGTAGGGGCGCAGGTGGATCATTTTAACGCCTCCGCTATCGCTTGTTTTAGTGCGGGTTCTATATGATTAAATATTTCATAAGTTTTTTCTTCTATGTAAGCCTCTCTATTATTTTTTCTTTCGGATAATAATTGATTAGCTATATTTAATAGATTTGCTATAAATCCTTGCAGTTCCCAGTCACCAGCAACAGAAATACTTAAACTAACTACATCACGAATTCCACCGAGATGGTGGTCTATTAATGTTTCACTACTCCCATCGCTATAAATTACAGATACTTTAGGATGAATATAATCGCACTCACTTGTAAAAAAAGTAATTTTGGCTTTCCCTCCATGGGAGGAATCCCCCCCTCTAGTACCCGTTGATATTAGAGACATTCCCCCCGTCTCTGGGAAATTGGTATCTGAAATAATCTCTATTGGTTCAGAGCATATATCATCAAATCCAAATAGAGTATCTCCCCAGCCAAATTCTTCCTCCATAAGATTAAAATCATTTTCTTCGTTCATACATTCACCACTACATTCTTACTCGCCCTAGATACCGCCACATATAAACAGCGTAAAGCTTCCTCTCGGTTAGGGTTGCTTAAAATATCTTGAGCATCGACAAAGACATTTTCAAAGGTGCTGCCCTGTGACTTATGCGATGTCATGCAATACGCTGGTCTAACATCGGCAAAGTATTTTTGTAGCAACCAAAAAGTAAACCAGGTCATTTCACCGCCGTTGCCAATATCTCTAGCGATACGATCAAGTACGCTTTTTAATGCGTTTTTATCGTGGGTAATCACGCACGATACCGTTGTTGACTCGCCTGATAACATGGTGCAGGTAATTAAATAGCGCGACAATTCAAAGGTGTCTTGCGACATTTTAAAATACAGCGGATTAACAAGGGTTATGCTGCTAATGATGCCTTCTGATTCAGTTGAGCATAGTATTTCATCCCATCCTGCGGTAACTGACTGGCTAAAATCATAATCTGCCTGTGTGGATAATCTATGCAATGGACTGGAAAAAATAATCGGTTCACCGACAGCAAACGGTGCGTTTAAATCAGGGTAACGGATAGCCTGAATTTGTTGGTTATAAGCATCCACACGTTTATTGCGCCAGGCGATAACACGAAAGCGATCATAATCTTTATCAAAGTTTTCTTGGCTAAAAGCCGACGGCATCCATTGGTTAAAGAGTTGCCCGCTCATAATGTGTACCCCCATGTCACCGCTCTGGTTTTGTGCTGGGGTTATCGGTGGTAAGGTGGTTGCGCCATCTTCGATAGCGTGTCGAATATCGGTACACAGGCCAAGCACTGGATTTTCAGACCGCTGACGCATTACTTTGGTAAGTTCAGCGCGGTTAGCAATCGCAAACACAGATGAAGTGGCTTCGCCAATAGGCGGTAATTGACAACGATCCCCCATGAAGATAATCATCGTATCAGCCAATTTAATAGCACGATTGATATAGCCAAGCAATTCAACATTAACCATCGAGCATTCATCAATGACCACGATGTCATGCTTATCAAGCTGGCTTTTTCCGCCACTCTTGATGACTTCTTTGTCTTTTTGCAGCGTGACACGCAAGCCTAACAAGCTAAAGATGGTCAGGCAGGGCACATCAAGATCGTTAGCCAACATCATTTTATATAAAACACGGACAGCTTTGTTGGTTGGGGCGGTAAAGCAGATGCGTTTATTCGGTAGTGCTTTAATTAAATGCTGAATGGTAGTGGTCTTTCCAGTGCCAGCCGCACCAACTAGGGTAAAAAATGGCTGGTCTCCTGTCGCTATAAAATCTAGCATTCCGTCAATAGCGGCTTGTTGTTGGTCGTTTAGAGTAATAGACATTCGTTTTATCCTGTCACTTGGGCATTAAAAGTTTCTCTGATTTCGGTTACTACGCTAAACCCTATAGCACGATAATCCTTGGCTGCGCTCAGTTCATGACTGCTATACGCTGGCTTGTTTTTGCCGTTCCTAAACACTATTCCGGTTGCTGTTTGGTATTCAATCCAGTTTTCTTCGGGGTCAGCATCTACCGGCTTGGCATACGGAATTAAGCTGGGTAAAAACAAGTGCTGATCACAGCCGGTGACTTGAAAGTTTTTAGGGACGTTGCTATTAAATTTTGCACAATGCCATTCGCCGGCCTTAACAGGCGTTGAATGACAACAGGTTCGGCAATTCACATCAGCCACTTGCTGTTGATGACAAAGACCGTTGAAGGTGCAGGCTTTGCACTGATACCAGGATGGATTTTCACTAATTCCGGTCGGTAAGGTATTAGCGTCTTTAATGCGCTGAGCTTTTTCAAGCAAGCGCTCTGCTTCCTCTGGATCAGCTTCGGTGCGTACCGATAGCGACCACAAACTACCAGGGGTGGTGCAGGTCAGATAATGACGAGTCAGTCCGGTCAAGTGCATGTATAAAACAGCTTGGGCGTAATACAGGTCATCCCAGTATTTCAGGGCTTGTTTTTCGCCGTGTTCCTGCTTGGCTTTCAATAAGGCGGTTTGTTTTTTTTCGTTGACGCATTTGCTTTCCCAGATGTGTTCGGTAACAGGCGCTTGTAATAGTCCGGTTATCCTGCCATCGATACGGCCTTGCAGATGTCCATCTATAGCGCTGGCTGAGTATTGATAGCCAGTTACGGGGTCTATGGTGCGTAATTTAACGCCTTCCACTCGTGCAAGCCTTGATGCCTCAATGTCTTCGCTTCTATAACCATCCTCAAATCTTCTGAGCTGTTCTGATGAGAACACTTCGGTTTTTACCATGCGAAACTGTAGCCATAGCTTGCGTTCGCATGGACTTCCTAGTTGTGCCATGCCTATAGTTGGGGGATGGCGTTTTTTTTGTTGCGCCGTTTCTTCGATAACTCTGTTTACAGCGTCTAGCGTTGGGTCGGTGTTGAGTAGTTCTGATAAGTTTGTCATGGTTGTTATGGCGCATCCTTGCGCCGCTCCTAGGTTAGTTATTCCCAAGGGGCTTTATTAGCGGCAGGGGCAGATGCCATTGCTACCCCACCACTTTTTTCAGCATAACTGCCAGCATTGTACGGCGCTACTGGTGCGGCTGTGCCTTGTGGTGGAGATGGAGCGTCATGATAAGTCGCTTGTGGTGCTGGTGCGGCTTGTCCGGCATGTGCAGGTTTGTAAGCAGCAATGTCATTGCGCTGACCTTCCTGTATTTGATTGCCGCGTTTATCGACCGTTTTATAACTCAATCGAATAATCATCAACTTACGATGCAGTTGTGATGAATCACGTAGTTGTCCGACATAGCCGGTCGCACGACAAATTGATTCCAGGGATTGTTTAGCGATGACTCTAGCGGTATCGTTGCGATTGATTAAGTTAAGCCGGTCAAACAGTTTTCTGCCTTTATGCTCGCCTTCAATAATGTCGTAAGTTAATTGCAGGTATTTACCTTGAAAATCTTTGGTATCCTTCATCTCGCTATCAGTGATGATAACTGGATAATCGCCTGCGGGAAGATCATCAAAGCTGGCTGGATCGACGGTTCCGGTTTGGTAATAGCCTTCGTTAAAGGCTTCTGCTAAGTTACTCATGGGTTGTTACCTCGGTGATTGGTTGGTTAGGTTGTTGGATAGATTGTTTAATCGCGTCTTCAAAGGCCGCCCAGGTAAGCTTAATGACGCTGGGTAAGCTGTAGCGGTTGCCTGAGATACAGG
>CANNLO010000430.1 GCA_947505055.1 Methylococcaceae bacterium | reverse complement strand
CGTTCCTTGGCGAAATACAAGGTCGGGATGGGAATGTTTTCCAAATGGATGTATTGCCAAATATCCAGTTCGGTCCAGTTGGAAAGCGGAAATACGCGGATCGACTCGTCCTTGTCGATCTTGCCGTTGTAGAGATTCCACAGTTCCGGGCGCTGGTTCTTGGGGTCCCAGCGGTGGTTTTGATCGCGAAACGAGTAGATACGTTCCTTGGCGCGGGATTTTTCCTCGTCGCGCCGGGCACCGCCAAAGGCCGCGTCGAATCGGTATTTATTCAGGGCCTGCTTGAGCGCCTCGGTCTTCATGATGTCTGTGTGCCGCTTGCTGCCGTAGGTAAAAGGGTTGACGCCCTTGCTGACGCCTTCCTGGTTGGTGTGGACGATCAGCTCCAAACCCAGTTCGCGCATCAGCCGGTCACGAAACTCAATCATTTCACGGAATTTCCAGGTGGTGTCGACGTGCAACAGCGGAAACGGCGGCTTGCCGGGAAAGAACGCTTTCAGCGCCAGTTGCAACATGACAGCCGAATCCTTGCCGACGGAATACAGCATTACCGGCCGTTCGAACTCGGCAGCTACTTCGCGGATAATATGGATGCTTTCCGCTTCAAGCTGTTTCAGATGAGTTAATTGATATGAGGTCACGCATAAACTCCTAATAAAATATAAATTTGAATATACTTAGGAGTTACGCATTGACAGAATTTTATATAAAAAAATCATATGGTTATGGTTTTTCAATTACCAGAAAGTTCATTTTTTAAATAGCTAACTCATTGATTTTTATATGGTCATATTTGTCAATGCGTAACTCCTAATACTGTTAAGGTGTTGTGGACAAGGCCAAAAGCATTAAGTGCTAAATATAAGGCAATTATTTATACCCACCTGAAGGTGGCCTTAGTCAGGATTATTAACAATCAAAGTATCCTGATAAAAACTGACTTCACCTGTGGTTATGTCGTGTGTGCCGCCAACAATCCCTAGGGCGCCGCTTGCAATCATTTCTTTTAAAATAGGGCTGCGCTCCAGAATGGCCTGTACCGTCCGCTTTACATTGATGGTGGAGACTTTTTCGACAAATTTATCGTTGCCTGAATGCCGATTTTCGGTTTCGGTTTTTTCATTAAAAACAGCGGGCTGAATTTTGCTCAGCAAGGCCGTGAGATTACCCATTTCGATATGGTCACAAGCGCCTTTAATCGCTCCGCATTTGGTATGGCCTAATATCACGATCATTTTGGAACCTGCTACTTTGCAGGCAAACTCCATGCTGCCCAGAATATCTTCGTTAATAATGTTGCCGGCAATACGCACACTAAACACGTCGCCCAAGCCCTGGTCAAAAATCAACTCCACCGAGGTGCGAGAATCTATGCAGCTTAAAATAACGGCAAATGGATGTTGCCCGTCTGAGGTTTCATTGGCTTGTTCCAGCAAGTTACGGTGCGCCTTGAGGTTATTGACAAAGCGTTTATTGCCCTCCTTTAATAAGTCCAATGCCATTGCGGGAGTGATGGAGGCTTGCATTTCTTTAGTTAAAGTTTTCATGATTTCCTCTAAAAAGGCTTAGATTTTAAGCCGGTTCAAAAAATTTAATTGTTTCAGCGCTTATGTTTTTCAGTTGTGCACTACGCCTGAAATTTTGTATGAATTCAGTGACATCGTAGGCAATGGATTTTGAATTAGTACAATCAATAATCACTTTTGACTTGTTTGGAATAGTTATTAAAGCCTTGATGATGCTTGCTTTGTTAAAGAATGGTACTTCTTCCGCCAACACCAGATGATGGACTTCATGCCCCTTTGCTGTGGTCATTACATCTTTCATGTAATAGGCATTGCAGTAACTGTGGCGCAGGTATAAAAGATACCGAAGACCATGCCAATAATGATGCCTTTTAGTAAATCAGTTGCCAATATGCCAATAATAGTCGCTGCAAAAGGTATAAACTGCTCCCAGTCCAATGGGTACATCTGCTTAATCAGCGCAGGTTTAGTCAACTATAATCTGTTGCTTCTAGCTATAAAGACGAGATAGTAAATAATCCTGTAAAGATAGTATCACTATCTTTACAGGATGCAATACTTTCTGTTATTATTTTTACATGGGCCAATTTAAGCTCTTGTTAAAACAATCGATTCAATGCCTTAAATTCAAAGAAAAACGTTAAGCCAAGCAACTATGGACATACATGTACAAATTAAAATGAATGAAAGATTATTTCTTAGGGATCCGGAGCAATCCGAGCTGGGCAAAAAAATCATTCAGAACAGCATTCTACTAATCTATAAAAATGGCTTTGAAGCCTTTACGTTTAAAAAACTTGCTGCAGACATTGGCTCGACGGAAGCGGGGATTTACCGGTATTTTGAAAACAAGCATAGGCTGCTGATCTATCTTACTGCCTGGTATTGGAGCTGGCTTGAATACCAGGTTACTTTTCAGACTAACAATATTCAAGACCCCGTGGTTAAGCTCAAAATGATCATTAACTTGCTGGCGACCACCGTGCAGGACGATAGTAGAACCCGTTATGTTGATGAAAGTATCCTGCATCAAATTATTATTACCGAGGGCACTAAAGCCTATCTGACCAAACGGGTATCGGAAGATAACAAGGATCACTTATTTAAACCCTACAAAGATCTTTGCGCTGTTATCGGAAAGATGATTTTGGAGTGTAACCCCCACTATAAATATCCGAAATCATTAGCGTCCACCATCATTGAAATGGCGCATTTCCAGAATTTTTTTATGACTAATTTGCCTTCGCTGACTGACTTTGGGGAAAAAAAAGATGAGACGGAGATTGTAATGTTTCTGGAAGATTTAGTGTTTTCCAGCTTACATGTGGTTCACTAAGTGCAATCAGCACGTTTTGGGAAATACTTATGTTACGTAAAATTCTAATTGCCAATCGAGGCGAAATCGCGGTGCGAATTATTCGTGCCTGTACCGAAATGGGTATACGCTCGGTCGCTATTTATTCGGATGCAGACCGTTTTGCGTTGCATGTTAAAAAAGCCGATGAATCGTATTGCATCGGCAGCGAACCTGTCGCCAGTTATCTCAATATCTATGCCTTGGTCGATTTAGCGGCCGCTACAGGCTGTGACGCGATTCATCCGGGCTATGGTTTTCTGTCTGAGAATGCGCAATTTGCCAAGGTCTGCAAAGAACGTGGCATAATTTTTATCGGTCCCGAGGCGGAAGTCATTCAACGTATGGGCGACAAAACCGAAGCCCGCAAAGCGATGATTGCCGCAGGCATTCCGGTCACTCCCGGCATGGAAGGCAATCTCGAGGATGTTGAACATGCACTGCGTGTTGCCGAAACCATCGGCTATCCAGTGATGCTTAAAGCCACCTCGGGCGGCGGCGGCCGGGGCATCCGCCGCTGCGATAGTGCCGATGACTTGCAGAAGAATTATCAACGGGTAATATCTGAAGCCACCAAAGCCTTTGGCAGCGCCGATGTGTTTTTAGAAAAATGTATCGTTAATCCCAAGCATATTGAAGTGCAGATCCTGGCTGACCATCATGGCAATACCATCCATCTATACGAACGCGATTGCTCCATACAGCGGCGCAACCAAAAGCTGATTGAAATAGCCCCATCCCCGCAACTGGATGAGGCGCAACGCCAATATATAGGCGGACTTTCGGTGCTTGCCGCCAAAGCCGTCGGCTATACCAATGCTGGTACCGTGGAATTTCTGCTTGACGATAAAGATCGATTTTATTTCATGGAAATGAATACCCGCGTACAAGTCGAACATACCATTACCGAAACCGTGACCGGTGTGGACATCGTCGAAGAACAGATACGGGTAGCGGCCGGGTTGACCTTGCGCTTTAAACAACACGAAATTGTCAGGCGTGGCTATGCCATCGAGTTTCGAATTAATGCCGAAGATCCCCAAAACAGCTTTTTGCCCAGTTTTGGCCGGATTTCCCGTTATTATGCGCCAGGAGGCCCCGGTGTGCGTACCGATACCGCTATTTATACTGGTTATGAGATACCGCCTTTTTACGATTCCATGTTAGCCAAAGTGATCGTCAGCGCGATGACCTGGGAAGATGTGATCAAACGCGGCGAACGGGCGTTGAAGGATATGGGCTTGTTCGGCATTAAAACCACCATGCCTTATTACCTGGAAATTCTAAAGCATCCCGAGTTTCGGGCCGCGACGTTT
>CANNLO010000429.1 GCA_947505055.1 Methylococcaceae bacterium | reverse complement strand
GCAAATATGCACTTTCAAGATCATGAGGTTTAGGTGCTGGAGTAGTGAAGTCAAAAATCATGCGGCTA
This sequence comes from Methylococcaceae bacterium, assembly GCA_947505055.1. The sequence goes on along the minus strand of CANNLO010000429.1, from coordinate 4,130 downwards.
TTGTCTATTATTTTATGATTTTTTTGTGAAAATATTTAAATGGTAGGTGAACGGTTACGAAAAATCAGAGTTATACACAGACTTGTTCGACGGCTTATCGTTTAAGCCGGGCTTAATGAAGATTTTGATAGGGTTTGCCCCAAACCTGGCAAACCCACTAAAAATTCTCTGGTAGCCTTATTGCTGCGCATGGTGGCTTGATGATTTTTTAGGAAACTTCAGTTTAATAATATTGACAGTTAAAAAGCGGGTAAATTTTAGCTTGCGAAAAAGGGCGAATTTCGACAGCCTAGGGGTGATCTGTCTCGGCTGGATTTACTGGCCGAAATAACATAATGTTATTGCTCTAAGCAGCAATGCCTATAAAGTTGGAAAAACAGGTTCAGTCGAGTAATATAAGTCGCAGAAAAACCGCTCACTCTATAATCGATCTATGAAATTATTAACTCAATACCTGTCGCTTTGCTGGTTCAGAAACAGTCCCGCTGACTTAATCCCCACAAAGTCTTTTATGTGGAAAACAGTGGCGTTCTACCTTGTCTCAGGGATTATTGTTGAAAGCCTGATTGCCGATCCTGCCGATGGTACGCTGGAAGTTTCACTTCGAACTGTTATGGCATTTTTATCTATTGCCACGTTACTGCTGGTCCTCAGAAAATGGGGGTATTTTAATCAGCTATTCACGGCTATTTTTGTCTGTGAAAACTTTATTATGACCTTGGCAATTGCGACCGAAGCGCTGTATTTTTTGATGGTCATTAAGCATGTCGAATACTCGGAAGAAATATCAATAGGTATAGGCGTAATGTTGCTTGTTTGGTATTTAACGATAGTCAGTTACATTTTGCGGCAACTTTTTTCCTATAAAACCAGCCTTAGTCTTATATTAGCGACTAGTTATTTTGTTTTAACATACGGCATTCCGATGCTGTTCATGGATATATAAAAATCAGACGGCACTAATTCTGATGTTGAGGATTGGTGTCATCCGACTGTTTTTTTGCCTCTTTTATCGCCAATTGCAGTTCAAGTCGTTGTTTTTCAAGCGCCAGTAATTCTATTTCCCTGCGAAGATAGACATCGGATTCCTTCCGTTTGTTATAGCTTTCTTTTTGCATGTCCAGGCGCTGCTGTTCTCGGCGTTTTTGGTTCTCGACATCGGCATCAAACTCCAACTGTTTTTGGCGTTGATCAAAGGCTATTTGTTCTGCATGGGTTTTGTCATTGGATGCTCTCCATTGGGCTTGCTGGTTTTCATGCTTGGCAATTTCGGCTGCAAGCTCTTGTGCTTTTAACTCTGCCTGATGCGCCAAGGTTTCCTTCTGAGCTTGTTGTTCTGCAATTCTCATACGGGCCTCATGTTTTTGCTGTTCTTTAAGATTGGCTTCCAGAGCTATTTCTTTGAGGCTATTTTCATGTTTAAGGTGTTCGGCATGGAGTCGCTGTTCAATTGCAAACTGTTCATGTAGTTGCTTTTCTCTTTCCTCAAGCAACAGCTTTTTATTTGCTGCTTCCTGTGCTTGTTGCAGGCGCTCCAGCTCAGCATCGTGATTTAATTGAGCTAGCCTCTGTTGTTTTTGCTCCCGTTTTTGTTGCTCAAGCTCCTGTTCCTGGCGAAATAATTCCTCTCGTTTGGCGTCATTAAATTCAAAGCTTTTTTTAAGTACACATAAATAAACATTTTCCTGCGGCAGCTGTACGTCGGGAAATTCTTCGAATGCTGGTTTTACGGTGCAATGTGTTTGTGATTGGATATTTTGCAATATCAGCATTTCACCGATTGCAAAAGAAATTTTCTTTTCAATATCGCTTACCCCTTTTTGTACCCAGGCACCGTCAGATAAATTAAGTAACTCTGTATCGATCAAGTTGATCAGCAAATCTTCATAGGCGGCTTTTATATGCTCATTAAGGCTGGACAAAATATCCATATTGTTCAGCGCATATTTCAAGGTGGCCTGAAAACGAATGTCCAGCGTCACATCTATCGTGCAAAAACCGTCATAAAGTTTAAGTTGCCTAGTTATTCGCCAGCTTTCAATCGGTAGCGGATAAATACGGTGATAAAAGCGCTTAACAAAGCCTTCGGGACGCAAAAACAGTCGCCAATAAGGGCCTATTTTGGTGTGGACAAGATGGAGATCGGCATCAAATACGGGTTCCCAGACCTCGGAAATAGCGAGATCGTTGTGAACCAGGGTACCTTCAATAAACCATTTATCGATTTCAGTTCTGGAGTTATTCATCAGCGGCAGTATGTCTGGAAAAATGTGACTCGGCTTTCAATTTGCTAATTTTATCGCCCATTTTTTCGGCAATTAACGGATACAGGTTAGGCGCAAATTCTACGGTTTTATCATCGATTTTTCGTAAGAAGCCGCGGCTTAATAATAAGCCTACGGCAAACATTCTCGACCAGTCGGAGTAACGCCTGGCCCTTTCCAGTTCGGTTTTCTCGATGATCATTTCAAGTTCGTCATTTTTATTGATGCGAAACTCGGTGAACTGTCTTAAACATTCAAAAACCAGGTCTTCTTCATCGGCGGTCAGTGGGCCGGGGGCAGTAAATTCAAGGCGGTAAGACAGTAACACGGTAAAGAAATCAACCATGGCCGCACACACGAAAGCGAATAATGAAAAATCGGACCACATCGCAGCCGAGGGTTGGACATCGGCTATAAATTGCTTATAAGTCATCAATAACGGCGCTTGCGGCAAGGACTGTCCGATATTTCCGGATAAAAGGTTGATCTTCAATTGTACAGTCTGGAAGTTTTCCAGCATCGCAGAATAGGCGCTTTCAACATTCACCGCGACATCCAGGTCATTGATGCTGGATTGCAATTTTTGTATGGCCTGGTCCAGCTCGGAAAAATGTTGGTCAAACTGGGTCTGCTGCTGTTTTTTCTCCTGATAAATCTGGTTGTAATGTTTCCAGAAAGGGCCTTCGCCAACCTGATGCTTATAGCCTTCAACTATTTCCGCATGGGTACCAAAATAGGCCTGAGAAACATCGAGAGATGCTTTTTCAAGGTCGGCTCGTTGTTGCTTTAAAACCTCGCCTTTAATGACCAGGACCTGATCTACATAGGGCTTTATATCGGAGCGGATTTGACTCAAGCGGTTAATGTGCAGCGTGTCCTGCTCGGAAATCTCATAAAACTTGAAATAAGAAAATGAAACTGAAGCGGCCAGAGCAATTATCAACGAACACATTACCGAAAAATAACGCATTCGGTTGGCTTGCCAATGCATGCCGGCAATTTCCAGCGAGCAAATAACGATGATGGATTGTATTGCGACGGTAATGACCAACGCAATCCACGGAATGATGAAATGAGACAGGCCATAGTAAGTGGTAAAGCCGGAAGCGATACTCAACATTAATACGATAGGTATCGTCCATATCCTTAACATGCCGACAAACAAGGTCTGGATGCTATTAATAAAATAGCCCACGCCTGAAGATCTTATTCTTGTGGATTCAGAAGTTTTCATTTTAGGATATGGGTTTCAGACTTGGAGTGTTTAGTTGAATAGTCGTTAGCAGAGATGGGAAAATAGAACATGGATAACGCGGATTGGAAAGAAAAAAATCCTTTTGAATCCGTATCATCCGTGTTCTATTCGAGCTTAATAGATAATTTTTTTATCTTTCAAACTACTGTAAATATCATCCATAGTTTGCGCATCAGTGTCAAAACTAATGTCGGCCAATAGGCTGCTGTAATTGACGCATAAGCAAATCAATCCGGCATTTTTGACCGCGATTATAAGCGAGTTGTTTTCAGTCTCTAAAACGGTCGCTGCATGGCCGTTATCAAACAATTTCCGCTCCAGCTGATAGGCGATTTCCTTGTCGGTTGAACCGCTCAAAGCAATCGCTGTCGCGGTTTGACTGAAGCGTGCGGCGCGTTCTTCTTTACTTACCGGCTGCAAGCTTTCTTCATCAGTGCCGCCGGTAATCATGCCTGCGCCGACCGTGCCGTTGGTCAGGCGGTCGATGATGATGAAAGAGCCTGTGTGTTTATGGGAAAGGTAAGGATCAAACACCACCGGCGCATTGACTGAAACGGTGCAGGAACCGATCTCGTTCAAATGCAGTTCGGTTGCGTCATGGTGTTCCAGGG
>CANNLO010000428.1 GCA_947505055.1 Methylococcaceae bacterium | reverse complement strand
GCCTTAAATTTCTCAGGTCATTGCCGGAAACTAATTCAATCACTCTAAAGTATTAGTAAGGTAATAATACTTAAAACAATTAACGGCATCTAAGCCTATTTAAGCGGATGACTTACGCACTAAATCTTCCAAGTCACCAAGCTCGACACCCATACTCCCCTATTTCAGTTTGATGGTACATAATCTCTACTACACTTGATTTTGCTTAAACAATCCAAAATAAACAGCATCACCAACACCCACCCTAAGGGTTACCCCCGACTGGCATTTAAGTACCTAATGCTTGCCATGAACTATGATCCACTCAAACAATCTCGATACCTGTACCCCCCCATGCCTTTTTTAAACACAAAGCTGTAAAAATTTTATTTAATTTTTGAATTGGATTTAGGCTGTATGCGGTTGGTTTGCATAATTTTATTAGGGTTGAATAATTATTTGCATGCTTGATTTAAATATACATGCTTGATTTAAATATATAAGAGAAACAGCTTTAAATAAATATCTATAAGCACATAATTGCAGACTTGGAATTATATGACTGAAACCAAGCTTTATTAGACGATGTGTAATGAACAAATTAAAAATAAAAACAGGAGCTTTTTTAGTTACTAGCCTGATGATTGGAAGTAAAGTATTATTAATATATTTTATGGACTTGGTGCACTTCTGTCTAACACTAATGGGAGTAGAAATAGTGCTTATGGAGATGGCGCCTTATACTCCAAGACCACAGGAAGTGGCAATAGAGTTACTGGTGTTGCAGCACTTAATTACAATACAATGGTTAGCAGTAACACAGCCAATGGGTTTCAAGCGCTTTATAAAAACACCACATGTCACCAATGAAACTAAATCCCTTTATTTGGGCACGACAGGCGTTATCAATATTAAACTAATCAATTATTTTAGGAGTTAGTTATGACAGACATGAAAGATCTGGAAACACTGTATGATAAAATTAAAACCTACAGAAGCAAATTACCGGCTAAAAAATGGTTTAATGACCAGTCAGTTTTACGCAGAGATCAATCAGCTCTGTTACTAACTATGATCGATGAGACTCTGATAAAGCTTCAACTTAATTGTAAACCTGCCGATTACACTATTAAAATCAATGAAATTATCACCAGTTGTAATGCGACCACAAAAATAGGCAAATCTGAGCTAAGTGTTCTTGCAACCAAAGCGATAACATGCCTGAATAAATTTAGTAATTTTGTGCCGCTTCCAGTCCACACTTATAAATATGTTCAGTGCATTGGTTTCTATGCCGACATCTCTGCAGAAAAAAAGCTTACAAAGCTAGGAGAAAAGGACTCCTGGGCAAGAACAATGAAATATGGGGGTGATGAAAACGATATAATTGATATTGATGCCAAATTAACTAGGTTTATAAAGGCTGTTAATAAGGCTGAAACCAAGGCTAATCAAAATACTGATGTTCTTAAGGTGTTGATGGGACCAGAGTTTTATTTACGAGGAGCCAAAGGTGCCTACTCCATTGACAATGCGGTTACTATCCTCGAAAAATTAAGAAAAGTGACCGCAGATCCAAAATTTGCTCATTGGATATTTATTCCAGGAACTGCCATAGCATCGCTGTCTCTGGACCCAACAGAATCTGAAATACTGAATATCGCACTGGTTCAACAAGGAGGTTTTACAAGAGCCGATGGACAACATGAGGCATTGGTTTATAAGGAGTACATATCATCAATAGATTTTTTATCAGCAAACACAGATCATAATGATTTCTACAAGTCCAAATTTGGTGGTGGTACAAACATCCATTTCAGAAAAGCTGTACTTGATAATAAGATTAAGAAGCTGCATCCAACCCAAGGTTCTCAAGATAGCGTTAGTAAATTCGGTTTACAAGTTCGTAATCTATGTCATTTTGTTGCGGAAATGCCTCAAGATCAAAAAGAAGAAACCTGTACTGTCATCAATGAGTTTTTTACCCACTATAAAACTGACTCCTGTCAACGTTCGTACCGCCTATGATAGTCTTGAAAAGGCTATCATAGGGAAGTACCCCATGATTCCTGACAAGCTTGACAAATTTCTAAAAGACATCAAGGCGAAAATGGGCTTATTTAACCCACTGGATATTTTTGATACTCTAACAGATTATAAAATCCTCAATGAGGAATGTGGAAATCTGGCAGGAGGCTCAGTATTTACTCTGGCTGGCGTACGATTTGGAATCGAGGTTTGTTTAGACCACGCTTATAATCGCTTAAGAAGTGCTGTCATGGGCACTGGCAACATAAAAAAAATTGCTCCAGTGGATATACAATTGATTCCATCTGCCGGTATGTATATCAATGATGAAAGTGTTGGTACGAAAAAAAATGGAATTATTTTTAATGTTGATGGCTTTCGTCCTTTAGAAGTTAATACTGTCAACGCGGCAGTGGCAGTAAAAACAGCGAATGCCAGCGGTAATGTTTTTGGAGGAGCGCCCTCTACCACGAAAGTAGATTCGAAATCGGTTGACCCATTAACAGGTACTGACAGGCTCGTGATATTTGCTCCCATTCTATTACCATAAAACCCATAAGGCGAAATCATAACTCCTAAGCCTATATATTATAGTGCGCAATAGCCTAGCGTATTTCGCCGGAAAATCAATCGAACAGACTATAATGGCTATTATTACTTTATTTAGAGTCCGCTCATAAACAATAACTTTTTGAAAAAAATTAATAGCTAAAAAATGTTAAAATAAGTGCATGTAAATTAAGCCTCGCCCTACAAAACCCGTGCACTTATGATACGAATACATAGCCAAACGCAGCTCACTTTAGATAGATTTGAAGCGCCCTTTGAACGTAGCATGGATAAAAACAATCGCTGGGTTAAATTAAGTGCTTGTATCCCTTGGGCTGAACTCGCCAATGCCTATTATCAAAGTTTCAACGCGAGTACTGGACGTCCTGCGAAAGAGGGTCGGCTGGTTATCGGTGCCGTTATTATCAAACATAAGCTTAAAATCAGCGATGAAGAAACCGTCGCACAAATCCAGGAAAACCCGTATTTACAATACTTTTGCGGCTTAAAAGGCTTTTCTATTCAAGCGCCATTTGCACCGTCATTATTGGTAGAGATACGAAAACGCATGGGTGTTGATGTATTTGAGCAGTTACACCAAGCGATCATCAATCAATTAGAGCGCCGTACCCAGCCAGTCGATCCAACGACAGATGGAGATAACGCAAGCTCTGACCTGACCGAGCCTACTAGCGTTACCGAGACTTGTACTGAGACCGCAGTAGACAGTACAGAATCTGACATCATCAGTGACCAGAAACAAGAGCCTATCACGCACCAAGGTCGTTTGTTATTGGACGCTACTGTCGCAGAACAAGGTATTCGTTTTCCTACCGATTTGAGCTTACTCAATGAGAGTCGAGAAATCAGTGAGCGTCTAATTGATGAGCTCTACGCGCTGAGTTCGCTAACCAAAAAGCCCAGAACCTATCGTAAAATTGCTCGATCGGCTTACTTAGCCATCGTAAAACAACGCCGACCTGGCCCTAAAAAAATACGCAGAGGCGTCAAAGAACAGCTTCAGTATCTGCAACGCAATCTTGCTACAGTTGAAAGCTTATTGAATGAACGTTCGAATACAGCTATTCCATTAAGCCCAAAAAAGTTAAAACAGTATTGGGTCATTCAACATATCTATAGCCAGCAAGCAGAAATGTATCGGACTAAAAGCCATCGCTGCGATGATCGGATTGTCAGTATCCATCAGCCACATGTACGCTCTATTATTCGTGGCAAACTTAATAAATCAGTTGAGTTCGGTGCCAAAATGAGTGTGAGCTTAACGGCGCAAGGGCTTGCTAGAGTTGATCATATTCGCTGGGATGCCTTCAATGAAGGTGGCGATCTCGAAACCCAAGTCGAAGCCTATCTGAGACGTTATGGTTTTTATCCAGAAGCCGTCGTGGCGGATCCAGTGTACGGCACCCAGAAAAATAGAGCGTATCTCAAAGACAAGGGCATTCGCTATGCCGGCAAAGCTTTGGGTCGCCCTAAAAAGGTAACCGAACAAAATCGAGAGCAACTTAAACGGGACAAACAGCAGCGCCACGCTGACTATCGTCAACGTATTCCTATTGAAGGTAAGTTTGGCCAAGGTAAGCGTGCTTATGGGCTCAACCAGATCCAAGCTAAAACAGCTCGCACCT
>CANNLO010000427.1 GCA_947505055.1 Methylococcaceae bacterium | reverse complement strand
GTTTCAACGGGCTCAAGGTAAGAATAGCGCACCAAGGGTTGCGCTGCCATGTGGATTACAATTTCTGGCTGGTGTTCAGCAAATACTTTTTTTATAGTAGCTAGATCGCGGATGTCCCCAATAATACTGGTCATGCCCAGACTGACATTAGCCACTTCAAACAGACTAGGATTGGTAGGTGGCGTTAATGCGTAACCGATCACTTTAGCACCCATCGATTGCAACCAAAGTGAAAGCCAACTGCCTTTAAAGCCAGTATGGCCGGTTAATAAAACTCGTTTTCCTGCCCAAAATGCCGGATTCATTTCCAGACTTTCCAGGGGGCATGGCCCGATTGCCACAACTCTTCCAGGTGAGTCATATCCCGCAGTGTATCCATCGGCTGCCAAAAACCATGGTGCTCAAAGGCCGCTAATTGGCCTTCTTCAGCCAAGGTTTCCAATGGCTCTTTCTCCCAGAGTGTTTTGTCGCCAGCAATATAATCTAGTACTTGGGGAGACAATACAAAGAAGCCGCCGTTTATCATCCCACCATCGCCCTTAGGCTTTTCGCGGAAACTGTTTACCTTGTTGCCAGACATGTCCAAAGCACCAAAACGTCCTGGAGGTATGGTTGCCGTCAATGTTGCTTTCACTTTTTGCGATTTATGGAATGCAATCAATTCAGTAATATTGACATCACTGACACCATCACCATAAGTTAAACAAAATGCTTCTTCGTCTTTTACGTAATTAGCGACGCGCTTAAGCCGTCCTCCGGTCATGGTATTTTCGCCGGTATCAACCAAGGTTACCTTCCACGACTCAGCATTGTGCTGATGAACTTCCATCTTATTATTTGCGATGTCAAAGGTGACATCCGACATGTGCAGGAAATAATTCGCAAAATATTCTTTAATGACATACCCTTTGTAGCCACAGCAAATGACGAAGTCATTGATGCCATGCGCTGAATAGGTTTTCATGATGTGCCATAAAATAGGCTTGCCGCCAATCTCAACCATAGGCTTAGGTCTAGACGAGGTTTCTTCGCTAATACGGGTACCTAAACCTCCTGCAAGAATGACTGCCTTCATAATTAGCCCCTTTTACTTATCTTAAAGTTTTTTGGTTGAATTTAGATTAACGATATCGTTATAACTACCAACTCGCTTAATACCGCCCTCACCCAACTCCACAATCTGTGTGCAATTTTTTAGTGTTGTAAGACGGTGTGCGATGATTAGGACGGTTAGATCTTGGCTGAGGCCTTCAATTGCCTGTATCACGGCTTGTTCCGTTTCATTATCTAACGCACTGGTGGCTTCATCAAAAATAATTACATCAGCCTGTTTATAAAGGGCGCGAGCTATGCCTATACGCTGCCTCTGTCCACCCGATAACCGGATACCACGCTCACCAACAAATGTTTGGTATTGCTTAGGCCAGCTTTCAATACTTTCAGCAATTTGTGCCTGCCGTGCTGCTTGCATTACTCGCAAATGATCAATCTGATCTTTGGGCACACCAAAGGCAATATTTTCTTCTATGCTACTATCCGCAAGAAATATAGCTTGCGGCACATGGGCGATATGGGCTTGCCAGGCACGGCAATTGCCCGATAAAATTACTTGTCCGTCGATTAGCAATTGGCCATCCGTTGGTTGAAGTAAGCCCATAATTATATCTAGCAAAGTACTTTTTCCACTACCTGTTATCCCAATAAACCCTGTGCGACTTCCTTTTGCAATAGTGAGGTTCAGATTCTTTAAGATATATGAACTTACTGAGCTGTATTGAAAACCAAGTTGCTTGAGGGTAATATTTTGCTTAAATGTTAATGAGTCTTTGGCTAATCGATTGTCTTTATCTGGTAGAGGTTGATCTAGAAAAATTAGGGCGTCTTGGAGCGAAACTTGACCACTCGTTATTGACGACCAAGAATTATATGCTTGCTGCAACAATGGTAGCAAACGCTGCGCACCAACTGCCAATGCTCCAATCACAGGAATAACACTAACGATACCGCCCTCATTATTACTAAGCCAATAAGCAAGCGTCGCAATAAGTATCATTCCTAAAGCTTCCACACCATAACGAGGACTACTAGCGATAAATAAGCCATTGCCCTGCGCACGCCTAAGCGGAAGATCTGCATTACTATATATCTGACAATAAGCTTCTTGGTTACCATCAATTAAAATATCACGGATACCACCTAATCCCTCTTGCAGGGATTTGGCAACGTTAACAGATTCAATGGCAATAATACGGCTATCAGCAATTAGTTGCTTGCGGGTCATTTTAATTATAACCACATAAATCATACCAAACCCACCAAATGCAGATACTGCAACAAGAGGGTTTATCGATAACAAAAGAAAAAGGATTGCGATGAGAATGATGCTAGAACTAAAGAGAGTTAATGTCGGCAAGATGATGTTATAGATAACTACGTTGGATTTACTTGAAATTCCGCTAATAACTTCGCTACTGTTGCGAGCGCAATGTAATGCATAGGGTTGATATAGGGTGCGCCGGTAAATGCTTATACTAAGGTCAGCACCAATAGCAAAAGAAAGTCGATTTGTTGCCCAAAGTAGAAGTATTCGCATAACGCCTGCAATCATCGCCGCAGAGCAAAATGCGATGGTAAACGGCAATAAAAGTTGAGTTGGCTCGGTTAAATTCAGTGCTCGAATGATAGGTTGCACTGCAGCAAAATTAAAAATCTTCTCAGGGGCAGTAAGCACACCAAGGAACGGCAACATTGCTCCTATGCTAAGCATCTCCGCAAAAGAGGCAAATAACATCAATATTAGTAGCAGACCAAATTGCACTTGCCTCCTCGGACTTATATGATTCCATAGGCGAAGTAGAAGATGAAAGATAGGCTGAGTAGTCATAGATGGATTGCTAAAAATTGTTGTTTATATCTGACGTAACGCCGTAAATGCTTCAGGAATAGGATAGTGATGATTACCCACAAATAGCCCATTTTGATCTATATGTTCCGCATTCTTTAGCGTGCCATGTACTTCCGAGTCAAAGTACTTCACCACTTCATTTTTAGCAAAGTTACCCGCCACGATAGGACGACACTCAAAACCAAGTTCATTTAACTTAGCAATCAATGCTTTCCGTGTTAACTTACTACCCGGACGAATCACTAAGCTAAAACCAAACCAGCTACTTTCACCAATTTCTTGCTGAATAATAATATCGGGGTGATTGGCCAATGCCGCTTGAAGAAACCTGCCATTTTCACGACGCGCAGCAATCAAACTAGGTAAACGTTTAACCTGTTCCACTCCAAGCGCCCCTTCAATCTCAAGCGGGCGAACGTTATAGCCGGGTAGCACAAAGCGGAAGGACTCCTCAAATGGATCGTCACTTTTATCACTACATACAAGATTTTGTTTGGGTAAGTTGCGCGTCCAACCATGCGCTCTGAGCGACAACAGAATTTGATATAACTCCTCATCGTCGGTCACAATCAGGCCACCTTCCATAGTTGATATATGATGGCTAAAGAATGAACTGAATCCACCCATTACACCAAATGTACCAGCCTGTTTTTCCTCAAACTTAGCGCCCATAGATTCACAATTATCTTCCATCAATACGATATTACGTCCACCGATGATTTGGCGAATACGCCCAAAGTCATTCGGGTTTCCCAGCAGATTAACTGCCATAATCGCACGCGTTTTGTCAGTGACAGCCCGCTCTAATTGATCAAGATCAAAGTTCAGCGTATTAAGATCAATATCCACAAACTTAATTTTTAATCCATATTGATACAGCGGGTAGTAGGTCGTGCTCCATGACACAGCAGGCACAACAACCTCATCACCACGCTGCAATTTTAATAGCGGATTTTTTGTATAAAACAATGCCGCTACCATCAGCAAGATGGCCGATGATCCAGAATTTACCATCACGCAATGTTTGCTACCAACGTACTGAGCAAAGTCACGTTCAAAAGCTTTGACGTTTTCACCCATGGTGTACATACCAGATGCGATAACACGTTGCATCGTGTCTTGTTCTTCTTGCCCCCAAGTGGCAGTGGCTAATGGAAACTTGATAGTCATTGCAAATATTCCTTCAAATAAAAATCGTATGTTTTTTCTACACCCGCGCGTAGGTCACTTTTAGCACTCCAACCCCAAGCCTGCTGACGATCAACACTTACTAGCTTGCGTGCCATCCCAACGGGTTTGCTGAGATTGTG
>CANNLO010000426.1 GCA_947505055.1 Methylococcaceae bacterium | reverse complement strand
TCCGAACGGTAAACAAAGTGGTTGCGTTTGCCCATCGTGCCAGACTCCTTTGGAAGCTCGGCAAGGCGATATAAACGTTTGGCATTTTGCCCACTCCAGCAAAAAAGTCTACCAAAAAACAAAAAATGACTGCGAGTATTCTTTTTATTTGTCCGTGCGCCTTATGGCAAGGCAGCTTATCGGTAAGCAAATAAAACTCAGTTTGCCGGAATGTAACGGTACGATAGAGTATTACGAGGGAGTGCATAGATTTACGCAATGGAAAGCGTTTGTTGTCTCAAAACAGCAAGACATAATTCTTGATGATCTTGAAGTGGAAAACACTTTTTCAGGGGTACCTGTCGATCTGATTGGCACGATAGGAGCGTTCAAATTTGTGGTTTATTTCACCCACCCAGAGCGAAACGTTCCAACTATTTTATTCAAGCCTACGGATTCCAAGTGCGGCATAATTCAAATAGCGTTAGATTTATTACAATCGCAATTTAAAGCGGCTAAAGCAGAAGGCAAAACATATCACGAAATACTCACTGACTTTCTAATAACCGACAGAAAATCTAAGCGGTGGATTTATCATCCACGGTTTGAGAAAGCCGCCTCTCTAACCGTTGAGCAGTTGCAAAAAGAAGCCTCTAATCTCAGCTATACCGTGAGTTACGGCAAAAATAACAATCACTTAACTCATTTACACCAACAGCCCTATAAATACCAAAGCCTTAAGCCGGTAAAAAGTCACGATTTCACTGTTGCAATCAGCCAACCCAGCAAATGGGTTCATTTTGAATGTGTGATCTGCAAATCACAGTGGGACGGCTACGAAGCGGGTGGGAATCAATGCCCTAAATGCAAAACCTATTTATACAGTAAGCAAATCTGCTCGTAGCTACCCAATGGAAACTGGTTTGTACAAAAATACACAGTCCCCGGCAAGGTCATTGTTCTAAGCGTCACCCTGACATCACCAATTTCCGTACACTCCCAGCATTAAAAAAGCGCCGACCACGACAAATTTCATCGTCCACATGTCCATGGCACTGTAATGATCATAGTGGTGCATAAGCTCCTCAATTTTATTGGCACCGACTTGGTCTCGCATATGAATTCTTCTGGTCATGTGATTCTCCTGTTTATTTAATGGATAACGATCGATAACTGCGCATTTGACCGACTAATACGCCTTGAATTTCCACTTGCGCGGGATGATAACGCAGAGCCTCCATGGTGGAGTTGGCCGGAATTAATAAGGTTTCATGTGGATACTGTTCAATAAATTTCAATGTGGCTTCGCTTTTATCAACTAAAGCCACCACGATTTCGCCATTACGGGCATGACAGCGCTGCTCTATAACCACCCAATCGCCATCGTAGATGCCTTCTTCAAGCATCGAATCACCTTTCACCCTCAGCACATAACAAGACTGGTCGGTTTTGATTTCATCGGGGATGGTCATATAGCGCACATCTTCAACCGCCTCAATCGGTTTACCGGCGGCAATCATGCCGACGTAGCGCAACGAATGAGGCGTTACGCTGCTTTCCTCGCCGATTTTCTTGGCTTTGTCAGTTAAGCGAATGCCCCGGTGTTTACGATCTAAGACTTCAATCAAATCCGCTACAATCAAACCTTGGATCAAGCGATGCAGTGAACCGCGCGATTTCAGCCCTAGCGCTCCACACAATTCCTCAAGGGTCGGCGGATACGTAAAGGCCTGCGGATTTTGCAACAGAAAATCAACAATCTCTCTTTGTTTTCGGGTCAGTGTATCCATAAAATTTGTTTTTATTTTGTTTTTGTTAATGATAGCACATGATTATTATAAGAACATAAAAAGAACTTTTATTTTTTTGATGGTAGGCTATGCACCTTATTAATCACCGAGTTTTACCTCATGCAACCCACGTCATCGTTTAAGCTCATTGGTTTTAATCACATCGCCACCGTTTTTATGCCCGCTCTTGATCGACAAGTCGTTGCCCTACCCTTATTTAATGGCAAAGTCTCGGCAGGATTCCCCTCGCCCGCCGATGATTACGTTGAAAAAACCCTGGATTTGAACGAGCTGCTGGTACAAAAGCCCGCCGCTACTTTTTTTGTACGCGCTCAAGGTGAATCGATGCTCGGTGCAGGCATCCATCCCAACGACATTCTGATCGTGGATCGCTCCATCGATCCGGTGCCAGGAAAAATTGTCATTTGTGCGTTGAACGGTGAACTGACGGTAAAGCGTCTGGAGCAGGATAACGGGCAATGGCGACTCAAGGCAGAGAATCCAGCCTATCCTGATATTGTCCTCCACGAAGAGCTTGAGCTGGTGATCTGGGGTGTAGTAACCAACGTCATTCATTCCGTGTAATGCCCGCGCTTCTCGCCCTAGTTGATGCAAACAATTTCTACGTAAGCTGTGAACGTGTGTTCCGGCCTGACTTGATCGGCAAGCCAGTGGCGGTACTCAGTAATAATGACGGTTGTATCGTAGCCCGCAGTCAGGAAGTCAAAGACTTGGGCATTAAAATGGGTGTGCCGCTATTCCAGATTCAGCAACTGGTTAATCAACACCAGATAAAACTATTCTCATCGAATTACACGCTGTATGCCGATATGTCGGCACGGGTAATGTCTACGCTGGAAGAATTCGCCCCCAGTCTGGAAATCTATTCTATCGACGAGGCCTTTCTGGATTTAACCGGCGTGTGCCGTAAAGATCCCATTGCTTACGGCCATCGGATCAGAAAGGCCGTTGTCCGGGCCACCGGTATTCCGGTCTGCGTGGGCATGGGTCCGACTAAAACGCTCACCAAGCTGGCTAACTTTGCGGCCAAAAAATGGCAACATACCGGTGGCGTACTGGATTTGTCTGACCCGGTGCGCAGAGAAAAGCTGATGAAGATTGTCCCGGTTGGCGAAGTGTGGGGCATTGGCTCACGCACCACCGCAAAACTGAACCAGATCGGAATCAATAGCGTGTGGGACTTAGCCATTCAACCCAGTAAACGTATTCAAGCCCAGTTCACTATTGTGGTTGCCAGAACCGTGTTGGAGCTTAATGGTATTGCTTGTATGGAACTTGAAGAGATTTCGCCTGACAAGCAACAGCTTGTCTGTTCCCGCAGTTTTAGCCGCCGACTGACCGAGTACCCGGAACTCTTTGCGGCCCTGGCCGAGTTTTGCAGCCGTGCGGCCGAAAAGCTTAGAAGACAACACTCGGTAACAGCTTGCATTACCGTGTTTATTAGAACCAACCCGTTTAATCCGCAAGAACCGCAATATCAGCGATCAGCCAGTATCAAACTGACCGCCGCCACTCAGGATACCCGCGTTATCATCGCCACAGCCAATCGCTTACTAAAGGAAATATTTAAAACCGGCTATGGCTACCAGAAATGCGGCGTGCAATTGAGCGACATTAAGCCGGAAACAACACCCGGACAGTTTGAATTGTTTGATTTTATCGATAACGGTTTGCCATCTGAGAACCGCCAGTTGATGAAGGTTGTCGATCAGATCAACCGGCGTTTTCCAAAGGCTATTTCAATTGCGGCCACCGGTTTTGATAAGTCCTGGCAGCCGAAAGCAGACCGCGTTTCACAGCGCTATACAACAGATTGGCGGGAACTGGTTTGGGTGAAATGAAAAAGACCCGAAAACCCAGTACTTTTTATCAAAAAATTGGGCTTATTGCAGTAGATCTAGTATTTTTCAGCATTTCAGCATCAAGACCAAGGCTGTCTTTATTTAAATGCACCCTGTTTTAGTCAAAATACCCGACGATGAGAAGCCAAGTAAATCCTGGACAATCCAATTGTGTGTAATAAATATTACATATTATCATAATTACATAATTACATAATTACATAATTACATAATTACATAATTACATAATTATTGTTTATTATGTAATAACATGGCATACTATAGTCAACTCACTATTCAACAAGGCTACACCCATGGCTCAAAGACTCACTGAAGAAAAAGTACACGCTGCTTGCACTGAAATTGCCCAGCAAGGTGAGCGCCCAACGTCCCTCATCTTACTTGATCGCTTGGGTCGAGGTAGCCTGACCACCCTCACTAAGTACCTGAATAGCTGGAATGACTCTGATGAAGCCAAAATCTTAGGTGTAGAATCGCTTCCGGCTATCATTGAACTTCCGCCCGAATTGACCAAGGACGGCGAAGGCTTGATCAAGAAAATATGGGCCATCGCCAAAGGCATTGCGGACGAAGAACTGGATATTCAACGTG
>CANNLO010000425.1 GCA_947505055.1 Methylococcaceae bacterium | reverse complement strand
CCGCAATATGCGTGCAAGCCTTGCGAAACCATCACCGCAGCGGCCATTCCCGCCGCCGTGATTGATGGTGGCATGGCGTCGGTTGGCTTGCTGACCTGGATCATGGTCAGTAAATACGTCGACCACCTTCCGCTGTATCGTCTTGAACAAATCGCTGCTCGTGATCAGGTCGTTCTGGCCCAATCCACCCTGGCGGATTGGGTGGGTCGAGTCGGCGTGACACTGCAACCTTTGGTCGATCGATTAATCTACCATCTGATGCAGGCCGACATGCTTCATGCCGATGAGACGCCGGTAGCGCAACTTGAGCCTGGGCGAGGCAAAACCCGCAAAGCTTATCTGTGGGCCTATCGCAGTAATGATTTGGCGCAAGCGATGAGGATTATCGTCTTCGATTATCAAACCGGTCGAAGTGGCGAACACGCCCGCAACTTTCTGGGCTCATGGCAAGGTCATTTGCTGGTCGACGATTACAGTGGTTACAAAGCCTTGTTCTCCGTGCTACGAGCGGTTGCGCCGCCGTGTATCGAGCTGGGCTGTTGGGCGCATGCGCGACGAAAGTTTTTCGATTTGCACAGTGCCAATAAAAGCCCGATGGCCCTGGAGATGTTACAGCGCATAGGCGTCTTGTATGGAATTGAGGCGGAAGGCAAAGACCTGAGTATCGAAGACCGAAAGCGGCTGCGCGCGGAAAAAAGCCTGCCTGCCTTGGTAGCCCTGCATACCTGGCTGGAACAGACCCGTGCTAAAACTGCAAACGGCGGCGGTTCTGCCAAGGCACTGGACTACACCTTGAAGCGCTGGCCCAGTCTGTTGCGCTATGCCGAAACCGGCCATCTACCGATTGACAACAACGCGGTCGAAAACTGCATTCGGCCCATCGCGATAGGCAAAAAGAATTGGTTGTTTGCCGGTTCCGAGCGCGCGGGAAAAAGGGCGGCGAATATTCAAAGCCTATTTGCTACTGCCAAGCTCAATGGCCTAGATCCCTACGCATGGCTTAAAGATACCCTTACCAAACTTCCGACCTGGCCGAATAGTCGGATCGATGAATTGCTGCCTTTATCGCCCGCATTTATTGAATCATTAAAACAGAAAGCGTAGCAGATGGTTGCGCTGAGCCCTTACCATTTACTCACGAATCCTTACGGTCAGCCTGCAAATAGCTAGTACATTGTCACCGACCCGAACGATGCGGCCATTGCCTAGATGATAATGGCGTTGAGTGAGCACATGGGAATTTCAGTGCTTGCCAAGGGAGACACCCAAGCGGAAGCGATAGATCGTGCTCGCAGTATTGCTATGAATCAAAAATCAGAAGTTTTGATTCACGGAACTACACGAGGTTTGACGTTGTTTTGGAAAAATATTTACTCTGTGTCATCTTTCTTTGCAGGAGAAACTGATTTTTTTACAGCCGTTTGCATCTTATGATCAACATAAGGTGCGACATCTTCATAGTAGGTGTTGGCTTCTTGAGCAATATTAGAAATAAGAGCTTCTTTTTGGTAAGCGGCAGTTTGGAGTCCAGCCAAGGTTCTTTGCACATAAACAAAATTATGAGCAACGTCCTGATAACCAAGGTGCGAGGCTTTTTCGAATTCTCTGTCATCCAGGTGTGACTCGACCTTATCTAATGACTGCCGTAGCTTGTCTATAGCCATGGCAACGCCAACCGTTTCCATCAAAATATTGTTATCAATCGTTTCAATGTCGGCGGATTTGCAGTCAATTATGGTGATGATTTTTTGCGGATCGACTTTTTTTGCCATGGCTACGAATCGCTCATTATTTTTCTGATGTCTTTCATCATCAGATAGAGGTGGTAAGGGTCGGTCGGCGAGGGGAAGAAGTTGAAATGTTGGTAAAATGCTTTGGCTTTATCATCCTTGGCATGCACCAGAAACGCTCTGATACCTGCGATATCGGCCGCTTGCAAGGTACGCTGCATCGCATCCCGTAACAGGCCAGCGCCAACGCATTTACCTTGCCAAGCAAGATCAGTGGCGAGACGGGCTAACAACATGACCGGAACAGAATTACGGGAAAGCCCTTTGATAAGGCGCTCCGGCGCCTCTTCATAGGCAACATGACCTACGACAAGCGTGTAGTAACCGATGATATCATCTTTGCAAATGCCGACATAAGTTTGTGCTCCGTCAGCGCGTTTGCTCATTAAAGCAAATCTCTTTAAATACCTGTTTAAGCTGTCTTGTCCACAATCAAAAGCATCAATCGGGTGCGTCGAGTTAAGTTTATCTATCCAAGGACGATCATGTGTTTCTTTACTGAATCGAAAATACCTGGCTCACGCATTAACTGTTCAAGCCGAGGCAAAGGTCGGGGAGGCGCATCAAGAGCGGCCTGAAAAGCCGCCCATTGTTCTATATTCAGACTAAAATATCGGCGATCCGCCAGAACCTCATCGGCTGCGCCCAAATCGCTTTCCAGAATGAATTCGCTGACCGATTTATGCCGCAATGAAGCCGCCGCCTGAAGCGCTTCTTTGGCTTTTGTGTGGATTCTTAGATCAATTCGATTGGTACGTTTGTTTGCTATCATGAATATGTCTCCAATTTGCATTAGTCCATCGTAGATGTACACACAATACCAGTACTCCATTATCCCGCTCATTCTTTAACAGTATTCAAGGGCAACGCTCAACACTGTAAATCAAATATCAAATAAAGCCTCACCGCATTACTGCGGTTCTGTTTGTCGGTCTGCATTTGTTTCGTGCAGGTTAGGTTTAAACCTTTACGCTTAATCCATGGCCTTTTTTATGCCTTACCTTACGCCTCCTATCTGTTTCAGTTATAGAGTAATAGGATTGTCGTAATGCTTTAATTGACGTCGGCAATTTTTCGGCTTTTACAGTACTGTGGTTGTCTTGTATATGAGAATACTCTTTTTCAGTTACTTCGAATTCCTTATTTTTAATCCAAACATCATGAGATTGACGCTGAACTGGGTCAAATAATACCAGATATGAAGCATTGATAATTTTTGTGATTCTTTCGGCTTCTTTTTTGCAGCCGTTAAATTTATCAGGGTGATATATTTGGCTCAGAGCTTTATAGGCGGCTTTGACGACACTAACTGGCGCATTTCTGGCAATTTTTAAGTTATCGTAATGAGTATGTATCTGGGTCATATAACTTTTTATGTCTAAAATTCCGGCAATTGTTGAGGTTTAATATGGCTTTAAATATGTAATTGGTAAGTGAGTGGTACGTAGAGAAATTTTAGTCGTAAAAAAAGCACTTTGACTAATCGTAAGTGCTTGATTTATTGTTTGGTGGTGGGTCATGCGCGATTTGAATGCGCGACCGTCGCATTAAAAGTGCATTACCAACGACTTGAAGCAACCTGAAACTATACTTTACTCCTTATATACACACAGTTTCAAGTTGTTTCGATATTGCTTGGTTTTGACTCACTATCGTTTGACCAGTGCGCCTAAATTTACGCCTAGCGATTTTGGCTCTGGATACACAAAATAGTAATGACCTGCACCTAATTTAGTATTATTGAAGTCTCATTAAAATGCTGATTAGTGAACACCACTTTACTGTATATTACATAAGGGTTTTGTGCTTCGTAAACTGCGTTACATACCACAACTTGATGGATAACACTCCAGTCCAGACACTCTTTGGGGTCCAAGATTGTAGGTTAAGTTTCTGCCTATTAAATCTGGTCAATACTATATTCAGGATCACTTTGACCCTATTTACGACACAACTTCTCAAAACATTTATTACTGATTTGACTTTTTATTTGAAGATCAACATTAATGATTAATAGAAAGAAGACACATGATTTTTTTATGGAAAAGTTAATAGTTGGAGAGAACAGTAGAAAACCCGAAGCGGCTTTATGGTACATGGATAATTGTGCTGAAGGCCTTTACTATACACTCACCATGCGTGTGTCGCTTTTCAATAGGTCAAAACACTTCCGCAATGCTATGCATTCTTTGATTCAGATTTGGTATGCGTGAATGTATTATCTAGCTCTAGCGCTGATGGTATAGTAAGAGCCTTAATAATCAGCTGTAGCCACCCAATGCAGCAAACCTTACTCAATCAAACAATAAATCACTAATGGCCATTAAAAAATCAGAGTTGTACAGTTCACTATGGAAAAGTTGTGATGAACTCCGTGGCGGCATGGATGCTTCCCAGTATAAGGATTATGTCCTGGTACTTTTGTTCGTTAAATACATCTCTGATAAATACGCCGGACAAAAAGACTCTT
>CANNLO010000424.1 GCA_947505055.1 Methylococcaceae bacterium | reverse complement strand
TCTGAGGTGACATGTGTATAATTCTTGAAATCGCGCTTGTTCTTCAGCAGTCATCTTTAAACTCCAAATGTATCGCACTCGGTTTTGAGTACAATTAGAGTTTACGCGGTAAGGGGTTTTTCCGGCGCGTTAGCGGCTTCGTCCAACAATGGCTTCACTTAATATCTCGTCAGCATCCATTAAACTACGATATACATATTTCTTGGCTATTTGACCAAGCCTAAGAATATCCGCAGGTGATAAGCCTCTAATTAGGTTAGTAATTTCTAAATTTGTTAAATATTCATCTTCTGGTTCTGTAGAAAGCTCAACAAGCATGTTTTTTTCCCTATAGGTTGTACACAGATATATGCTCACCAGATTGCTGTGCGCGGACAAACTAACTTTTTTATTTTAAATGTCCGCGAATAATGAAGCTATGAGTATATGTTAGTAATGGGGATGTCCCAGATAAAAATCAAATAGGTAACACAATGAGCAAAAAGAACCAACACGTTGTACCTCATGGTAATGATTGGGCTGTAAAGGGCGCAGGCAATAGCAAAGCTACATCAGTTCATCCAACTCAACAGCAGGCCATAGATCGTGGCCGAAGTATCGCACAGAACCAGAAATCAGAGCTTTTGATTCACGGCGAAAATGGGCGTATCCGCGAAAAAAACTCCTACGGAAATGATCTGTATCCACCTAAAGGGTAATTGTTACGCTTCGGGTGTGCGTAATGCTAGCCCGAAGCTATATATCAACTATCTGAAATAGATCTAATTAAAGGAAAAAATAATGAAAATACAAGGCGCAGTAGTAAAAGAGCAAGGTGTGTCATTTGCGATTGTCATCGTGAAACAATTTGTAATTCAGTCACAAATAGAATTCCAGAAAGCAGTCACAACATTCTCTAATTGTTTTCCGGGAATGCCCGTAATCTTAATGGCGCAAGATAGCCGAGGCATACCGACTTATCGAGGACGAAAGGACATTGTTGAGTTTTTAGCAAATATCCAGGTATCTCAAATACCGTGGAAAGAATATACATTTAGTTAATTATGAGAGACTATTTTACAGCAATTCTGATGGTTATCGCCCACTTTACAGGCCGAACGCAAGCAGCAATTATTCTTGGGATGATCTGTTTTATCACCATCAACCTAGTTGGCGATTACTATCTGGCAAATTTCCAGTTATCCGGGCAAATGTCCGGTTTAACTGACCTCATCAAAGAGAAATTAGCTCATCGGTATGATAAGGCAGCATGGGGAGGGCTATTTAGCTTCTGGTGGCTGGCATTCAAGCTTTACCGAAAGGATAAGAAGAAAATTATGCACTGGCTTTAATTAATTATAGTGGGTTAGCGGACATTTTTAACATAACCCCACTTACTCAAAATTTTAATCTAATTCCGTTCCTAAGTAACACAATGCCCTTCTGTCACTTAGCAAGCGGTTGTTTTACTTGACTTTTTTGTTTTTTGCGTTATGCTATGTACTTCATTTTCGCATTTTAAACAAAAGGACACTTACCATGATCGCCGTCAACGCCGCTTCAAAAGCCGAGATTGACATGATCCACTCGGTGCTCAACAAAAAATATGGTCAGCTCTATGCAGATGTCTGGAAGGTAGGCGTGAATCTCAGTTTGCGCATCAGCGATCTGTTGACGCTCAAGTACGCTGACTTGAATCTGGCCGACCGCTCGCTAAAATTAATTGAAGCTAAAACCGGTAAACAAAAGACTGTGCGCTTAAATGCGACGGCTATTACCGTTATCGCTCGGCGCAAACAAGAGCACAGTACCGATATTTGGTTGTTTCAGGTACACAGCAACCGTGCCAAAGATAAACCCATTGGCCGTGCCTCGGTCAGTCGTGTTTTCAAAGAGGCGGGAGATATTTTGGGCTTAAGCATTAACACTCACTCTATGCGTAAGAGTCGGGGCATGGCCATGTATTCGGATGGCGTGCCCATTGAAAAAATTGCCAAGGTATTGAATCACTCCAATACGGCGTCCACGCTCCGCTATTTGGGCATCACTCAAGAACAAGTGCTGCAAACGTTTGATGACTATGAGCTATGAGTCAGTTTAGATACGTTATACAATTCCGATAAAACAAGCCGAGGTGCCGCCACCATGTTAATTGCCCCCAACACTTTTTTGACCGGGATATTGGCCTCAGGTATCGCTTGTCGTGTCTATTGCCTTGACGGCGGCGCATGGGATAGACCCACCGAGTGGGGTTCCTTTGCGACGCTGGAAGAAGCAAAAGACTATTGCCTACCGGTTCAAGCTGGCTGAATGCAACCGCTAATTGGTTAGACGCATTAAAATCGGGTATTTAAAGTACACTTTACGTCACTTACAACAATCAAACAACGAAGGCTAAAAAAATGAACGCAGCCGAATTTCAAACGACCGTCCATAACGGTGTGATTACTTTACCCAGTAATCAAAAATCATGGGACGGTAAAAAAATTAAAGTTATTTTGTTAGATGAGACCAGTTTTGACGCAACTGAAACTTCAGCTAAGGAAGCAACATTTGACGCTGATTTTTTCAATTGTGCAGGCATGTGGGAAAACCGCGATGACATCACTCAGGAATCTATACGCACGCAAGCTTGGCGAGACAATAAACGATGATACTTTGCGATACCAATATTCTAATTGAATTCTACAAAGCTACGCCATCTGTCATGCAAACCTTGCACCGGATAGGTTCAGCCAATATTGCCGTCAGCGTAATCACCAAAGCCGAGTTATTTTATGGCGCAAGAGACAAACAAGAACTGGTAAAAATTGAACGGCATTTATCATTGTGCCGCTGTTATGGGCTTAATGAGAATATTTCAACACTTTTTATAAAGTTGATGAGTCATTATTCACTGAGTCATAAAGTCTCAATCCCCGACATGCTGATTGCTGCAACCGCTATTAGTTATGAGCTTGAGCTTTATACCCTGAACACCAAAGACTTTAAGTTTATTCCTGAACTTAACTTATATTCCTCCGAATAATAAATTTGTAAATTTAAACATGATATTTGAACACGACAAAACAACAGGAAAGATTACCGCTTCTTTGCCTGGCGACACCTTAGCGCAGGTTTATGAGTGCGAACCAGAGGTCTGCATGAATCCGGTTTGTGATTGTAATGAGGTCTTTTTAGATTTTGAACGATTAGGTGAAAGCCATTTCATGGGCTTCAACATAAAAGACCGATCGTTAATTGGCCGCGATAATCCTTCAACCCTTGATGACTTTGCTAATCAGGTCTTTGAGCAGATGGATGAGTCAGATTTTAACACGATAAAAGAGATTTACGTGTTCCACAAGAAATATGGCACGGAACATGATGACTATTCACAAATTTTAGTCAAATTCCCCAAAGAGGATATTGAACAAAATGGTGACATGGTTACTTATAATGAGGTATTACCTTATGCAAAAGTGTTTGATATTACGCTTGAAGGTACGCACTACGCGTTAGAGGAAAATTACTGCGTAAAAAATAAGTGCTCATGCTCTGAATTGTTACTCCTTTTTTATCCTATTCTCAAGGAGAACACTGATGATTATACGCATTCAGAAACAGGTGATTTGGAATTTTTCGTTCGGGTAGACTACCAATCCAAAAGCTGGACGCTGGATGAAGACTCTCCCGCATCTACCCTTGACATTGCTTCAGTGCAATCGGCAATGGAAAGCCAATACCCAGAGTTTTATGATGTGGTTAAGATAAGATTACAACGGATGAAACTGCTGTACAGCAACTATCAAAAAAGCCTTCCGTCAGAAAAAATTCAAAAGGTGGGTAGAAATGACCCGTGCAAGTGTGGAAGCGGTAAAAAATACAAAAAGTGTTGTGGCCGCCTTGAAGCCTGAGCACAACTCTAACGAACAAAATACGTTTTCACCGCAAGCAATAATACGTTGGGAAAAACTATCAGAAGCTGAACAGCACATTTTTCTCAATAATGCTTATTGTAGCCAATGCAAAACTGCGGTCATCATTGCCAATGTTGGTGGTCGTATGGAAGGTTCATGCCTCGTACTTCAAGGTCTATGCAGTACTTGCGGTACCGAGGTCGCTAGAGTCGTTGAATAAGGGGCTAATGTTTGGTTCGGGTTATGTGCCACTGGAGTTAATAAGTCAGGGTTTCTATAATACCTAAATCCTGCAAGCCAACACACGAATTAATTAAATAATCGTTATAAATCAATGGTATAATATGAAAATAAGTTATTTCATAGGTCATTATTTTAATGAAAGCAAAATCACCCAAAAAAC
>CANNLO010000423.1 GCA_947505055.1 Methylococcaceae bacterium | reverse complement strand
TGTCGTAATGCGAATCCAGCGGTGAAATAACCTTAACCACCAGATCTTCTAACGTCGTCCCATCTCTTGGATGCCCGTTACAGAAGCGGCTTATTCGAAAATCCTGCTTATTGACCGGATAACGATACACAGTCTGCCTGGATAATAGGCTTTCAAAGAGGATGCTCGATAGTTTATGGGTCAGCTCCGAGGGTTCAACATCCGTGTGTTGAATTTCATTTTCGATTTCTTTTTCTTCATTGGTTAAAAAAATAAATTCATCGCCGTTGCGGGCAATTAATAATTGTCGCTCCAAACGATTAAGACTTTCTTCAATCTGTTTTTTCAGCGCAATTTTATCGGCATCAATCTGATCGATGCTGAGGGTCACCAGGTTATCCAGTGTGCTTTTCAGCACATCAACATAGCGAATAAGAAACAGGGTCTTGAGTATTTTGCTGTCAAACTCGGTTAAGGTACTGAGTTCACAAGCTTGATCAATTGTCCGTTTAACGGCGGGCTCAAGAAAGCTCTCAATGGGTGAATAAAAGCAGTAAAAAGGTATCAGTACGCCAATGTCCTGATCTTTAACTTGCTTGGCTGCCGACTGAAAAGCATCGAGTAATGAGCGCTCACCCATCGCCAGATGTTTACCGGTAGCGCCTTTGGTGCGAATGGATTCGAAAACCTTTTGCACTAAGGGGTAGTGATAAGGCACGAACGGATAGTTATCAACAAAGGAGGGTGCATCAGTGTAGCTATTCAGTGCCGCAGTGGTGGTTTTGTCGAAGGTCAACTGATTGCGCAGAATATCGCCTTTTTCTGCAAATACATTGGCCAGGGCAGCAGCGGCGGTTTCGGTTTTTTCAAGCAGGCGCTTTTGAATGACTTCAGAGGTGTTTGAACTGGACAGTTGCAGTCGAGTGTAAAACCGTCCCTGAATCTTTGAGAAATCATCACCATCACGCTTGTCGAGTTGACCAATTGCTGCATCAATATCGGCTTGAGAGGTCACAATGACCCAGGCACGGCCACTACAGAAGGTTCCTAAATCTTCGGTAATGGTCTGCAACTTCAGCATCATCTGGGTATTTTTGCCGATAAATTGGCCAACCTCATCTACCAGGAACAAAATATTTCTATCGCCACTGCGATCGAGATAATCGTTCACCCACTTGCAAAAGTTACGAATATCCAGCGGCAAATTTGTCTCTAGTTGCTCAACCCATTGCCGCGTTGACTCAAGTGTCTGATTACTGGCAGCGGCCAGGCTTTCAGCCAGTTCATCGCGGTAAAAATCGTAGGCATCACGCTGTGCTTCCCAGGTTGAACCTGTCAACTCGGCAAATTTAGCTTTGAAAGCGGGGTATTGATTGCGTTTATCCAGTTCCCGTTCCATGTGAGCAATATGCGGAAAGTCCGCACAGTAACCGACCCGTTCATTAAATACTTTAAGAAAGACCTTGAGGATGGCGTTCTCGCGATCATCGGTATTGGCTCTGGAATCGATATTGAACAAAATAACATCGGTTTGCCTGGAAACAGCACTGTGTATGTCACCAAACAGCATTGCGTCATTGATTTTGTCTTTGAAGAAGTCGATGGCATGGCGGGCTTCGCCATTTTTTACTACGGCACGATTTTCTAATAGATAGGAAAGTGTTTTAATGAAATGCGATTTACCTGAGCCAAAGAAGCCGGATACCCAAACACCAATTTTGCCTGCTACAGCCGGGTTACGATTTTTTATTGCAGGGACATAGGTTTCGAAAAAACGACGGAAATGCCGGTCCAATTCTTGGGTAATAACGTATTCATCCAATTCAACAAAGACACTGTCGTTATCTAACTGTTCTGCTTTAACTACGCCGTTGATGTCGCGCGTCAGTTGTTTGGAAAATATGTGTTCAATAGTCATCGGGGAGTCCCTGCGTTAATTTTTTTGCCGTCTTCTGGTACCAGCTTGAAGGCTCTATAGTAGTTCTTGGATTCAATCATGCCGAAAGGATGCAGGTCTCGGCCGTTATATTCTCCAGGGTAGAACAATACCAAGGGGGTTTTTCCCATCACATCTTGCAATGCGCTCAAGAGTTCATGACCTCTGACCAAAGGCCAGGCATTGCCCAATCCGGACAGAAGCACAAAATCCAGCGTTTCCGGCTGAATATTTTCCGCGATGAATTCCGCAATCTTTTTCTGGCTAAGAGGTCCTGATAGGGTGTTTCGTATGGCATCAACCCCCACCTGTTTTTCACGGCTAAAGGTCCGCTCCAGCAGTCCTCTTGACGCCAGCATTTCTATTATTGTTTCGTAGATATTGACGTTGATAAATTGGTAGCCACGCTTGCCCAGTTTGTCTGCCAGATGTTTAAGGTAGTCTCTAACCACCAGTTCATGTTTGGCTGGATAGTCAAAAATCCAAAAGCCAATTTCATTTCCCAAGCCATCATTGTTAAGGAATCTTGGGTTTTCTATTCTTTCCAGAATCAAATCGAGTCTGTTTTGTAGCGCTTTCATAGCGTGCATTCCATAACGGGTTCTAGGTCTTCTCTGTTTAGCGTGTGTAACCAACGGCGAGTTTCTGGCAGTACATAAACGGGCTGCAAACGGCGCTGTTTATTGTTATTAAGGTAATCAGCTTCCACCAAGGTGCGAATAATATTATTGCCGCTTTTCTTAAGTGTTGAGGCGGATAAGTCATTCAAGCCAGGTAAGATTCGAGAGCGATCCAGTAAAAAAGACTCCCAAGCATCTGCTGCCAAATTGGGTTGGTAAATCCGTTTGGTTTCAGCAACGACCTGCCGCATAAAATCCGGCAATACAGGAGTAGTGAGCATGACGCTAAGCATCAGCAACTGTGTGTAAGAAGATTCAGATTCATGAATAACGGCTTCAATGAAGGCGTTACCTAAAGGTTCAAGTCGTCTTCTGATGGAGCGTGCGTAACGAATGGCTGTATGCGGGGAGTTTTTTTTAAGTAGGTTATCTTCCGTAAACAAGCGATTCCAGTCACACTCAGGCAACCCTAACAAGAGGGTTTCAGCAACCAAGCGGCTTTCTGCAAGCAGTAAAGTACCGCTAGTTAAATCACGGACATACTGCTTGGCTTTGTTCAGTTCTAAATCATTATTCACGAATTAATATTCCAGTTTAACGTTGAAAAATCATCCAGTGCTGAGGCTAAGAGATCGCTTTTCTTAGCTGTTACAACGCGTTATTTACAAAATAACCAAGACAAATCATTACAAATCATTACAAATCATTACATATAATTGTTTTTTAACAAATCATACTATTATGTTTTCATGCTATTATGTTTTTATTGTTTCATAAAATAATACTATTAGCCATGTTTGACATAATTATTTTATGTATATATGATTTTAACTAAATATAAAAGCATAGGATTATGAAATCATGCAAACAATTGTCATTAACTCTCAGAAGGGCGGGAGCGGCAAAACAGCTTTGTGCCGAATATTATCCGTTGAAGCTATGCGGTCACATCCAGATATTGAGATAGTTCCTGTCTATCTGATTGACACTGACCCACAAGGCACTTTGACTCAATGGCATGAGGCACGAGAATCTGAAGAACCGCGTCGCGTAATTTGTCCGACAGACCGATTAGAGAATGGACTCAAGGAACTCGATAAAAGCGGCGCTAAATTTGTCTTTATAGATACCCCACCACAGGCAAGCGAGCATTTAGACGCGGTTTTCATGTTGGCTGACTTGGTTATTGTGCCGATAAAACCAACACCGGATGACCTGAAAGCTGCCGCAGTTACAGTAAACCGTTTAAAGGCTTTAAACATCCCATTCCTGTTCGTAGTTACCCAAGCAATACAAAACACCAATATTACCGCCCAAGCTGTCGCCGCCCTTTCTCATCATGGCGCCGTTGCTGAAGTTTTAATAGTCAATCGCGTGAGTTATCCGGCAGCTTTCACTGATGGGCGAACACCACAAGAAATTGAGCCAAAAGGGCAGGCAGCAAAAGAAACCGCAAAATTATGGGCTTTCATACACACCTACCTGAACAATGATTTATTGACACAGAACAAACAAGAAAGGAGCTGCACCAATGGCTAAAGCAACCGCATTAAGTTCCGATTTGATGGAAATTCAAGAGGACACAAGCAAATCCAATTTCGATCAACGCGGAATCATCAAACCGATAGCAAAACAAGACGCAAAAAAACAGGAAACCGTAGAGAAACAGACACCCTTACAAATCCGGATTCCAGCGAGCAAAGCTAAAGCAATTAAACGCGAAGCCCTTGAAGCAGACCAGACTGTAAGCGAGTT
>CANNLO010000422.1 GCA_947505055.1 Methylococcaceae bacterium | reverse complement strand
TGGTGTCATTGGATGATGAGTTGCTGACAGTAGGTTATCGCACTCGCCACATCAGATTGCATTAGGCCACCAAATTGAGTTTATTTATATGAAAGCGCATACTAAACACATGAGCATAAACGAACGTATCTATAAGATCGACAATCTGCTGAACGAGCGGCGTAGCATCAGTTTTCAGGAGCTACTGGACAGACTTGAAGTATCGCCAGCTACCTTGAAGCGAGATATCGCTCATATGCGCGATCGACTTAATGCCCCAGTGCTGTTTGATAAAGAGCTTGGTGGCTATCGGTTCGGAGAACAGGGACCAGGGACAGCCTATGAGTTGCCAGGCTTGTGGTTCTCTGAAGGTGAAATCCATGCGCTTCTTACTATGCAACATTTACTTAATAACTTGGATAGTGGGGGTTTATTAGGGCCCCATATTCAGCCTTTACAGTCAAGATTAACCGCTATATTAGGCACCGCTAACGATGATGCCGACCAAGTAAAAAAACGCATCAAAGTAGAAAATATGGGTGCAAGGCATGTGCATCTAGAACAGTTTCAGGTCGTGGGTTCGGCTTTATTAAATCGTAAGCGTTTAATCATTGAATATCACGCTCGTGGAACAAACGAAACCAGCACCCGTGAAGTATCACCGCAACGCTTAGTGTATTACCGCGGCAATTGGTATTTAGATGCCTGGTGCCACAATAGAAATGCCATTCGCAACTTTTCTGTGGATATGATTAATAAGGCTGAAATTACTGAAAAGCCTGCAGATGATGTGGCAGAAGATGTATTGAATGAAGTGCTAGCTACTGGCTATGGGATATTTTCAGGAAAGAATGTGCAATGGGCAACATTACATTTCACCCCAGAGCGTGCAAGATGGGTCGCTGATGAGCGCTGGCACTCCAAACAAAAAAGTAAGGTCTTAAAAGACGGTACTTATGAACTGAAGGTCCCGTATTCCGACCACCGAGAACTGATTATGGATATTTTGAAGTACGGGGCGGATATCAAAGTTGTTGAACCTGAGTCGCTAAAAAAGATGGTAGCTGAAATGTTGCAAGCGGCGATAGAGAATTATAAATAGAAGGTGAAATTAATTGAATCTTAATAAAGAACAAAGTTGCCTTTTCTGCGACATCCCTTCAGACAGAATAATTTTGGAAAACACTTTTGCTTATGCAATTAGAGATGGTTTCCCAGTAACAGTAATGCATACATTGATCATCCCCAAGCGGCACGTAGTTGATTATTTTGGTCTAGATGAACCAGAGCGTGAAGCTTGCGATCAGTTACTGCGCCAACTTAGGGCTAGCATCCTTGGCAGCGATACAAATGTTGAAGGGTTCAATATTGGGATGAATGTAGGTGCAGTTGCTGGTCAAACAATTTTTCACGCTCATATTCATTTGATCCCAAGAAGAGTTGGGGATGTCTCTAACCCCCGCGGTGGAGTCCGACACATTATTCCTGATAAAGGCCTATATTAAAAGCAATGGCAATTGAGGAGTTTTATTCAGTTGAACCTACGCTTGAAGAATACTGGCGAGGAATCGTATTGTTTGGCAGAAATGTCGCGACGTATAAATTTGCTTTGGCAAAATCTCTTCTAGATATAAATCCGCAAAGTGGCCAACTCATTAAATTATCTGATCTGGCGCCTGTATATGGTGGGTACATAGCCCAGCATTTAAAGCTCGCAGATAAGCAAGCAACATCGGCAAGCAGTAATTTCCTTAAAGCCTGCCGTCAATATAATGAAAACAATAATCAAAGTAGATTAATTGATTCAACGGTGCGACTCGGCTTCAATAATGTTATTGACGCATTTCACGTGGTTGGAAATAGGGAAATACCTAAGAGATTCTATATTGATGAGCGACGTCAAAATGATGGGATAAGAATCACTGATGAGTTCAGCCAATTAGTTTCTGGAGTTCAAGCGAAAAACTTGGTTCAGGAGGTTGAGTCTCGATGGCGCTTAGTTGAGACTGCATGGGAAATAGGCGTATCAAGAGGTTTACTATCAATCAACTATGATGATGTTAATAAAAGTCTTTTTTCACTGGATAGGTCGCTTAAACGCAAACCTATTACGAGTTGTAGGAGCGCATTAAACGGGTACCAAAAAGGTAAGTGCTTTTATTGTTTTTGCGATATATCGGTTAATGACTCAGGAATTACGGCAGATGTGGACCATTTTTTCCCACACACTCTCAAACAGTTAGGATTTAAAGTTAGTGTCGATGGGGTTTGGAATTTAGTTCTTTCATGTAGAGACTGCAACCGAGGCGCGGATGGAAAGTTCACTGCAATTCCGACTATCAAGCTTCTTGAGAGGCTTTCAAGGCGTAATGAGTTTCTTATAACTAGCCATCATCCTTTGCGCGAAATGCTTATCCAGCAGACAGGGCTAACCCAAGAGAACCGTAAGTCATTTTTGAATAATTTTTATCATAAGGCCCGGACTGCACTCATTCATACTTGGGAACCAATGCTAAATGATGTGGAATGTTTCTAGCAGTTAAGTTAGTTTTAACTGTTTAATTGACTGGATATTTTTCAATTTAATTTCAGTAGCTCACTCTGTGATACCAACATAATCTAATAATTGTTCCTGAAGTAAATTATCTGTTGATAAAGGAACAATGATGGAAAATGAAAAAGTAAGTTTGATTGTCACTCCGCTTAGATCAGCAGTTCTAGCGGGTCATGCAAATAAGGTGCATGTTCTAGTTCGGGTGCAAGCGCCTGATTTACCTGCAAGTGAAAAGAAGCAACGCCAACCCTACGGTCTTGGCTTTGTGATTGATCGTTCTGGTTCAATGGCTGGCACGCCATTAAGAGAAGCGGTTCGTTGTGTGCGTTTTATGGTCGATAAATTAAACGATACAGATTTAGCATCGCTAGTTACTTTTGATAACCATGTTGAGCTTAATTTCCCACTTAGTCTAATGTCAGAGCGTAGCAATCTAAGAATGGCGTTGTCTGCCGTCGATCATGGTGGGCAGACTAATTTACATGGCGGCTGGCGTGAAGGGGCAGATGAGTTCGTTCGTAAGGAGCCGCAAACAGCCCTTAAACGTGTAGTGCTTCTGTCGGACGGTTGCGCAAATGACGGTATCGTCAACCCAACAGAAATTACCAGGCAAGTTGCCCAATTGGCTAGCCGAGGTATTACTACTTCTACCTATGGTCTTGGGTCTCATTTTAATGAAGAACTCATGGTAGACATTGCCAAGGCAGGGCAGGGTAGCCATTACTATGCAGAAACAGCTGATGATCTTCTAGAGTCCTTCAATGAAGAGTTTGAGCTCATGTCTAATTTGTGGGCTAAAGGACCGGTTCTAAAAATCAGAGATGCAGATGATGTTAGAGTCAGACTGATGAATGATTATCTAAAAGCTGATGCTTTATCTCAGGCATGGGGGCTACCTAATGTTGCCTATGGCTCTGAAGCATGGGCAATGTTTGAAGTGACAATTTCAGGTGAATTGCGTGAAGGCCAAATAGCTGATTTGTTCTCGGTTCAACTGTCAGGGCAAGATATTAATGAACGTGAAATACGCGCTAGCAGTCCTATACTATCGCTACCAGTGCTTAATTCAGTGGCTTACAGTGCTATTGCCGAAGATGAGTTGGTACGACGTAGATTAGATGAATTGCTAGCTTCTGAGTATCTTAATCGAGCACGCAGAGCAGTTAAAAATGGTGACTGGACTGAAGCAGACTTTATCTTAAATGAAGCTAGGCGGACATTCAGATCTAGTCCTTGGGCGCAAGATGTATTGAGAGCCATGGAAAAACTAGCCACCAAACGTGATGACATCATGTTCATGAAAGAAGCTCGGTTCTCAAGCAGCAAGATGAGCAGTCGTTTGTCTTCCAAAAATGAGGACTCTTCATTAGATAAAGATGAGGCTGAAGCAGCTTTTCTGCGAAGGAAATCTGCACAAGGTAAGGCGCAATTTTTTACTGATGATAATAAGTGATGTGACTACTGGCGTTGGGCCTTATCCCCCAGCGCCACTTAGTTTGTAGGCAAGCGGGGTAGAGCTTTAATTACTAGGCAGACTCTTAATGTAAATACCGCTTATAAGCATCAATCCAACTATGAGACATCGCTTGTCTTGCTTCGTCTAATGTCACTACGCCATCGCATACCATCTTATAAATTCTAAGCTCTAAGATATCCTTCTTCTGTGCGTTCCACTCACTTAACCTTGGTTGTGGCCAAAGGTTAAGTGGGTCATTCGGACTGCCGCCAATACTCAATGGTATCAGGTGATCTTCCTCA
>CANNLO010000421.1 GCA_947505055.1 Methylococcaceae bacterium | reverse complement strand
TTGATTTTATTGGTGCCCCGAAGCGGATTCGAACCACTGGCCTGTCCCTTAGGAGGGGACCGCTCTATCCTGCTGAGCTATCGGGGCAAATAATGATTAAGTCTAGCATAAATGCATTTTAAAATCATCTACGTAGCGAATCGCCACACGGTAAATACGTTTTACCCACAAAGCCCACTACCAGCGAGAGTTAGCTAACCCATTCTGAACAACCTACCGCCATTGCTGTATAAAATACATTTTTTTACACTATACACAGCAGCCTCTTGAATCTACGATTACTCCAAGTTCGTCAGTTTGGCCTGACGAAGAGGCGCGCTACCAAGCGCTTATGCAAGCCCAGCATTATTTAGGATCGCTGGCCAAGATCGGTGAAAACCTTTGGTACGTTGCAACGATTCATGATGAGTGGGTGCCTTACTTGGCTTTTCCTCGGCGGCGCTGAAATGCGCTGCACGGGATCGCTGGATAGGCTGGAATTTCAGACATCAGTACTCGCGCCTTAACTTACTGGCCGTTATGCATAACGGCCAAGTCATAACCGTTTTGTAAGTCAATCTCGCTACAGGTCAACGTCACAAAGCCGATAATGGCTTTATCGCCGGTCACGGCAACATATGTTTGTGCGATGCTGGATTGCTGGAATTGTTTGGCTTGTTTTTGCAGAAAGGTTTTTAGCGGCAAGAACGACTGGTTGCCGACCTTGAAATTTTTGACTGTATCGGATGCTTCGAGCTTGCGAATATAATAATCTGAATCAAGCATCGGGTTTCAGTTTAAACGCTTCGCCCTTCTTGATTTTCTCGCTAATTTGACGGCCACGCGCCAATGCTGCCAACGCCAAGGGGTTGGCTTTATCTTCGTTCATGTGTTGAACAAAACGCGCCGCATCTTTGCCACTTAATTCGACACGACCAAATGTACTTGATTTAATTGCTATAATGTAAACCTGCTATTCATTTTTAGTTTTTATTATATAAAACAACATCTTGATTCGCTTTTTTTTGCTATTTGTTACCTGTTTATGTAATTCTTCTCCGAGAATTATCAAAAGTTCCCTAAGTAAGTTACGCCATTAGGCAAATGACTATAAATGTAAATTGAATTTTGCTATGCCTTTTATCCGCATGGACATAATAAACAATCAAAGGGTACTCGAAGTGAAATTATTTTATATTGCTGTTATGACCCTGTCACTTGGTGGTTGTGAAGTGACAAATACTAAAGAAAATCCAGACATTTGCAAAGAATCCACAGACACTATTCGTAGAAAATATAACAGGACTACAAGCGTAAATAAAGAAGTTATAAATGCAGATACCTCTGAAAGAATTGAGTTTATTGAAGCAGCACCATTAAAAGTGTTTAGCGGCATTGAATCAGCGAATTTAAACAATTCTAATTTATCGCTAAAAATAATTAACAAAGGTTTTTTTGAACAATATTCAGCGCCAGTTGTAAAACCAATTGACATGCTTTGCAATACAAGTGAGCTTCAAATATCGGCCAAAAGAGACGTCGACTTACTTTCAATGGACGGCTGGTTAGTTTTGTAATGCAGTCATTCGGATAACAAACTAAAAACACAAACGGCGACCAAAGGCCGCCGTCATCGTAAGCAAGAAAATCTATTAAGCCGCTTTGCGTTTGCGAGCAAAACCGGTCAAACCCAGCAAACCAGAACCGAACAACCAAACCGCAGCAGGAACTGGCACGACGGTAATACCCGACTGGAAATTGTCAAACGCAACCCCGATACCTAGTGTCTTGTTTCCAGTGAATGCGAACTTCAGACTTTGTGTCTGGTTAAGGTTTTGAGTGAATAAGAATTCCCATGCCTTTCCGTCCAACGACGAACTATTGTTGACTCCATGACTCGGGGACGTCTGGGTACCTAGCAAGGAACCGGTGCCGTTCAACCCGGTAAATGCCGTTACAACCCACTGTTCGGTCGTATTATTCACACCATCGATGTCCCAGATTTGACCGGAAATTGACGAGCTAGGGGCAGCGAGAAGATTGATATAAAAGGCAGGGTCTGTGCTGCCAAAAGAGGGATTGCCAGGGGTCGTGTATGTTTGGGTAAGACCCGAGCCCCGCAGGAAGAAACTCCCCAAACTATGGGTTAGATCGTTCGACGTATCCCATTGAGGATTAGTCGGGTTCGCAGTGCTCCACACATCATTAACAAAGCCCTCTGGGTCGCCGTCGACCGAGCCATTTTGTGGGCCCGGGTTAGACCCACCGGTAGCCTCGATGTACAGTCTATTAGCTGTAGTAGGCGATACGAACTCGATATTGTAAGAGGCAAACGGGTTCGCTATGCTACTAGGCGTTGTAGAGCCCCAAGTTTCTGACGCAAGTCTCGATGCAACTTGGTTGTCCGACAATCCGATCTCAAAGTCCAGTGCCGCAGAGGCATTGGCCGATATCAGTGCGCCAGCGACGGCTAAAATCATTAAATTTCTGTGTTTCATTATTTTCTCCAATCTATTTATGTTTAATTGCAATACGGTCACCAGTCTGTGTAAAACAGATCGGAACCTGATTTGGCTTTATCATCCTTAAGGCATGCACACCTAGAACAGTGTGACACGCTGTTTACAGCAGAAGTGAGCTGGTCCATATATAGAGGGTAAAACGTTAACGCAGCGGGAATTTAACACACTATATTACGAATTAATAGTTATAGATATGTGACAGGCATCGTAGCGTAAGCTTACCGGAAATACTTTGTAAGTATCTGATTACAAAGTAGTAAATGAATTGAAAATGACAAACGCAAGCCTTAGGCTTTAACTGCGCGTCTAAACGAGTGCAGGCATGATTAGCTATATGTTCTAGCTTATAAACTTCAGGGCCTCGATATGAAAAAGCCTGCTCATGATGTTAAATGTGAAACACAGAAAAACTATTTCTGAGTAGAAAATATCGGGCACTGGTTGCTGCCACGTTAAAATCGAATGTCGGCTTTGTGTGGGTCTGCTGTCATTTGGAAATCTGGCTTCTATGGTTGCATTGGGTCGTCGGAGACGGTTGGTTACGCTAAATCAACGTCTGCGATATGAGTTATTGCTGCCGTTCGGTCCAACCATAGGTAGGCGTCCAACAATTTAAATGGGCAGCGTTATATAAAAAAACAGTCCCTTGTCCAAGCAGGCTAGCAAAGAGGGTATAAGAAGCTTTGTGTAAATAGTGATTTTGCAGGAAACTGCACTATTCAATAAATAAGTCAGATTTGTATTTACAATTCTAATAACACCTAAGATATTATTGTGCCTTTCTTTCTCACGTTATCAATTAACTGGGCTGAACTTAGGGTCAAATTAGCCCTGACTTCAGTAACAATTCAAACTGCTCAATCGGTACTGGCTTACTGAATAAATACCCTTGAAAGAGTGTGCAGCCATTCTGCACTAGAAAATCCCGTTGTTGTTCAGTCTCCACACCCTCAGCAATGGTTGTCATGCCCAAATTATGACCCATACCAATGATGGTTTGTATAATGACGGTATCAGTACCTTTCACGTCAATGTTACGAACAAATGACTGATCAATTTTAAGTTGCGTGAATGGCAATTGGGTTAAATAGGCCAGCGATGAATAGCCAGTACCAAAATCATCCATTGAAAACTTTACGCCAAGTTCACGGAGTGCATTCATTTTTAGAATAGTGTCATTGATGTCGTCAAGCACTAGGCCTTCGGTAAGTTCCAGTTTAAGTCTTTCAGGGTTGATGCCGCTCCGGAGTATAATTAGGTGAACTTGCTTTACAAAGTCAGGCAGATGAAACTGACGCGCACTCACATTAACGGCTAGCATTAAATGCTGTGCATGCAGATCATTTTCCCAATTTTTGATTCGGGAGCAAGCAGTCTCTAATACCCATAAGCCGATGGGCAGTATCAAGCCAGTTACCTCAGCCAGGGGAATAAAGTAAGCAGGTGATATTATTCCATCCTGTGGATGTTGCCAGCGGATCAATACCTCAGCACTTATAATCTGGCCGTTGTGATTAACCTGCGGCTGATAATAAAGCTCAAATTGGTTTTCATTGATAGCTAATTGCAAATCAGCTTCCATTGCCACGCGCGTATTAATACTAATCTGCATTTGTTGATCAAAGAAACGCATTGCATTCCGCCCTGCGTCTTTGGCTTGATACATGGCAATATCCGCTTGTTTCAATAGTTCGTCTGGAGTTTGATCATGTTCATTGAACAAGGTGGCACCGATGCTTGAGGTACAGTGGTAATTATGTGTGGCAAGTTGGTAGGGTTGGTTGAGCGCGTCCAG
>CANNLO010000420.1 GCA_947505055.1 Methylococcaceae bacterium | reverse complement strand
CTGTCAAAGGTCATGCCTTTTCTGTTTGAGCGCATCGACAATGAAACCGAACTGCTGCTGCCTGACAATTTATTGCTGACCGATTCGGTTATTGCCAAGCTGGTTGAGGCCATTCCGGAACAAGACTGGCAGGAAGTCGAAATCGTCGGCTGGCTGTATCAGTTTTATATCAGCGAGAAAAAAGATCAGGTCATCGGCAAGGTCGTTAAATCCGAAGACATACCCGCTGCCACCCAGCTCTTTACGCCGAACTGGATTGTGCAATATCTGGTGCAAAACAGCGTTGGGCGTTTGTGGTTGATGGCCAATCCAGCTTCGACACTGAAAAGTGACTGGGCTTATTACATTGAACCAGCCGAGCAAACACCAGAAGTACAGGCGCAACTTGATGCGTTGATCCAGTCCCGTATGGCGGAAGATGGCGGCAGTTTGAATCCGGAAACCATCACCGTCATCGATCCCGCCTGCGGTTCCGGGCATATTTTGGTGGAAGCCTACGAAGTTTTAAAAGGCATTTATCTGGAACGCGGATACCAGCTCCGTAGCATTCCCCGTCTGATCTTGGAAAAAAACCTATACGGCTTGGACATTGATGACCGCGCCGCGCAATTGGCGGGCTTTGCCTTGTTGATGAAAGCCCGCGCCGATGACCGTCGGTTATTTGATGAGCTGCCCAAGCTTAATGTGTATTCGATTCAATCCAGTAAAAATCTGAACCTGCCACTGTTGTGGCGACAACTGGATTTAAATGGGCAAGGCAAAATAGGCGTGACCAGCTCGTTGTTAGATGAGCTACAAACCGACTTAGTCCAGGTTATCGACGATAGTAACTATCAACTCATTAAAAATACCTTGGCCTTGTTTGAGCAAGCCCAAACGCTGGGTTCATTGATACAAGTTCCTGCTGAACACGCCGAGCCATTAAAGGACTTATTGGCGCAATTGCAAGCCTTGAATACCGAGGGCAATAATTTTCAAAAAATCGCTGCGACCACATTAATCCCGTTTATCCGGCAAGCGGTTATTTTGTCCATGCAGTTTGACGCTGTGGTGGCTAATCCGCCATATATGGGCAGCAAAGGCATGAATCCCGCGTTAAAGGAATTTGCTAAACGTGAGTTTCCTGATAGCAAATCCGATTTATTTGCTATGTTTATGGAAAGAAATCTTAAGTTAGCAAAAAATGAAGGATGGTGTGCAATGATTACAATGCCATCTTGGTTGTTTTTAAGTTCTTTTGAGAAGTTAAGAGAAAAAATAATTGGTAGCCATTTCATTGATAGCTTACTTCATCTTGGAAGAGGGATTTTTGGAATTGATTTTGGTTCTACTGCATTCGTAGTTAGGAAAAATTGTATTGAAAAAACACAGGGGCAATTTTTTAGATTGCATGAAAGAGTTTTTCAACACATTCACTATGAAGATATTGCTAAAATTTTTCTTAATTCTTTAAAAAACCCAATCTACAGGTACGACTTCAATTTATATCGTGATGAGGAAGGGACATCTGAAATTACAGGGGAAAGTATTGCTTTAGGCATAAGAATTCGATATTCAGCGAATCAAGATGATTTCAAGAAAATTCCAGGTACGCCAGTGGCATATTGGATTAGTAAAGAAGTAGGAAAGGTATTTTCAGAATGCCCTCCAATTTCTAAACATGGCAAGGCTTGTTCTGGCATCCAAACTGGTAATAATGATCTTTATTTAAGACAGTGGTTTGAAATCGATTTTTTATCAATCGGCTTTGGTTTTGAAGATATTCATGATGCAGAAAACAGTCAATTCCGTTGGTTTCCACATAAAAAAGGAGGGGAATTCAGGCGTTGGTACGGAAACTGCGATTATGTGATTGATTGGAAAGATGCTGGTAAATCCATAAAAGAAAACCCATCTGCACGACCACAAAATACAAATTTCTGGTTCAAAGAAGCTGTAACTTGGTCTCATACAAGTTCTGGGGCATTAAGTGCGCGTTACTCAGAGACTGGTTTCACCTTCAATGTAGAAGGGCCTAGTTATTTTTCAGGAAATTCTTTTATTGCTTTAGCGCATTTGTGTTCTTCACCTGCGCTTTATTTTATGCAAATAATGAACCCAACCCTTCATTTTTTGGTAGGAAGTGTATCTCTTTTGCCGAAGCCAAATATTGCCGAGTATCAGAATTTTGAGATTGAAAAAATCGCTCGTAGTGCAGTAGAAATTTCATTGTCCGACTGGAATTCAGTTGAAACGGCATGGAACTTTACCGGTAATCCATTACTCAGCAAAATACAAAATACTTTAGAAACATCTTATCTACAATGGCAAACGCAAAGCCGTGACGTCATCTTTGAGATGAAACGCTTGGAAGAAGAAAACAACCGCCTCTTCATCGAAGCCTATGGTCTGCAAGACGAACTTTCCCCAGAAGTCCCCGAAGCGCAAATCACCCTCGCTCGTGCCGACCGTGAAAAAGACTGCCAAAGCTTGATCTCTTACGCAGTCGGCTGCATGATGGGACGTTACAGCCTGGATGAATCAGGCTTAATTTACGCTCACGCAGGTAACGTCGGATTTGACCCCAACCGCTACAACACTTTCCCCGCCGACGCAGATGGCATTGTGCCAATTACCGACGAACTCTGGTTTGAAGACGATGCCGCCAACCGTGTCAACGAGTTTCTGCTGGCCGTATGGGATGCCGAAACACTGGAAGAAAATAAGGCTTGGCTGGCAGAAAGTCTAGGTCAAAAAGGCAACGAAACCCCACAGGAGACTATCCGCCGTTACATTGCCGGAAGCTTCTACAAAAATCATCTGCAAACCTACAAGAAACGCCCGATTTATTGGTTGTTCTCCAGTGGCAAACAAGGTGCCTTCCAGGCTTTGGTTTATTTGCACCGTTACAACGAAAGCACACTATCCCGAATGCGAGCCGAATACGT
Source organism: Methylococcaceae bacterium (assembly GCA_947505055.1). The sequence continues at coordinate 1,408 of CANNLO010000420.1, read as the reverse complement.
TGTGCCGCTGACCGGAAAAATCCAGTCCCGCATCGACATGCTGAAAAAAGATGCAGACGCAGCGTCTTCCAATGCTGAAAAAAGCAAACTGGGCAAAGACATCGATAAGCTCAAGAAAAAATACGTCGAACTGTTAAGTTTTGACGAAAAGCTCCGTCACTACGCCGACCTGCGCATCCAGCTAGACCTGGATGACGGCGTAAAAGTCAACTACGGCAAGTTTGGTGATTTGCTGGCCGAGGTTAAGGCGGTGACAGGTGGTAAAGATGAATAATAATGATCTAAAAATGGGGACATCAACATGCTTAAGTCGCTAGTTATCAAGAATTTCAGATCCTTGGCTGATTTCGAGGTCGCCAAACTTGGTCGTGTTAATCTAATCGTAGGCAAAAACAATTCTGGCAAAAGCTCGGTGCTGGAGGCCTTAAGAATTTATGCGGGTAATGCCCATCAAGAATTATTGGAAAGAATCGCCCAAGAGCATGATGAAAAGTATTTTTTAGATAAAAATGTGCAAGAAGGCTTTGAAGTCTCATTGCCTTATGAAGACTTATTTACCGGCCGAAAATTTCCTAAAGAAGAGAAGCCGATTGTTATTGGAGAACTTGAAAATGAAAACGCATTAAAAATTTATCATGTTTATAGGGTTGAAAAGGATTACGTCGCAACCGATGAGGACGGCAAAGAAGAGACTATAAAGCGTACAGTTTCAATCACGCATCTTGAGTTAACTAAGCTTCGCCCGATACTCGGAGAAGGACTTTTGATAAAAAAAGACGGCAATGCAACCAGCATTGACTTTAATATCATTAGTCCTGATTTCAGACGTTTTATAACGGTTGGTAATCCATTAACTTGTAGCTTTATACCCACTCAGTTAATAGCGATGAATGAGTTAGCCGAAAATTGGGACAGCATTGCTTTAACCGAGGTTGAAGAAACGGTTAAGGATGCCATGAGAATCATCTTGCCCGAGTTTGAAGCGATTACTTTTGTTAACGAGTTATCTTATACAGATAAATCTATTCGCCGAATTGCTAAAGTAAAAATCAAAGGATTAGCGCGCCCTGTGCCACTGAACAGTTTGGGGGACGGTATGGTACGGATACTTCAAATTGCATTAAAGTTGGTCACAGCTAAAGGTGGATTTCTACTTATTGATGAGTTTGAAAACGGCTTGCATTACAGTGTTCAGGAAAAAATATGGGCTCTGTTGTTTGCAATGGCTGAGAAACTGGACATTCAGGTCTTTGCTACGACGCATAGCTGGGATTGCATCGAGAGTTTTTCTAAGGTTGCCATGGATCGTAAGGACATCGATGGAGTGTTGTTTCGAGTTGGCAAGAGTGTTCGGGATAGTGATCGTGGCCGTGTTATTGCCACGGTATTCGACGAAGAGGCGCTTTAT
>CANNLO010000419.1 GCA_947505055.1 Methylococcaceae bacterium | reverse complement strand
CTTGAAACGGGCAAAGGTCTCACTAGCAGCGAGTGCGATGGCCTTTGGGAACCGCTCGTACTGGTCTTGGTAGTATTGCAAAGCCATTAACACTAACCACAGTGCATCATTATTTTTTAACTCAAGTGCATCCCTGATCCTGTAGAGCTCTTGACGCTCTGCATCACTGGGTTGTCGTCCGAGCAACTTGGCAAAGCTGTCATCCAGACTGCTATCCCATTCAGTCATGAATAACCACCTCAAGGGTTTTCTTCACTTCGCCTTTCCAGCGATACAGTTCGGCCCTATTGCCGATGGGTAGCTCTTTTAAGGCTTTAGCAATACTCAAGCGTTTGCTGTAAAGATCATCACTGACCCGATCTGCCAAGTCCGGAAAATTTAGCGACTGACCTCCTCTCGATTCGACGGCGCAGCGCGTTTTAGAATCGTTGTAAAGCTGGAATTTTTTTTCATCACCAAAATAACCATTTCTGAGCACATGCACGAGGCTGTCCGGAATAGCGTCCATGTATTCCTTGAGCAGTTCAAGACTATCCCGCTGCCTATTAATCACCCACAATGTCACCAGATCGCGTTTCAATTCCGTCAGCGTGTTATTTAGGGTGTTACCGTAAGCACTAACACCCTCGTTATTCCGCGCCGCCGTATTGATGACCACAATACACTCCGGTTTGCTATCGCACAGATTAACCAAGTGTATCCAACCGTCTGCGTCATCCAGGTCAACCAGTTCAGCTTCCACGCTGTCCTGGTAGGTTTTCCAAACATCGGAATTACTGGTATCCGATTCAATCAACAACACGCTTTCACCTTGTTCTTGCAGGTAATCAAGAATTGCCATCGATACCATGCTTTTGCCAACACCACCTTTGCTACCACCGATCAAATATATTTTTTTAGCCATGAGTGATTACCTCTTAAGTTAAGATGTCTTTATTAGGTTGTATTTTTGATGATTAAATATCGTTGCTATCCGGTTTTGGCGTAAACGATGCTTTAGAGGATGTCTCTGATTTAGCGGCATCTGCTGATTTTTTATGTTCTGGCGTTATTATGTTTTTCTGTTGCTTATTTTTTCCTACTTTAATCCGTTGCAAATAGCTCTTAAGGGTAGGGGTGGTAATATCCAGACCTTCGCCTCTTAAGGTTTCCGCTATTTGATCCAGCGTATAGCCGCGTTTTTGTAAGGATGCTATCTCTTTTGAAAGTACTTTCACTGCATCCTGTTTACTATATTCCTGTTTCTTTTTCTCGATAACCGGCATGGTTTTCAACTTAGCCGAAATCGCCGATAATTTCTCATTAGTGTATCCCATAAAATCACTCCATTGCTTACTGTGTTAAATAATAGGTATAGGCGAATAGAATAAAACGAATTATAGCTGTTGAAAAGCGCTTTTAAATTGTCTAAGATTATTATTTTTATATAAGGCTAATAACTGATACAGGATGGCCATTGGAATACACATACTAGCGTATATGCTTACAATGGACGCCATACCGTTCGGCGCTACGCTTCTCACAGTCCGGCTCATCCTGTCAGGGGACACCCCTGAACCCCGAATGAGGCAGCTAACGCTTGTTATTCTCAAGACACACACCGCCACATGAGTTGACAGTTAAAAGCAATATCATTAAAAACCATAACCATGGAAATAGAGACAAATGGTCTTCAAAACACTAGGTGCAGACCCCCTGGATGCCATGTTACGACTCCGCCTAACAACTAACGAAAAAGAACGCCTGCGCGAAGATGCCGACCTGGCCGGATTAAGCATGTCGGAACTGGTGCGCCGCCGTTACTTCGGCAGGCCGATTATCTCCAATGCGGATGCGATCATGATTAAAGAATTGCGCCGCTTAGGCGGTTTACTCAAACACATCCATAACGAAAGTAATGGCGTCAACAGTAAGGAAACTGCCGAAGCGCTAATCGCACTGAAAGCCTACATAGAGAATCTAAGCGATGGTCGTCAAAAAAATTAAGAATCCCAAAAAGTCCGCCACCAAAACCGCCCGCATCGGCGGACTGCTGGACTACATTCTCAACCCCGAAAACAAAAACGCCAACGAGAAATGCGTCTATTCCGGAGCAAGAAGTTTTTTAACCGACACCCAGAACAGCCAAAAGGCGGAAATGCTGGCCTTGTCCCAGGAAGCAGTGAGAAGCAAAGATACCGTCAATCACTACGTCATGAGCTGGCAAGATAGCGAACACCCCAACCACAAACAGATAGACGAAGCAGTCAGTATTTTTCTCGACGAACTGGGACTGAAAGACCATCAGACCGTCTACGGACTTCATGCCGATACCGATAATCTGCACTTACACCTGGTCATCAACCGGGTGCATCCGGATACGCTGAAAGTCATCAAACCGAATAAGGGTTTTGATATTGAAGCCGCCCATAAAGCGATAGCACGCATCGAACACGCACAAGGCTGGCGACGTGAGCAACACGGACGCTATCAGGTGTTAGAAAACGGCGAACTAGGCCGGGAGCACATCGACACCGAAAAACAACGGCAACCCGACCAGGTCAAGCGAGATCGAGAGCAACGCAGCGGCGAAAAATCGGCAGAACGGATTGCCATTGAGGACGGCGCAGCCATTATAAAATCGGCCAGCGATTGGCAAACCTTACACCGGCAACTGGCCGAAAAAGGCATACGCTACGAAAAGAAGGGCAGCGGAGCCTTATTGTTTGTCGGCGAAGTGGCTATAAAACCCAGTCGTGTTGATCGTGCCGCCAGTTTGCCGCAGTTACAAAAACGGCTAGGGCTGTATGAGCCACCCAGCAACCCACTACACATCGTTGCTCGAGGGCCGGAACCCCTCCAAACCGGACAACCCGGTTGGGAAACCTTTATCACTGACCGGAACGCCCACTATACCGCCAAGAACACCGCGACAGTGGCGCTAAGCAAACGGCAGAACGCAGAACGACAACAACTGGTGATGCAACAGAAAACAAAACGCGAAATGATTTTGAAAGGCAGTTGGAAAGGCAAGGGGGAGCTGTTGAATGCCCTACGTAGCGTACTCGCCGCCGAGCAGGCCTCAGAGAAAGCCGGCATGAAAGAATGTCAGCAACAAGAAAGGCAACAGATACGCGAACACTACCGACCGTTTCCGGATTTCGAACAATGGTTACGGCAGCAGCAACAGCCGGAACTGGCCGATGCCTGGCGGCATCGTTCCGAACAGCCACAACGCATCCATGGCGATAGCACCGAACCGCCGACGCCGCGAGACATCCGGGCCTATCGGCCGAAAATTCAGGGCCAGCACGTCCATTACCTCCGAAAAGATGAGACGAGGCCGGGCAGTGCGGCGTCTTTCGTGGATAAAGGCCGGGAGATCGACATTCATGACTGGCGAAACAAAGACTGCGTATTGGCTGCCTTGCAATTAGCCGCGCAGAAATGGAGCAGCTTCCAGATCAACGGTAATGACGACTACAAAGCCCTGTGCGTCAATCTGGCGGCGGAACACGGCTTTAAGATCAGCAATCCGGAACTGCAAGCCAACATTGAGAGTGAGCGGCAGAAGATGCGGGCAGTGCAGAAAGAAACGGTGCAACAGCCAACGCGTGAGCCGAGCCTGGTAAGGTAAATCGGGTTGAGCTTCATGGGTCAAGGGTAACGGTAGGGACACCACGGCGAAACCGTTCTAAACTTCTTGACTTCAATATCCCAATATAACCTTTCGAGAATTCTCAGTCATTCGCAGGTAATCGAATACCCGCCGTACATTACGTGCTAGCTTTTCGATGGTTGAAGCAACACTGTCTTTGCTGATTGCTTTAATCAAACCTATGGCAAATCTGCGTAGACAGGTGATGTTTTCAGGCCCATGACCTTTACGTATCGTGCAACGATCTTCATGCCAATTCCAATCGAGTAGGTAATGATGACTCTCAACACTCCAATGGTCGCGATTGAACTTGAGTATTTGTTCGGCGTTGGCGCTCATGGGCGAGTGACTGGTCAAGCCATAAGCAATATCATTGGTTTCTTTGCCGCTTTTTTTGTTGATGGTGTGGCGATGTATGGCAAAAATTTGCCCGACAAAAGGAAAATCAAGATAGTCGTTCAGTAGCGTAGAGGGCCGAGCGTAAGGATTCGTGCGGAATTTGATAGTAGTGCCCTGCAACACGCATCATACCTACATTCATACCATTTTTACTGCATAGGTGAGTAAATTCGTTTTTGGTGTTATTGTGATTATGAAATAAGCAGTTATTTTTAGGATTTTCAGACAAAATCCATAGAAAAGCTCCAAAATACCTGTACGAAATTGATGTACTAAAATATGACTATGTACGAAAGCCAT
>CANNLO010000418.1 GCA_947505055.1 Methylococcaceae bacterium | reverse complement strand
TGAGCCTTATTCACTTACACATAAAAAAATAAATAGAACGTTTTTTTTACGCAAACAATATGAGTTGTTAAAAGTAAATTTCAATTTTCCGATAACTCAATGTTTGTTTTTACTTGTTTGCTTAGTGATGGCTTACAATAAGATAAGATTATGGAGATATTGAGAATGCTGTCTATTAAGAGTTATCTAAAAAAGATCCTTGATGTTGATGAGAATGAGGAAAATCGTAATAGGTGGCTTCGAGAAACATTGGGCGCCATTCCGGCAGGATTGCGAATACTAGATGCGGGCGCAGGCGAACTGCGCAATAAGTCATTGTGTACTCATTTGATTTATGTATCTCAGGACGCTTGTCAGTATGAAGGAACTGGCGACGCTCAGGGACTTCAAACGGGTACCTGGGATACGAGCAGGATTGATCTTGTCTGTGATATTGTTGATATCTCTGAACCGTCTGCTTCATTTGATGTGATTTTGTGTAGCGAGGTATTAGAACACTTACCTGATGCGATGAGAGCACTAGATGAATTTAGGCGCCTCCTTAAACCTAGTGGGCAATTGATACTCACAGCACCTTTTGCTTCATTCGTCCACTTTGCTCCATACCATTACGCAACAGGTTTTAGCCGCTACTGGTACGAATATCACCTACCGATACGCGATTTCGAAATACAGGAATTAACGCCGAACGGTGATTGGTTTGCCTATGTTAAGCAGGAAATGTTTCGACTGCCAGGCATGGCTCACCGTTATGGTGATTGGTGCTGGCCGCTATCCTATCTAACAGCAGGAATTGGACTCATTTATTTCATATTACGAGGAAAAAATCACGTATCTGATGATGTGGCTTGTTTTGGCTGGCATTGTATAGCAATCAAAAATTAAAAATTATTTATGCGTTCACTGATAAAAAAATATATATCAACTGAATCGAGAAACAAACTGCGATCACATTTTCCGGCGTTTATGTCCCGTAAGAAATCTTATTCGCAGTGTGGAGAGGATTTGCTGATTGCATTTGTCTTGGAATTAATTCATGGGGCACGCCCTAAAAAATATTTGGATATAGGCGCCAATCATCCATTCAACCTTTCCAATACTGCGTTGTTATATGCTGCGGGTGGGCAGGGGATTTTGGTCGAACCAGATCCTTATTTCGCCAATCTACTAAGCAATAAACGACCAAGAGATAAGGTGTTGCAATATGGGGTGCATTTTTCAGGTGAAGAAACTGCCGATTTTTTTATATTGGACACACCTACTTTGAACACCTTTTCACGTCATGAGATGGAGCGTTACACCTCTATGGGTCATCAACTAACAAACACACTACCGGTTGCTCTAAAAAATATCAATACCATTTTGGAGATGGCAGATAATCTTGATTTTATGAATTTGGACATAGAAGGACTTGACAAAGCTGTTCTGGAAATGATTGACTGGAAAAAGTATCGCCCAACTTGCATTTGTGTTGAGACAATCACATATGAAACGCAGCAGGAGCCAAAGAAGCTTAACGATATCATAGAACTAATGAATGCACAGGACTATATACTTTATGCAGATACTTTCATAAATTCGATTTTCGTTGATGGCCAGCAATGGCGTGATCGCTGGAATAAGCGTTAATTCATACATAAGAATCACATTGGTTATTAGTCAAATAATCGGTGGCTTAGGCAACCAGATGTTCCAATATGCCGCAGGATGTGCTTTGTCATTATAGCGTAATGATCCGTTACAGTTAAATATTGCCGGGTTTAACGACTACGGACTGCATCAGGGCTTTGAGCTTGACTTCTTAATCATAAAAAGGTCAAAATAAAGCACATTTAATGAAATAAGAGGTCTTAAATGCAGGTGTCTATGCATGAATTTAAGTCACATTTATCCAGCTATGTTAGTCAAGCACAATCCGGACAGTTGATTGAGCTGACTTCACATCGTAAGGTTGTGGCGCGCCTTGTTGGTGTGCCGTCGACCGATAATGCGGGTGTGTCATGTTTGTTGGCTGCGGGTACCGCAACTTGGCAAGGCGGCAAGCCAGTCGGCGCGGCACTCAAGTTGCAAGAACATGGCAAGCCGGTTTCTGAGTTGGTACTGGAAGATCGCGGATGATTTTGTTTTGCGATACTTCTGCGCTAGTTAAACTCTATATTGTTGAGGTTGGAAGCGAGGAGTTAAAAGCGAGGGTGCTGGAAGCCGAGGCTGTCGCAGTATGCCGAATTGCGTGGGCAGAGGCCTATGCTGCATTATCCAGGCGTGCGAGGGAAGTGCCGGCAGATGCTTTAATTATTGAACAGGCTAAGGCAGCACTGGCGGCAGATTGGCCGCACTTCGTGGCTTTGGACATTGACCAGGCATTGATTGAGAGAGCGGGTGAATATGCCGATACTTTTGCGTTACGCGGCTATGACAGCGTCCAGCTAGCAGCAGCTTTTGAGACGGGGCGCATTTCGCAGTGTCAGATATTTTTTGCTTGCTTTGATACACGCTTAAATAAAGCAGCCAAGTTATTGGGCATGTCTTGTTTATAGTTTTTAGCAATCAATTATAAAAAATCCGATGACATTTACTTTCATTGCTAAGAGATCTGTATCAGCATGATAATAAGCAACATTATCGGCGGCTTAGGCAACCAGATGTTCCAATACGCAGCGGGCCGCGCTCTATCTTTGGAGCGCAGTGAGTCATTACATTTAGATATTGCCGAGTTTAATGGCTACGGCCTGCACCAAGGATTTGAACTTTCACAGGTTTTTGTGTGTCCGGCAGCAATAGCTTCTAAAACGGAAATACGCGACATTTTAGGTTGGCAGAATTTACCGGGTATTAAAAGAGTTTTAGCTCGGCCTTCTATGGAAGTATTCCGGCGCAATGGCTTTGTCGTTGAACCGCACTATCATTATTGGCCTTTAATCAACCATGTTCCAACGGTTTGTTATTTATCTGGCTATTGGCAATCAGAGAAATATTTTCAAGCCCAAGCTGCAACCATACGCACCGATTTTACGTTTAAATCTCGATTGCTGGAAAACAATGCTGTGCTTGCCGAACAAATTTCCCAAGTGAATGCAGTCAGTTTGCATATACGGCGTGGCGATTATGTAAGCAAACCAAAAACTACTGCGATGCATGGCGTATGCTCATTGGATTATTATCTAGCTGCGATTAAGTTGATTGTAGAACGTGTGCAACAACCGTATTTCTATATTTTTTCTGATGACATCGCTTGGGTAAAAGACAATCTAAAGCTAGACTTTCCCCATCAGTATGTTGATTATAATGATGGTTTAGACAGCTATAAAGACATGCATTTAATGAGCTTATGTCAACATCATATCATCGCTAACAGTTCTTTCAGTTGGTGGGGGGCATGGTTAAATCCTTCCCCCCAAAAAATTGTGATTGCTCCTAGAAAATGGTTCGCTAAAGACACTAATGTTAAAGACCGATTCCCCCAAGGCTGGATAACATTGTGATCAATGAACAAATAACAGCGACTGAATACTTATCGAGTCAAACCAAAGAAGAGGCATCACTACCTTTAATAACAGTAGCTATGCCTGTGTATAACGCAGGTAAGTATTTAAGATTTGCTGTGCTTTCTATTGTTAATCAGACTTTTACCAATTGGGAATTGCTAATTATTGATGATGGTTCAACAGACAACTCATTGCAGGAAATTGCTGACTTAAAAGATGAGCGAATTAAAATCTTAAGCGATGGTAAAAATCGTGGTTTGGCGGTACGGCTAAATGAGTCGATCGATTTAGCCAGAGGCCTATATTTTGCCAGGATGGATGGGGACGATATATGTTACCCAGAGCGCTTCGAACGACAAATAACTGCATTTCAAAACAATCACGCGCTCGATTTACTTGCTACGCGCGCTATTACAATCGATGATAATAATCAGGTAACCGGTTTATTTCCTTACGCAATTTCCCATGAAGAAATATGCGCACGGCCCTGGCTAGGTTTTTATTTACCTCATCCCACCTGGATGGGAAAATCGGAATGGTTCCGTAAGTTTCGCTACACAGTTCCTGGTCCTTACTGTTGTGAAGATCAAGAACTATTGTTACGAAGTTATCACAATAGCCACTTGGAAACGCTGGATGAAATACTGTTAGCCTATCGTATCAGGAATAAAATTGATTGGAAAAAATTGGCACGTACACGGCGAACTGTATTTAGTGCCCAGTTTCAATATTTTGCCAGATTAAATTTATGGCATTACCTGTTATTAGCAACTGCTGCTTTTATCGGTAAGATAATTAATGATTTCCTCAAAAAAAATCTAGGAGGTAATTTTCAACCTGGACATAACATCGTAAGCGAT
>CANNLO010000417.1 GCA_947505055.1 Methylococcaceae bacterium | reverse complement strand
GGTGGTACCTAATTCTTTCTACACTTGAGTTTGCTCAAACGATCCTGAGTTTTATATAGCGAAACCCACCCCGCCTGTTTTGAAATAGGCCGTCGAAAAATTATTTTTTGTATTTTTTAATGATAGCTATTAATTGCATTACAATCAGCATGCTCAGGTTATCTGGGTTAATGGGCTTTATTTTAATTAAGCAGGTTGAAATGCGTCTTTAAGTAATTTATAGTCGGTTAAACCAATTTGGAAGGAGGCTTCAGGTATACAACGAAATGTTTCAGGTAGGGCCGGATCAGTGATGCTAAAAATGGACAGTTACGTTATCAATACACCTACACACATCCCTATGCCGTTAAAGAGGAAGATTCTGAAATCAGTGATGAGGATTTCGCGCCCCATTTACACATAAGCACGATGTCAGGCCCTTTAGCTTTAGGGAAATTACTTAAAGAAACGCTAGAGTCAAAAGCCAAAGTCACCCCAGAAATACAAGCCCTAGCCGATAACATAACACTGGGCATTGACTATGAATACCAACAAGTAAAAGCGCTTTATAACTGGGTCAGTAAAGAGATACGGTATGTGGCTGATGTTGTAGGTGAAAATGATTACATACCCCATGATGCCGGTTATATATTGCACAAACGCTTTGGCGATTGTAAAGATCCTAACAATCTTTTGCTTACGCTATTAAAAGCCAAACACATAGCCGCGAGTAGCGCCTTGGTTAACGCGGGTAATACCTACAAACTGACTCAGCTAGGTTCGTTTAATCCATTTAATCATGTCATCACCTATCTGCCTAAATGGGATATGTACGTCGATTCAACTCAAGGACTGGCACTCTTGGGTAATTTAGGTATTGGAACAATCGATAAACCAACCTTACTGCCGGAATTAAACGCTATTGGGCATACTAAAGGTTTTAGTCCTCAAGAACAGCAGGTCATCAACCACACAATACTCGAGATACAAGCCGATGGCAGTATTAAAGGTAGTGTTGATACACGTTATGGCGGTACTGAAGAATTACCGATCAGACAGACATTTGAGACTTACCAGGGCCAAGACAAAGCGAAAATTGAGAAATCATATTTTAGCGCGGCGGGAGAAACGGGCAGGGGGAGTTTTACACTCTCTGACGTCTATGATTTAAACGTGCCATTTAAAGTGCATGGTGACTTCGTGATTGATCCGTTAAGTAATATGCCGGGCGTGGGCGCCCTGACTGTGCCCTATGGTTTATCTGATAGTCATTTAAAAAACGGCGCTAATGATAAGCGTGATGAAAAAATAGAGTTCCCGTATTGTTGCCAATCTTATTACACAGAAGACACAACGGAGATGACCTTTCCTAGTAATGTAAAGGTATTCAAAATACCGGAAGATGCCAACTTTAAAGACAATGGTGTTGAATATCACTCAACCTATAAACTAGGGTCTAATAAAGTCAGTGTTAAAAGAAGTCTATTAGCTCAAAGACCTACCGCTGTCTGTAATAGCAAAGATCATGAAACATGGCTGGCGTTTCATAAGGTATTGGCAAGGGACATTCGGGGGCAGATTATTTATGAGTAGAATTACATAGCTTTTGAGTTATTTTGTTGATTCTATAGGCACTTCTACAAATTAAATAAATCTTTAATATACCAATGATAATTCAAATTACTATTTGCAATGATATATAGTATGGGCTAGATTACACGAAGGTGAATTTGCTAATGTTATATACTTAATGATTGCATCAGTTAACATTATTGAAAAGAAGAAAAACAGGGAAAAAAATGAACCGCTTTATTTATATGTTAACGCAAACACAAACAATATATGTGTTTGTCTCAATAATTATTTTAGTATTCTTAATACCTTTATATCAATCTTTATTTGGCATTGTACACCGAGTAAACTCTGAAATTTTTTCTGGTATTAAGTTGCTTAAGAAAATAAGTACAACATCGGAATATGACAAATTTTATGATGGGTTTGATGACTTGGATATTAAGTTGTCTGAAATTACTGGTTTAGGTACAGTTTGGAAACAATTTACTGAAAGCCTCCATTTCAGTGAAAATAATAGAAAAATCTATGTATCTCATAGGCCTGGTTATTACTTTAATCGTGAGTCATTGCTTGGAACTAGGTTTAATTTAAATCAATATCTAGCGTTTCCAAATTATCTTATCGGTATCGGACTAACTTTCACGTTTATTGGTCTTGCTGCTGCATTACATGTTGCTCAAGAGGGCTTAGCGAATGGTAGTGGTCAACAAGCGTTAAAAGATCTTTTAGCGGTAGCCTCTATAAAATTTATTAGTTCAATCGCCGGCATTATAAGCAGTATCTGTTTGTCTTTTATTCAACGTGTAAGACTTAAAAAATTTCATAATTTGACTAATGAGTTTTGTGATCTATTAGAAAAGTTTACTGAATATAAGTCTACGGAAAAGCTACTACATGAAAATGTTATTGAACAACAGAAACATACAGTGGCTTTAAATGACATGGCTACTAACATTGCAACAGGTATTGGTGAGATCCTTAGTAACCAATTGCCAACCAGTGTAGCCAAAGCTTTAGAGCCATTAGCCGAGGAAATTAGAACCCTTGTTCAGAAGTTTACTGGTGGCAATGAAGATGCTTTGCAAAAAGTTCTTGAAGAGTTTCTTACACAGCTTAGAAAAAGTTCTGCTGATGATATGCAAGCATTAATCGGTAGTGTAAAAACATTAAAAGAATCACTTGATGGATTAGTATCCAAGATGAAGTCTACAGGCGATAATTTGGGATTAGAAACTAAAGCCTCATCAGATAGATTGGTTTCAATGTTAGAGCAATTTGTTGATACATTTACACCAATACAGCAAGGGATAGCTCAATTTAGTACGGCATTGATTTCTTTAGAATCTATAGCAACTAAAATTGAAAATGCTGGTGCAAAAATTGGTGGTTCTGCTAATGATAATGAAATTAGTGCAGAAAAATTCGGAGATGCTATTGCGAAAATATCCACAAATTTGGCACCTTTACAGTCACTTACTGAGAATCTAACTAAAGCTTTATTAAAAGTGAGTGAAACTGCAACGCAATTGAATAATGCTGGTGGAACTATTTCGTTAGCTGCTGGTGATTTTAAAACTTCGGCGTATTCAATAGAACAAGCAGGCAATATATTCAATCAAAAGGTTCAAACGTTTTCAAATGTTGCTGATGGAATTGCAGGGACAATTAATTCATTGGAAGCGGCTTCTGATAATGTAAGTCGAGCAGCAGGCCCGCTCTCAGAGGCGGCAAATGGATTTACAGGAGCAATTAGCGTCATTAAAGACATGGAAGTAAAAATGCAGCAAACTCAAAAAGAGCTAAGCAATTTGCTCATAAGCCTTCAAGAATATACAAACACCATACCGAATGTCTGGAGCCAATATGAGTCAAGATTTAATAAGGTTGACGGTGATTTAGCTAAAGCTTTTCAGCAGCTCACTGAAGGTAGTAAAGAGTTTAGTTCTACCATAGAAGTTTTCGTAACCCAACTCGATGAACAATTTAGTAAAGCCATTAAGGGCTTGAGCGGTGCGGTCCAAGAGCTTACGGATGAGCGAGAGCAATCTACGATTAATCAAAGAAAGAACTAGGATAGTCGATGCACCAAGAATCAAGTAGCATTGAAAATCATGATGAAAGTTATTTCGCATCCTTTACGGATATGCTGGTCGGTATTATTTTTATTTTTATAATTTTGTTGATGATAGTAGCAAATGATTTTCAAGAGGCTACGGATGCGGTTACTAAGATTAATGAATCAAGAGATAAGGTTTTACGCGAAATCGAGAAGTCTCTAAAAGAGTCTGGCGTACAGGTAACAATAGATATAGAGCAAGGAGTACTCAGGTTGCCAGAGGATATCTTATTTAACTTTGACAAATATGAGGTTGACGAGAAAGGGGAAAAGCCATTAAAAACGCTATCTGAAGTGTTGGGTAAGTTTCTTCCTTGTATATCAATAACAGAGGATAAATCGCAACAGGAATCATGTGAACAATTAAATCTTGCAAGTAAAGATGGTTTAGATGCTGTTTTTATTGAAGGACATACCGATTCAAAAGGATCACATGAGCACAATTGGGAACTATCTGCTAAGCGTGCAATTTCAGTATTTCGTAAAATTACAGATGCAAGTCCCTTACTAAACGAGGGAATAAAAAATAAAAATGGTGTACCAGTTTTAAATGTTAGTGGTTATGAGGCAAGGCGACCAATAACCACGATACCTGAAAAATTTAAACTCAATCGGCGTATTGAATTAAGGTTTATTATGCGATCACCAACACCTGAAGACGTTAAGAAATTGAAAGAT
>CANNLO010000416.1 GCA_947505055.1 Methylococcaceae bacterium | reverse complement strand
TTCGGATGTGGAGAGGACCAAATGCCATAAATGCATGGGCAAAACCGCAGCGGCGGATTTAAAAAATAAAATTTGAGCTTAAAAAGGCAGGGATTGACGCCTGGTTTTTAGGGCTTGCAGGATTTAGGTAATAAAAAAATTATTAATAGACGACCAGTCATATATAGGCATGAAAAAAATCAATCAAAAGCAAGTAAACAAAGAAATCTTACTCAACCAAGGGGTTGCCTTACTCATGCAGCAGGGTTATCACGGTACGGGGCTAAACGAAATTCTTAGTGCGGTACAAATTCCCAAAGGCTCTTTCTATAGTTATTTTGGCAGTAAGGAGAATTTTACTGCCGAGATTATCGCGCATTACATCTTGCCCTATCTTGAACAAATTCAAACCTATTTGAAGAAGTCCGAAGGCAACGCACTTGGTGCGTTAGATCGATATTTACAAGAGAGCATTATTGAACTTGAAAAAACTAATTTTAAAGGCGGCTGTTTACTGGGTAATTTAATTGGCGAAGTAAGCGATACCAGCGATGTTTGTCGAATTGCGCTACAAACCGCACTAAATAGTTATCGTGATGTATGGGAACTTGGTTTAAGCCTCGCTCAAAATGAAGGGACGATCCGTACCGATAAATCAGCGCGTGAACTGGCGGATTTATGGGTAAATGCCTGGGAAGGCGCCTTGTTACGTATGAAAGTGGAACAGTCCGTTGCGCCATTAAAACAATGCTATCACGAGTTATTGGGAAGTTTTTTTAAAGCGTAATTATTAATTTCGCTTTAAAAAAAGCACCTCACATTTAACCAAACCATTCAACTGGGAAATTTCTATGCCTAAATATATTATCGAACGCGATATACCTAACGCTGGAGCGTTATCCGCTCAAGAATTACAAGGAATATCGCAAAAATCTTGCGGTGTTTTGAGCGAGATGGGGGCAAAAATTCAATGGCTGGAAAGCTATGTCACTAATGATAAGGTTTACTGCATTTATATTGCCCCTGACGAAGCAACCGTCAAAGAACACGCTGAAAAAGGTGGTTTTCCAGCGAATCGTATTTCACAAATAAAAACCACCATCGACCCGACCACAGCTGAAGGTTAGACCATGAGAAAGCGCGATTGCAAGTAAATACAAACGCGTTTTTTATGACTAGAACCACTATCCGAGTTATGACAATGACCAAAAGAACACTAGCAAACACGCTGTGCAGCCTATTACTACTTACTCCCCTTATAAGCCATGCCGAAATACTGGCGATGGTCAATTACGACAGTATATCGGGTCAATCTCCGCGCAGAGAAGGCATTGCGATTCTTAATGTTGATCCTGATTCACCGCAATTTGGCAAAATTGTCAATGACCTGCCTTTGCCGTCGGATGCGCTTTCCCATCATATTTTTTACAACAAGGATTTAAGCAAAGCCTATATCACTGCCTTGGGTAATGGTCCATTGCGCGTCATCAATATGAAACGCAAGCCCTATGTCATCGAGTTACTTGATGTGCCGGAATGCCAGGTTAGTGAAGACATGGCGTTTACGGCCGATAAAAAATCCTGGTATCTCACCTGTATGGGTTCGAGTAACGTCATTGTCGGCGATGCGCAGACGGATAAAGTTAAACAAGTCATTGCGGCTGATGGGAAAGACACTTTTATTCGTTACCCGCACGGCATTGGTTTGCAAGAAGATATCAATCGAATGATCGTTACCAGTACGGTGAGCCCGTCTGATTTAGGGGACGCCGGAGAAACGGTCACCGTTATTGAAGCAACAAGCGGAAAAGTGCTGTCCACCCATAAACTGTCCGCCAAACCAAGTCCGTCAGGTTCTGCACCGGTAGAAGCGGTATTTGTCCCTCATGCGAATCCGCCGATGGCTTATGTGGCTACTATGTTTGAAGGAAAACTGTGGACGGCGGTATGGCAGGCGAATCATAAATCATTTGATTTCCAGCCCGTTTATGATTTTGCTGACGTTAAACAAGGCGTACCCCTGGAAATTTATTTTAATAAGGCGCATGACAGGTTATATGTCACCACTGCAAAACCGGGCGCATTGAATATTTTTGACGTCAGCGGTGCATCCGTCACAAATCCTGTTTTATTAAAATCGATACCAACGGCTGCTGGTTCTCATCATGTAGTTTTTTCGCCCGATGAAAAATATGCTTTAGTACAAAACAACTTTTTAAATTTGCCCGAGATGGATGATGGCTCGATTACGGTGATTGATTTACAAAAAATGGAAAAGAAAACCAGTCTTGATACCCTGAAAAATAAAGGATTAAAACCTCATGACATCTACATGTTGCCGCCATGGCATACAGATGACGCGCATTAATATAAGGTTTCATTAAGCCTAGCATAATGAGCCTGGTAGGCCGGGCAACGACTTATTGTTGCCCGGCATTCTGAGAGAGCTGTCAAATACGGTGCACGCTGTGCACGGCTTACAGTACTTGGCATGAAAAAATATTTTTCATTGTCCGGGGTGTTACGACTTGAAACATTAAAATACAAAACACATTGATTATAAAAGTAATTTATGGATTTAAGTTATTCTGTTTCAAATTAACAGTTATAACAAACCATGCTCTGCAAACGAATAAGGATTAAAAGCATATCTTACTGATTAATAAGTTATTTTATATTTTATCTGCTGTATGGGTACGCTTAGGGGTACACTATTCAATCGGAGGGTGATCTTTTTACTCATGAGGTAACCATAAATAATTTAGTTTAACCCAAGCCTATTTGCCTAAATTAGATGCAAATGCCAATAACTGATCTTTCTGATTTTCGTCAAAAGCCGCATAGCATATAAGAAAATTGGCTAGGTGGTCGTCGTCACAATAGAAATAAGCCACAGGCACCTTTAGCGCGGAGGCCAGTTTTTCGGCAGTAGCAAATGGTGGCTCGTGGATACCGGTTTCATAGCGACTGATTCTGGCGCTACTACACCCCTCGTCCATACCAATTACAACCCCCAATTTGTCCTGAGCAATACCGATACGGATACGTGCCTCGCGTAAGCGTCGACCGAACAGAGTTTTAGGTATGGATTTTCGTGGCATTCTTCGATAATCGCAGAACAACCTTGTTTAAACTCTACGAAAATCGTAGTATCTGGTATTTATGGACGTTTACCAGTAACCCCGCCAATGACGACAGAGACCCCGAAACTGAAACAGATGGCAATAAATATTCTAATGGGGAAGCAAGGACGGGCGCTTAAGCCGTCAGAAATTGCATCAATTATCATTGAGAAATACCCTGTCTATTGCGAACAAAAAATACTGTCCAGCACACAGACGGATCTGGACTTGCCAAAGCAGATAGCTAATCAAATAAGTGCTGCCGGAAAGCAATGGTTAGATCAGGAACCACAACTTAAGAGCTCCGATGAAACCCCCCGTACTTATTGGTGGGAGATTCCAGAGATGAGCGAGATTGACCTGGCACCGATCTCAGTACAAGAGATCGCAAGCAGCAATGTTGAGACTCACACCGAACAAAATCTTTATCCAAAACTGGCCATCTATTTATGGAATATGAAGTCTCGTAAAGTTTATCCAAAGCGAATTGATGAAAAAAAATCATCGAACACTTATGGTAGAAACGGAAATAAGTCACTACATCCGGATATGGTCGCAATGGAAGACTTGATGCCACACTCCCTGTGGTCGAGCGAAATCAAAGGGTGGGCTGCTAATGCTGGAGCCCCACAATCTAAGTTTTGGTCATTTGAAGTTAAGATGAAGATTAACTCTGTTTCTGATGCGCGCGAATGTTATTTTCAAGCTCTCGCTAATTCTGCATGGGCTCATTTTGGCTATCTGGTTGCTACTCAATTTTCCGATAAGGCATACCATGCACTAAAAATACTCCATGACCTCCACGGCATTGGGTTAATTCTGCTTGATGTTGAGAACCCTGCCGATGACACAATTATAAAACTACCAGCTCGCGAACGAGACCATGTTGATTGGGGATCATGCAATCGGATAGCCAGCCAGAATAGTGATTTCAAGAAATTTATCGAATTAGTTTCAGATTTTCATCTCACAAAGAATACACGCGACTCCGACTGGTACATTCCAACCCTCCAGCTCTGAAGAATAAAAAGCCGAAGTTGCCTGACTAGGATGAAGTGGGCTTGTCACTAGATGGCTTGGCGAACACGTATATTTTGGTCGCTATCTTAGTCAAAACTAGTCAATACTGATAGCGTAAGCAACCCAATAGGCCCGTTATGAATACTGAAACTATTAAAGTAAAACTGAACATACAAGAGCTCGATATTCCATGGATGAGAATTGAGTTTAAAGGAAAATTATTTGCAGCAACTCCTGCGAGATCAAAACCCAGAGGTATGTCTCCAGAAACTT
>CANNLO010000415.1 GCA_947505055.1 Methylococcaceae bacterium | reverse complement strand
TTCCGGTGGGTTTAGCTAATAGCGTTCTTACACTTAGAGGCAATAAAGCGCCCGAAGAAACTATCAGCTTACCCTATGTTTGCGAGTCTGTTTATCTTGAAGAAAACACCCGTATCGAATTTCCAAGCAATGTAAAAGTCAGCAAAATACCTGACACTATTCTATTTAATGAAAACGGTATCCGCTATCAAGCAACTTACCAGTTAAACCAAAACACAGTAACTGCCAAAAGAAGCCTTGCCTATAACAGTCCGACCATAACCTGTGACAGCAAAGACCTAGATAACTGGAAAGTATTTCACAAGGTTTTAAAGCGGGATTTGAGGAGTCAGATTGTTTATGAATGATGGCTTAGAATATCGCAAGCTAGAAAGAACTAGACCTAAATAACTAGGTAAGCTTGCGCTTATAGGGTTTGTAAGTCCATAATCGAAAAAAACAACTATTCATCTAAGGTTAAAGCATGTCTATATTGAAAGCTCTGGTTTTAACATTATTACTTTTTTCGAATGCCGTATTTGCTGATTTCCAATCTACATTAAGCTTAGCAAATCAGGTTGATGCGCGCCCACAAATCGACATTGTGGGCTTACGTTACATCGTTAACGCCCAGAAAAATCAATTAGTGTTTGATTTGACGGCTCCTACTCAATATAGGGTATTTACTATGAATAACCCGTCACGCTTAATTATTGATATTAAAAATGCGCATTTAAAGCAGGACTTAATTCAACCAGAAGTAACACATCCTTTATTTGATCGAGTACGAGCCGGATTAAAAAATGATACCGATCTACGCATCGTCGTCGATTTAAAGTTAGCTGATGTTGCTACTAATTTAGTCTTCAGTGCTAATGTCAAAGATGCTCGACACCTCGTTATAGAATTGTTTAATCAAGAAGCCAATGTAGCAAGCAAAAATGAAACACCTAAAGTCTCTCAAGCTGAAGACAATAAAAAAATAACCACTAAACCACAAGAAACTGCTGTAGCCAAAATGCCAAATAACGATCCCCTTAATATAAGAGATTAGCTTGATGATTATCCACACTACAAAGAATTTTAGGTCAAAAATGAATCATATTAGATTAATGTTATTAACTGTAATTTTAACGGTTTCATTTGCTGCTACTGCTGATTTTAAGAATATATTACTTTTAGCTAATCAAGGTGATGCAATTGCACAAAATACCCTTGGCGACATGTATAACGAAGGCAAAGGTGTTGCTCAAGATTTTACAGAAGCAGTTAGACTATATAAATTATCAGCTAATCAAGGTAATGCGTTTGCACAATATAATCTTGGGAATATGTATAGCTTTGGTAAAGGTGTAGCTCAAAACCTTACAGAAGCAGGTAGGCTATATCAGTTATCGGAACATCATTTTGATACAGTTACGCAAAACCAGCCTAAATTACTACAGAATCAGGTAACTAAAGCTAAGATACATGAACCCAAGAAAACAATAGTCCAGATTACAAAAAACGATCCGCTCAATATAAGGGACTAAATTATGAATATCACAACTATTCGTGAAAAATATCCCCAGTATGCTGATCTACCAGATAAGCAACTTGTAGATGCGTTACATGATAAATTTTATAACGACATACCGATAAAGCAGTTTTATGCAAAGGTCGGATTAATTCAAACAGCCATAGTTAATGAGAATGTAACCTCATTAAATTCTACCAAGATAATAAAAGAGCAAAACAATAAGGCAATTTTTTCTAATAGTTACACAAGTGCTGCGCAAGCATCAGAATCAACTCAAGCAAAACTAGCCATTCAGAAAAAAGTAGAGAGTAGCTGGATTCGACCAGTCACTGCTAATAAAGACCTAAAATGTACTATTAAAGTTAAATTAATGTCTGATGGTACGGTGATTTCTGCAGACGTTATATTAAGTAGTGGCGATGAAATATTTGACCGTTCAGTAGAAAATGCTGTTGATAAAGCATCTCCTTTACCTGTTCCTAATGATAAGGAACTATTTACCCAAGAATTTAGGTCATTCCAGTTTTTATTTAATCCACCACCAGTTATAGCCAAAACAATTCAGCGGGAAAATACTTCCAGTCATATAGAGGTAAGCTCAACTAAAAGTAGTTTTTTAGAAAATGATAAAGCAACAGGCGGGCTAACTTATATTGCTAGCTCAGTCATATTTGGACTTGTTGTTTTTTATATGCTCACTAAAGGTTTAAAAGGCAAAGAGAAAGATAGTGCTACTAATTTAGGTCGCTGGTATGGCAGCACTACTACAATGTTATATCTATGTAGCGGTGGTGCTAAATTAACCAAATTTATACAAGATCCTGGAGGTTGGTTTGCCTTAACATTGATTTTGTCATTCTTATGGTTTGGCATCGGTTATATAGCGGGACTTATAAAATGGCATTGGTCCAATAAAAGTAAGAAAAAACCTAAAGACCCGCCACCTTACACTGAGTCCACTCATGGTCGTTATAAGGATGAAAATACTTCGCAAAACGAAAGCAATGAACATTATAAAAATAGAGCAAACGCTAAAAAAGGGCATTCATTTGAAGAGCGTTTAGATGCCTTAAGAGACAATGTTGATCTGTGCTTCGCAATACTTGATTTAAATAACATGGCCTCGCCCAGTGAAATAAAAGCAGCTTTTAAGAAAAAAATGAGCGGTTATCATCCTGATAAAGTTAGTGGCTTGGGTGATAAGTTAAAACAGGTTGCCGAAGAAGAAACTAAGCTAATAAACATTGCTTACAATATTCTTAAAAAACTTGGCTATACAAAATAATTATTATTGGGTATTTCAACACCCAACGTATGTAATTAGCAAAACAATACACAGGAATAATCTTATGACAGAACAAAAAAGAGGATTGTATATTTTGCGTTGGATCGGCTTTATACCTGCTGCTTTCATAGGTGCATGGCTGGCGTGGTTGGTTGTATTTTATCTGAACCAATTAACCATGGGTGTAAAAGGAATAGATACAAATGATTTTTTTCCAAGACTTACTGTTGAGGTGTTAAGTCATGGTGCTATGGGCGCGGCATTTGTCTATATAGGCTCCAATATAGTCCCGAGTAACCAGAAAATTGTTACTTATCTTTTAACGGTGTTTGTTTTATTAATTGCTGGGTTCTTGGCTTTTCCTGCTGTTCTTCAAGGTGATTGGTGGGCCATAGTGGGCGTCATAGCAGTTTCATCAGGTGCTGGCATGGTTGCGTATCAGGTTTCTGAAAAAGAGATTGAGTTTTCTAATCATTAAAAAGAAAGGGGCTGCCCCCTTTAATGCTATTAATAGTAAATTGGGAGTGGGTAAATATGCCAACAGAAAATGGACATGATTTTGATTTCACAAAAGAAAAATGTAATAACTGTGGAATGCCAGAGTCTAGTTATCAAGATAACGGTAAGCCACGATGTAGTGGGCGAAAAAAAACAGTTGAATTTGGTGGTGCCAGATCAGAACCAAAGAAACCAACAACAAAAAAAAAGAAAAAATATATATAGAGACCTTTGCTCGATGAGCATTTATTAGCCCGGTAGGGTGGGTAGCGCTTTTCTGCCCACCGCTTTTGTTAGCAAATGGTGGGCAAACGATAAAGCTGATTGCACAGCCTACATGACTTGTGAAAGCAAAGACTTAGATAACTGGAAAGTATTTCACAAGGTTTTAAAGCGGGATTTAGGGAGTTAGATAGTTGATGAATTATGCTTTAAAATATTCGCATTAAACGATGGCAACGCTAATGAAGCTTCTTTTAAAAAGCTATTAAATAGGAATTAACTTAGAAGTCATGAATTCAATAATTGAAAATGATCGGATTTATAGAGCAATGCAATGTTTAATATTGGGACCAGGTGACGTAAGAGAACGTGTTGCTGATGCATGTTATATATTGAAAGATATTAATAAAAAAGAGTTGCCGGATGATTTATATAATAAAATTCAAAATGTATTAAAAGAAGCAAGTAAAAAAGGGCCATTGAAAAGCAATGATGATGTTATTCGAGATGCTTTTAGAAATACTTTAATAAATAGAAAAAAATCTACCTATGTGGTTTTAGCTAAACAAATTCATGAGATTTATCTAAGTAATTTAAGTCAATAAAATTTTTTTGTTAAAAGTCCGTAAGTTGTAGGGGGTTTCGCGACAGAAAATTACCTCACACCCGTAAGTTTGAAAACAATCGAATAAAAAATACCTCACGATGGAGCATCTAAGTGAGGGTTAGTTTATCGCTCCGTATTTGGTGGATTGCTAGCGAGACTGTGAAAGTATTATGAAAATAACACAAAAACAACTTTTTAATTTTGTAAGTCATTGTTTTTATCTAATGTGGGAGAGGCTTTAGCCTCGAATTCGAGGCTAAAGCCTCTCCCACATAAATACTTTCA
>CANNLO010000414.1 GCA_947505055.1 Methylococcaceae bacterium | reverse complement strand
ACACGTTTACTATTTGCTGGCAACCTAACTCGCCAACCTTACATGTTAGGACGTAACTTTAGAATCAGTGGCGACCTCACTAATACCGATTTAGTCATGAATAATAGCTTTTGGGTGGGTGTATATCCAGGGCTTAGCGAAGAGATGTTAAGTTTTATTGCCGATAAAATTGAATCGTTCTTTGGCGTGAACTTCTAAATGTTCATTCTAAAGCCGAGTGCAATTCAAGGTTGTTTTGAATTGCAACCAAAAGTACTTGATGACGCTCGTGGACGGTTTGTAAAGGTTTTTCATGAGGCTGCGTTTGCAGAGTTGGGGTTAGAAACTAATTTTGTTGAAGAATACTACTCAGTTTCCCACAAAAACGTGGTTCGCGGTATGCACTTTCAACGGCCGCCGATGGATCACATCAAAATGGTGTATTGCGTGCAAGGGGAAGTAATGGATGTGGTAGTTGATTTGCGAGTCGGTTCTCCGAGCTATGGTCAACATGCCGTGTTCGAGTTGAGTGCGGGAAAAGCTAATAGTATCTATATTCCTAAAGGCATGGCACATGGTTTTCGCGCATTAAGTGAAAATACAGTCATGGTTTATAAAGTCAGCACTGTTTATTCACCCGAACATGATATGGGGGTATTGTGGGATTCGCTAGGCATTGCATGGCCTACGAATGAACCGATTATGTCAGCACGTGACAGATGCTTTCCGACATTCACACAATTTGAAAGTCCATTCCAATTATGAGTGAATTTTTACTAAATAATGGGAAACAGCGAGTAGCGCTTGTGACGGGTGCAACGGGTTTTGTAGGAAGTCATCTTGCGCGGCGCCTTCTGCAAGATGGTTGGCAAGTTCACATCGTCAGCCGAGAGAAGTCGCATTTACCAGATGCCCCGGAATTTGGCCAAATGACCAATCATATTTATGCTGGGACTACGGAAAGTATGATTGCAGTGGTTGCTCAAGCTAAACCGGATGTCGTGTTTCACTTAGCTTCGCTATTTCTTGCGCAACACGAAGCCAAGGATGTCGAATCTCTGATTCAAAGCAATGTGCTGTTTGGCAATCAACTGCTTGAGGCAATGCGAGTGAATGGAGTTTCAAGCATTATTAATACTGGCACCTCGTGGCAGCATTACAACAACGAAGATTACAATCCAGTCTGCTTGTATGCCGCTACCAAACAGGCATTTGAAGCTATTCTGGAATATTATATTCAGGCTTGTGGAGTCAAGGTAATTACATTAAAGCTATTTGATACTTATGGACCAGCTGATCCTCGCCCAAAGTTATTTCATTTGCTAAATAAAGCAGCGATAAGTTGTGAGCCGTTAAATATGTCCGCAGGAGAACAATTGATTGATATTGTACATGTTGATGATGTCACCGAGGCCTATATGATTGCCGCACAACGGCTATTTACTGGAAAAGTCACAGAGCATGAGTGTTATGCAGTTTCATCAAGTCATCCACTGCCACTGAATACGCTTGTTGAACTTTACGCCCAAATGACCAAAAAAAATGTTTCTGTAAATTGGGGCGCACGGCCATACAGATTTCGGGAAGTAATGAGTCCATGGACTCAAGGTTGTGGGATTGAAGGATGGCGGCCAAGGATTGAATTGGTAGAAGGACTGAAGCAGCAATAATCCTTTGCAGTGCTTCTCATGCTACATATAACTGAAAGAATAGAATGAAGAAAAAGGCAATCCTGCAAGGTATTTTTGTGGATTATTTTGGGGCAATCCTTGTGGTGCTGGCTGGATTCATTGCGATTCCGTTTTATCTCACCTTTATTTCTAAAAGTGAGTATGGGCTTTGGCTAGCAATCAATAGCGTTGTGTTAATGGTTGCGTTAGCTGACTTGGCGACAGATCAATTTTTAACAACGGTTACATCAAACGATGAAAAATTTCATTCCGAAGAATATGCAGATTATCTAACATCCATTCTAATAGTAAAGACGATTTCCGCAGTGGTTGTGGCGGGAATTTCGAGCATTTTATTTGTACTTTTGGCTTCTTTATTAGATATAGAAATAAGCTTACAACAAAGCGCACAACTCACATTTATACTGGCGGTATTAGCTTTGGTTTGCGGAATATTTATCAACGCGCTACCTACAATTCTATACGCTAGGCATGATTACTCTTTAGTTAATGCGTATATAAATATTTTTTCGATAGCTTCGATTATCGGCGTGTACTTCCTATTAAAGCTAGGGTATGGAATTATTGCTTTTCCAATAGCACTGCTAATCAGTACGGCGCTTCAAGGTCTAATATTTTCAATGATTCTTAGACGACGGTACCCACATATCAAGCTAAAAACTAAGAATTTTAAGTTTGTTGGGAAATCGGAAATTTTTGGTTACGCAACTAACTTCCAGGCTCTGCGTTGGTTATATACATTTCGAACTCAATACATCTCAATTGCAATAACCAATTTAGTTGGCTCTGCGTCACTTTCTCAATATATGTTGACTAGCCGCTTTGCTCAATTGGGCCCAACCTTTTCTGCAAAATTCGCTCAGGCTTTATTCCCATCAATGGCAAATTTATTAGAGAAAGGTGATGTACAGAAAGTGGCGCAGTTGTTTATAAAAGCCTCAAAAGTGTTAACAAGGGGGGCAATTTTTTCGGGCATTGTTCTACTCGCATTAAATAAATCATTTGTTGCGATTTGGGTTGGCGCAGACAAATATGCAGGTGATGGAGTTCTGATAATAATTGTCATTTATATGATGATTTACATTGCGATGGCACAATTTGCAATTGTGATTTTCGCGAGCAAAAAGTTTGAGGAATGGGTCTATTGGGGTTTGATCGAAATTGTTTTGGCGATTATTTTTTCATACTATTTTTCAATATGGCTTGGATTGACAGGTGTCGTAATGGGGTTTGTTTTGTCATCCATGCCAACGCAGATGTATTTGTTTCGCATCGTACTCAGGCAACTTGAATTAGGAGCTTTGAAATTTCTTGAAGAAATTGTTAGGTATTCGATCAAGCCGAACGTTATTCCTTTTGTTGCTGCATGCACTATGATATTCCTTCAAATTGAAGTGAGAACTTGGTCAAACTTGATTGGATTTGCGAGCTTGCTTCTATTTTTACATTTGCTATTTGAGGCGATACTAGTACTGAATAGTAAACAAATTGGATTAAAAAATAAAATAGCTGATGTTTTAAAAGTGTAAGCCTTGCAGGAAATGAGCATTCCATAGGTGAAATAAACCAAAAATGAAGAAGTCACGATGGCGCTAAATCAAAGTAAAAAAAAATCAGAAGGAAACGAGAGGGCCAAGCATAATATTTCGCTTGTCATTCCAAATCGAAATAATGAGAAGTATTTAGGTGCATGCCTCCGCTCTGTGATTGGTCAAGCCGACAAAAATTTTGTATTTATTGTTAGTGATAATCACAGCGCTGATGGTTCGATAAAAATAATAGATTCATATAAAGAGCATATAGATAAAATAATTTCGCCACCCTCACCTGTTGGGTATAAAGAGCATTTGTTCTGGATATTGGAGCAGGTGAAAACGGAATTTGTCATTTTCTTGGCGGGAGACGATATTGCGCATAGCGAATTAATACATTGCTACAGGAAATCGCTAGAAAAGAATGGAGAGACAAGTCCCGCATTTGTGTGTTCCCCTTTCTACTACATTGATGATCATTCCAATATCTACAACAGATTGAAGTGGCCCCGGCAATTCTGCGGCTCTAAAAATGACATGGTGCATATCTTTTTAAAGGGGCCGATTTGTAATATTTCTAGTGTTGCTTGGAACGTAAATAGTCTGAAAGATATTCATCTTCCTGAAGAGATTGGGAATAGCATTGACTGGTATTTGTACATCATGTTGTCCAACAAAAGCGATGTGCTTCTCGTAAACAAAAAGCTTTTGTTTTATAGAGTACACCGCGAGTCTACAGGGAATTCGAATGTTGTTGCGCATACTGATAATTGCAGGAGATTGTTTCAGTATCTCAAGGATAATGAATTTAAAAATGATCCTGAAAGTTTGAATCAAATTGACGTGAATATCGCCTCATTCAATCAGGTGATTGCCGGCAAACGGGTCAATCCAATTAAGCAGTATTTGCAGAAACTATTTTATGTTGTCACTGCGCTTATATTTAAGTTGCATAGACATCCTCAATTGAAAAGATGAGACGATGAATCTAATAAATCGTGGAATAAAATTCGCACAGTCTCAACTGCGGATAAGGTCGTTCGAAAGGAAGATTCATCCAGTAACCTGGCAAGATCATGATTCGATACTTGATTGGGCTATGGCCCAGGTTGACCGTGATGCAAATACCAATATTAGTGGTTCATCAATCGTTCGGCGCGGACAAGAACTTCGAGAATCTGTTCTGACCAAATTT
>CANNLO010000413.1 GCA_947505055.1 Methylococcaceae bacterium | reverse complement strand
TGCTATTTTTATCCCTATGCTATTCGATGATCCGGTCGAAACGGCAGGGATGACCACAGAAATAAAAGTTCCTGCTCCAGTAGAAACTGTTACCAAGTTACCTGAAAATTCTGATGAGGTATTCAAGCAGCCAGAGTCAGAACCTGTAGTTGCCGAAAATTCGGGTGAAGTGATTGAGAGTTCAGGTGCTGAAGAAGAAGTGGCTGAACCGGAAGCCGGTCAGTCGATTCAATCTCCAGGCTTTGAAGAGCCTCCAGTCAATGAGTCGGAAACTATAGCTCCAAAAAGTCATCCTAAACAGATTACAGATACGGTTCAGATTAACTCTTTAGCGGATGGGACATCCAAAGTGCCAGTCAGAGAGAGTCACATAGAAACGTTGGCTCATGAAGCGGCAAAGCCTATAAAAGTAATACCGTTGATCAAACCGGGTATTGTCAAAAAACCGGAACTTGCCGCACCTGTTGTTACCAAGGATTCAGGACTAAAAGTAGAGGTGGCAAAACAACCGAGCGCTGCTAAAAGCCTCGCTGCTTCTGTGGCAGAGGCAAAAAAACCTGTCGCGGTTACCCCCAAGGCACCTGCCAAGCTAGTTCGTTGGTATATTCAGGTTGGCAGTTTCAGTAAAAAAGATAATGCCATGTCTCTTTGGGACAGCTTGCGTGAACAAGGTTTACCTGCTTCTCTGGATACGGTTCAAACAGATAAAGGTATTTCTTACCGTTTAAGAGTTGGCCCCGAGCTTGATGAAAAGAAAGCGTCAGCTATGAAATCTAGATTGGATAAACAAAACATAAAGGCTATTTTGATTTCTGAATAATGTTTTATAAAGACCTGATCTGGATAGATTTCACCCTGATCGCGATTGTTTTTGTTTTCATTGTTTCAGGGTTGCGACGGGGATTGGACAAGGAAGCGTTTTCTTTGTTGATCTGGTTGTTGGCAAGTTGGGTGGGTTTGAATTTCAGTCAAAAGTTTTCTGTCTTTTTGGGAACCGCCATCACTCATCCAGTTGGCAAACTCGCACTATCTTTTTTGACCTTATTTGTACTTACGTTGTGTCTTGGTGGATTAATAAGTTTTCTGGTCAGTGTTTTGACAAAAAACAAAAGAATTACATTTATGGATCGCTTCGGC
Organism: Methylococcaceae bacterium; assembly: GCA_947505055.1. Next base: position 3,260 of record CANNLO010000413.1, on the reverse strand, counting down.
GGAATAGTTTTGGGGAGCTTTCGCGGAATTGTGTTTGTTACCGTTGTTGTCATCCTGGCAGGCTTAACGCCAATGCCCAAAGAGTCATGGTGGGCGCAATCAAAAGTAATTCCACCTTTTCAAGTGCTCGCAATTTGGTTGCGGGATAATTTTTCGCTTGGTTTGGCAAAAAATATCAGTTATCGCTAGTTTCTTTCGTTAATCGTTACAAAAAGGCAGGTTAAAAAATAATGTGTGGTATTGCTGCAATCGTTTCACATCAGGCTGTAAATCAGGATTTATATGATGCGCTCACAGTTCTGCAACATAGAGGTCAGGATGCCGCAGGTATTGTGACTTGTGAGAGGGGGCGATTACATTTACGTAAGGAAAATGGTTTAACCCGGGATGTTTTTACTAATGCCCAGATGCTAAAACTGAAAGGTAATATGGGCATCGCTCATGTTCGTTATCCAACCGCGGGTTGCACCAGTTCTGCTGAAGCTCAACCGTTTTATGTGAACTCCCCTTTTGGTTTGACGCTTGCGCATAACGGCAATTTGACCAATACCGAAGAATTAAAAACAGCCTTGTTCGTCGAAGATCAACGGCATATCAATACCGATTCGGATTCAGAAGTTTTGTTGAATGTTTTTGCTCATGAATTGCAAAGTCTCGGTAAATTGCATTTAAGTGTCGATGATGTTTTTGAAGCGGTTTCCGGTGTTCATCGCCGCTGTCGTGGTGCTTATGCAGTTGTTATTATGATTGCTGGCTTCGGAATTTTAGGATTCAGAGACCCTAATGGAATTCGTCCGATTGTTTATGGTGCACGAAAATCAGAACAAGGCACGGAATTCATGATTGCCTCAGAAAGTGTTGCGCTCGATGTACTGGGTTTTGACCTTATAAGAGACATAGCGCCAGGCGAAGCGGTTTTTATTGAAGCATCTGGTGAATTGCATAGCAAACAGTGTGCTGAGCAGGTTGATCATTGTCCCTGTATTTTTGAATATGTTTATTTTGCCCGGCCCGATTCGATTATAGATCGGATATCGGTCTATAAAGCCCGTTTGCGAATGGGCGAAAAATTGGCCAAAAAAGTACTTCGGGACTGGCCGGACCATGATATTGACGTGGTTATTCCTATTCCCGATACCAGTCGCACAGCGGCTTTGCAGATGGCCAATATTTTAGGTGTAAAGTACAGGGAAGGCTTTATAAAAAATCGCTACATCGGCAGAACATTTATCATGCCGGGTCAGAAAATGAGGGAAAAATCGGTTAAGCAAAAGTTGAACGCGATTAGTCTTGAGTTTGAAGGTAAGAATGTATTGCTAGTTGATGACTCTATTGTCAGAGGCACGACTTCCGAGCAGATTATTCAGATGGCACGCGATGCCGGTGCAAAAAGAGTCTATTTTGCGTCAGCGGCACCGCCGGTTAGATACCCGAATGTTTACGGGATTGATATGCCGGCTGCGCATGAATTGATTGCTCATGACCGATCTGAAGAAGAGGTTTGTCAGGCAATAGGCGCCGATAAGGTTATTTATCAGGAATTGAATGATCTCATTGATGCCGTTCGTAAAGGTAATTTGGATATAGACCATTTTGATACGTCCTGTTTCAGTAAAGAATATATTACCGGGGATATTGACGACGCCTATCTCGAACGCACAGAAGCCTTGCGAAACGATAATGCGCAAAGTGAAAGGAATTCCGAGAATTTTATAATCGGAATGCAGAATGGGGACTAAGGTTTAAGACAAAAGATTAGAGGCGAAATGTTAAAGTAGGCCGTTTTGATTTTTTCGCCTTTTGTCTTAGTCTAATCTTTTCAACATATAACACGATCAACAAAGCCATGAAAGACATTAACTGGAACGACTACAATCTTGAAACGCAGGCGATAAGAGCTGGGCATAAACGTACTCATGAAGATGAGCATAGCATTCCAATATTTGCCACCTCCAGTTATGTGTTTGCCAGTGCCGAAGACGCTGCTTTGCGTTTCACCGGAAAAAAACCGGGCAATATTTACTCACGCTTTACCAACCCAACGGTTAATGCCTTTCAGGAAAGATTGGCCTTAATGGAAAGTGGCGAACGTTGCCTGGCATTTGCCTCAGGTATGGCCTCCATTATGGCGGTTGGAATGGGTTTGCTTAAGGCTGGGGATCATGTTGTATGTTCTCGCGGGGTGTTTGGCAATACAGTATTGATGTTTCAGAATTATTTTGGCAAGTTTGGAGTTGAAACCGATTTTGTCGATTTGATTGATACTGCGGCTTGGGAAGCGGCAATTAAACCAAATACACGTTTTTTGTTTCTGGAAACACCTTCTAACCCTTTGACTGAAATTGCCGATATTTCAGCGCTTGCCGATATTGCTCACAAACACGACTGCTTACTGATCGTTGATAATTGTTTTTGTACACCTGCGTTGCAAAAGCCGCTAGATTTGGGTGCGGATATTATTGTTCATTCGGCAACCAAATATATAGACGGGCAGGGACGTTGTGTTGGTGGCGCCGTGGTTGCCAGTGATGAAGTTATAGAGAAATCTATTTATCCCTATCTACGCACTGGCGGAGCAACGATGAGCCCGTTTAATGCCTGGGTATTTTTGTCCGGACTTGAAACGCTAGCGGTCAGAATGAAAGCGCATTGTGATAGTGCTTTTGAACTTGCCTTATGGCTGGAACAGCAGCCGGGTGTTTCCAAGGTGCATTACCCTGGGCTAGTTTCTCATGCTCAACATGATTTGGCTGCCCGTCAGCAAAGCCATTTTGGTGGTATCGTCAGTTTTGAACTAGCGGGTGGCAAAGAGCATGCCTGGAAGATGATTGATGCCACTGAAATGTTATCTATTACAGCTAATTTGGGTGATGTAAAAACCACCATTACTCACCCGGCGACGACTACGCATGGTCGTTTAACGCCTGAAGTCAGAGCTGCAGCCGGCATTAAAGAAGGCTTGGTAAGAATTTCTGTAGGGCTGGAAAATCTTGAGGATATTAAAAAAGATATTTTAAGAGGCCTGTAAAGGTAATATGATTAATGGATTGATTTAAAGCGCTAAGTTTTGAGGGGCGGTCATTTGGCTTCAAATGGTCAAGATTACCCTTGAAAAATCTTGTCCTTTCTATGCATCCCCAAGCAATTGTTCAATAATCCCTTATTGAATCTAAGGTTCATCCATCGTTACAAGCTACTTGCGCAACTCCCTGTTACATGAAAGAAAATTTTCTTATCAGTCTTGCACTATTCAGTTTATG
>CANNLO010000412.1 GCA_947505055.1 Methylococcaceae bacterium | reverse complement strand
GTCTGTTATGCTCAGGTCGGCTACTTTTTTCAACACCATAAAGCAACTCGGCCAAAGTGATCGAAGAGATAGCCAGCTGCCCGGCATGTTCATTAAAGGTATTTAAAACTTCAAGCGGACGACGTTTAATGACATAAATGACAATGTTAGTGTCAAGCAGATATTTCAGCATTAAAACGTCTCCCGCACCGACTCGGTTTGCGGGGCTCTATCAGTTAAAAAGTCCTCTGTGACGGTTTCGTCACTTAAAAAAAAGCTGTCCCAGCTATTTTCAACCGGACATAAAATGCGTTCATTGCCCTTCACGCGAATGAAAACCCGCTTCACATTGATATCAAACCGAACTTCTGCCGGTAAGCGGACGGCTTGGGTTTTGTTATTTATAAAAACAGAGCCTTGCAACATAATTCACCTCCTCATTGGTGTAGAGGTAAAGTATATACTTGCGATACGTAAAAACCAAGATGCCGTGTTTCCATGTCGGAAATTGTATTTCGTTTTGTAAAATGGGTAGAGCAACAGGTGTTAGTAAAATCCAAAAACCGGCGGTTAAAATTGCAAGAATGATCGTTCCTGCGCCTATTTGACGTTTGGCCTCAACGTCCCTTTTGCATAAATTGCATTATTTTTGTGACATTTAATCCATCTACCCTACAATTTTGGTGCTCACAACAACTTCACCAAGGCTGCAATCATGGTGAACTGCCCCAGCGCCAGACCGATACCCCATTTTACTAATATGTTTTCCAGCTCAAATAATCTTGCATCCAAGTAGTCGCGAGTAACCGGCAAAGATTCAGTCTGAGCCTCTTGGAAATCATCCGAGACAGCTTCGGCTTGATTTTCTTCAAATCCGGCATCGCGTAATTTTCGTATAAACTTATGGGTATCAAAGCTGATGGTAGTCATAACGTAGCTTCTTAGTTAACCATGTTAAATTAATGCCCCGGAACCAGATTGTCAAATTCATAACTCGTAAAACTGCAAGGCGGATTTGCCGCTAGGCAATCCGCAATGTTGGGACACTCCAATGGCAGTTTTCTATCGCGAAACCATCATTATAAGCTGAGATAAAAACCGTCCTAAGAAACTTTGAAACGGTTTTTTATAGATGTTAATCAAGCGGGTCAACTATAAACAGCAGTTTAAGCAGTCAATTTCTTATACTTCAACCGATGTGGATTATCCGCATCACTACCCAGGCGGCGATGACGGTCGGCTTCGTATTCTTCATAGTTTCCTTCAAACCAAACTACATTACTGTCACCTTCAAACGCCAGTATGTGGGTGGCGATTCTGTCGAGAAACCAGCGATCATGAGAAATAACCACCGCGCAACCGGGGAAAGCCAGTAGTGCTTCTTCCAAAGCTCGTAGCGTTTCAACGTCCAGATCGTTAGTCGGTTCATCGAGCAACAGCACATTACCACCGGTTTTAAGCAGTTTGGCTAAATGCACACGATTGCGTTCACCGCCGGATAAATCGCCGATGCGTTTTCCCTGGTCGGCGCCTTTAAAGTTGAAACGACCGACATAAGCACGGGAAGGTGTTTCATATTTGCCGACGGTAATCATGTCCAAGCCGTCAGTAATTTCATCAAACACGGTCTTTTTTGGATCCAGGTCATCACGCAACTGATCAACGTAAGCGAGTTGGACGGTTTGCCCCAGTGTTAGTTTTCCTGAATCGGGTTGATCAATACCGGCCATCATGCGGAACAGCGTGGTTTTACCCGCGCCGTTAGGGCCGATAATGCCGACGATGCCACCGGGCGGCAGTTTAAAGCTTAAATCGTTGATTAACAGTTTGTCGCCAAAGGCTTTGCTGATGTTGTCGGCCACAATCACTACATCGCCCAAGCGAGGGCCGGGTGGAATATAAATTTCTTGGGTTTCATTGCGTTTTTGTACGTCGACTGACGACAATTCGTCAAAGCGGGCCAGACGCGCCTTACTTTTGGCATGTCGACCTTTGGGATTGGAACGCACCCATTCCAATTCTTCCTTCATGGCTTTTTGGCGGGAAGATTCCTGTTTCTCTTCCTGCAGCAAACGATTGCCTTTTTGCTCTAACCAGCTGGAGTAATTGCCTTCCCACGGAATGCCGGAGCCTCTGTCAAGTTCAAGAATCCAGCCGGCCACATTATCCAGAAAGTAGCGGTCATGGGTTACAGCGACAACGGTTCCCGGATAACCGTGCAGGAATCTTTCCAGCCAGGCGACTGATTCCGCGTCTAAATGGTTGGTCGGTTCGTCGAGTAACAGCATGTCGGGGTTGGACAGCAATAACCTACACAAGGCTACTCGGCGCTTTTCACCGCCGGAAAGCTTTGTGACATCTGCATCCCAATCAGGCAAGCGTAAGGCATCGGCAGCAACTTCGAGTTTGCGCTCTAAATTATGGCCGTCACAGGCATTGATAACGTCTTCCAGGCGAGCCTGATCAGCAGCTAATTTATCAAAATCGGCATCGGGCAGCGCATAAGCAGCATAAACGGCATCGAGTTGTTCGAGCGTTGACTTTATTTCTGCGACTGCTTCTTCAACATTACCGCGCACGGTTTTAGTGGGATCAAGTTGCGGCTCTTGTGGCAGATAACCAATGTTAATGCCTTTTAACGGGATAGCCTCTCCTTCGATTTCCTTATCGATGCCTGCCATGATTCGCAGTAGCGTAGATTTACCTGAGCCGTTTAAACCCAGTACGCCAATCTTTGCGCCGGGAAAAAAAGACAGTGAGATGTCCTTCAGGATGTATTTTTTGGGCGGGACAATCTTTCCGACCCTGTTCATTGAGTATATGTATTGCGCCATAATGTCTAGTTCATCAGTTTAAGGTTGATAAAGAGTATCGCGATGTTGGTTATTATTCCATGTTATTTAAAAAAATTATTAAGAGATGATGGGGTCGGCATTTTGCTGATCAGTAACAGAGGGACTTTGATTCAGTGACTAAAAGTTTCCCTAGGCAATGACTTATCTGTAAAATCCGCCTATTTTCATTGTTAATGGAGCAGCTGCAAAATGGGTAGAGCGTATCAAAACCGAAAAGATTCCATGGCGAAAACGTCTGATGCCAAGGCGAAGGTGTATAGCAAATATGGCCGTGAAATATATGTATGCGCAAAAGCGGGAGGCGTCGATCCGGATGGTAATTTAGCTTTAAGAGGCTTGATTGAACGGGCCAAGAAAGACCAGGTTCCAACTCACGTAATTGAAAAAGCGGTCGACAAAGCCAAGGGCGGTGGCGGTGAGGATTTTGCACCGGCTCGTTATGAAGGCTATGGTCCTGGTGGTTGCATGGTGATTGTCGACTGTTTGACCGACAATCCTAATCGAACCTTTGGCGATGTGCGTCAGTGCTTCACTAAAACCAAATGTAAAATTGGTACTCAAGGTACCGTTAGTCACATGTTTGACCATGCCGCCATTTTGGCATTTAAACATGATGATGAAGATACGGTGCTTGATGCATTACTCACGGCTGATGTGGATGTTAGTGATATTGAAAGCGATGAGGGAAAGCTGACTGTTTTTACTCCTCACTCCGATTATTTTAAAGCCAAGCAGGCCTTGACGGATTCTTTTGGTGATATTGATTTTGATGTGGACGAAATTCAATTTTTACCCAGAAGTGTTACTGTTGTAAGCGGTGATGACTTGGTATTGTTTGAAAGGTTTTTAGAGTTGTTAAATGATTTGGATGATGTGCAGAATGTCTATCATGATGCTGAATAATAATATTGTTTAGGAGTGTGTACTTTGGGTTGAAGAGTCACATAATAGTGTTGATTCAATAGTACTTGTGCACAGTAATAATCAGTGACTTAGCGATGCTTTGGTCTTTTCATTTAAAGTAGTGCTGGCTATTTTAACTCATTGATATTTATTGTTATATTTCTTTGTTCGTTTTTGGTGCAAACTTACAATTGCTAATAAAAATAGGTAGTTAAGCAACAATTAAAACATTTAATCCACAGAGTTATCCACAGGATATTGTGAGTAACTGTTGGCCATAGTACTTCGCGCACTGTTTAATTTGAGCAGAAACGAGGATTGTAATAAAGGCTTGGTAAAAATTTCGGTAGATGTTGCCGAATTTCATTTGCGTTCATCTTGCTAAGGTCTTTATCGAGTTCAAAGCTAATCAGTTGTTTCACCGATATAGAATTAAATCCTTTGGCGCTGGGCATTCGCAAATCGGGAAGCTATTTTCAAGTTAATCTTTAGCTAAAAAACGATTTGGCAATGTTAAGACTAGAATAGTGAAATCGAGGTCTGCTAACAATAAGTATACCTCACACGGTCACGACTGCAGATTTATCAAATAGCTGGAATTTTGGATTTAAAAGCGATTTTACTTGCTCCTTAAACTCAGATTTCACCTTATCAAGGCAGTCGTCAATGGCTCCCTTGAAGTGGCAAAATGTCTCGTGATAC
>CANNLO010000411.1 GCA_947505055.1 Methylococcaceae bacterium | reverse complement strand
TTATCATTCAGCTGGTAATGAATTGAGGCATTTCATTTTCAAGCATTAAAACTATGAATAGCGCTCTAGTGGAAATTGCTGATGATACGTGGGGTGATCGTCGAGATAAATCGCTTCTATTCATAGTTGCGCTCTATGCATAGGGGTCGGATTGAGGCGTTCAAAAACGATCTGGACCGGTTCTGCAAAGCAGCTCTCTATAAAAAATTATCGGATACTAAGCACACCAAACCATTCTTTTGTCTTTTCGGCAGTACAATATTCTCGTAATCGATTTTGGCTTCAAGCCAGTCTTCCTGGTCATGTCCAGTTACAAAGTCTCTTGCTAAGGCTTTGTAATAGGCAGACTCAGCAATCCACAGATAATCTCCATGCTTCAAATCAGACGATAATTTTGGATCAGAATTCACAGAAAATTTAGTTTAAATTGGGAGAGTTCTGATTTTAACAGTTTAAAAGCTAACATCAACCAACGACAGGGATACTTGCGTCTCTATACGCCTTGGTCGATAGGCGGTTATTGGGCTATACCTAACACTGCATGGAGTCGTCACTCCGTAAAATCGGTAAGAGCCAATAACTTTCAGATTTTATGTTGCTAATTATCTGTCGGCAAAAGCATACTCGTCTTCGATGCCATATATTTCAGACTTTCTACGCTTTAGAAAATATCGTCCACCCTCTGTTGACTCAAGTATCATTTCTACGCAGCCACCAAAAATGAAGGCATAAGACAATATTTTAAAATCGCTGCTCATACCCTGAACCTTTACGTGATTACCAACTTCCCAGACACCAGCCATTTTCTTTCTTCTTATTCCCAAATTAAAATCTTATGGTTATTTGTTTTAACAACCAACAGGTCTATTCTAAGCGGTTCTCAACCAAAAAAATGCAGATAAACACACAATTAAATCATGTTAAATAGATGGTTATATGATTAACTTCATCCAGCTAGTGAGAAGTAGTGAATTACTCTCAAAAAAGCACTGCGTATTTCAGGTTGAAACCAATCACCAGCAAACTGGCAAAACAGAATTTGTACGTAAAATAAATAGCTAAAACCTATTGCAAGCCATCAAAATTAAGCACACAATTTGCCGGTAATTTAACAGTACAGAACGGACAGCTATCAAAATATACAGCAAAAAGTTGTAAAATCAGTAAAGCTCTCAAACTAGATTTTTTTGAGAGTAAGTAGATGAAATCCACACCCAATGCCATATCCAAAATAACTGTCGTGAATAGCTATTTTTTTAAAAGGGCATAATCATGACTAAAGAAAACACCACCCAAGAAGTAACCGAAGTAACACTCGCAGCACCTGAAGAAGTTGTGGTCGAAGATATTGCAGTTGAAGAAGTTACTGCTGAAGCTACTGAAGAGGTTGGGTAGTCGAAGCAACGGAGCTTGCACATTGAAGGAGGGTCTGTTGTCAGATAAAAGTTGTTTGAAGTTAATATTATCCGGTAATCATTGATAGGCGTAGCTGATGAAAATATGGTAACCCAGCAGAAAAATCAGGCTTGTCGCCAGTCCGACATGCACGGTAATCCAGATCTTTCGAAAACCCAGTTTGCGAATACCGGTGATTTCGACATTGCAAAGCCCGGTGAGAAAAATAGCGAAATAAACCAGGCTCAAGGCTTGCAAATAAGCGTAGCCCAGGTGCTGTGCATGGGCATAAAAGAACACCGGCGCTGATGCACCCAGCAATTTATGCTGATTAAGCAGTTTGGCCGCTTTTTGCATCAAGCCCTGGTTGCGGAGCAGTGAGCAGCGCCATTGGAGGGCCAGATAGCCTACCATCACGAAGCCTGAAAACTGCTTGTAGACATCATCAGCTTGCAATTTCGCCATCCAGGGCCAGCTGAGATTGCCGAATTCTTGTAGGCCGAAAGCCGTTAATAACAGCAGTCCCAGACAAAAATAACCTTTACCGAACGCTGATTTTGCCGGTTTGTTTTCAGGGCTACCCGTGGTTGGGCTTTGTTTTTTTGGCCACCGTGACGTAATGAATTCATTCAACAGTATCATGACCGGATGCCTTTAACGGGTTGTTCTGCCGGGTGTTGCTCAGTGCGCCCAAAACAGAAAGGGTATGCGGAGCCGTAGTTTGTAAAAACGTCTGCATGAATACGCCCGGACTGGGTAGATAATAGCCGTCGCGTGGCCAGTGTTCACCGATGACGGGCGGTTGTGCAAAGGTTTTGACTTTTTCCAGATACGCCTCATAAGCATTCTGGATTCCTTGATGCAAGACCGTGATCGCTTTAAGCATGTCTTCCAGGGTAACGGTTGAAGCCGGATACATCCAGGTCGCAGCCCCCATTACGTTATTCAGCTGCCAATCCTGTTTAGGCGATTGCTCGTGTTTGTTGTGGCACTCGATACAGGGTGCGGCCACGGCAATGTCAGCGAACATGGCGGTATGCAGATGTGTATCCGGCACATAAAAAAATTGCGCCTGCTGGGTTTGACGCAGAACCTGAAATTTTTCCTGTTGCAAGCCTTCGAAACGGTTGTCGGGGCTGATCGGGTAATCCGATCCCAAAAACAGACTGAGCCGCACCGGGCTTTTCCCCAGGCTTTTTGCGGTCTCGCGTAGAAATAGCGCGGGCAATGGCCCGGCTTCCAAGTCGGCATCGCGCCAGTGTTCATCAAATTTCAGATTGACTTTTTTACCTTCACCGACGATTTCTTTTGTCCATATTAGCCGCGCGGCTGCGTTCTCCGCTTGCAGTAAAGTGAACATCTGTTCCACAGGAATGGTGGCCTGTTGGGCTTTTTGATCATCCAGCGGAGGAGGTGCACTGACGAATAGATAAATACCCAGGCAGCCCAGGGAAAACAGTGTAATCCAGAAGCTTTTGCTAGTCATGATTGACCTCCTTTTTAGCCATGTAGTAACGATCGTCTCCGTAAGGCGATGCACCACATTGAAAATAAGCATGAACTTTTTCAGCAGGAATGATCTTCTCGACCGTCTTCTTTGTTTTCATGATGTGATTGCCGTGAAAATCGTGACACCCAAGACAACTGTCCCAAAGATTAAGCGCAATCAGTCGATCATGCGGTACATCCAGAGGATCTTTTCTGAGTTTGGTAAGCTTGTGACAGTTCACGCAATAACCTATCTCCGCGCGTGTGACCCGTTTTCCCTTATGTTCGGTATGGCAAGAGACGCAAAGCTGAGGACGTAAGGTTTCTCTAGCTTTGAGAAAGCGCGGCTCAAGAAAACGATAGACCGGATGTCGATCATTAGGACGTTCGTGACAACCAAGGCAGTTTTCATTAGTCACGGCTTGATAGCCAAAATCCGCCAAGCGTTCGCGTTGACCAAAGGCATAGCGCAGATTAGCCTGAATTTGTTGGCGTAAACCGCCCGGCGCGTCTTGATGACAGGACACGCATTTAAGTGTGTCGTGACCGCTATTCATGGGGCCATGGGCGTGCTGGTGGTCATAGGCGGGTAACAATAACACACCCAGACCGAGCAGGCCGAGGATAATGCCCAGCCTATAGGCCTGTTGTTGAGATTTTCGTGCTACGCTCTTGTTCATCTTGAGCCACTCCTCTAACTGGGAATAGCCAACTTAAGCCAGTCAAATAACAGTGTTTTTCGGTCTATAAAAGCATCGAAGCCGTGCGCGATGTCTGCGCTGACATCAACATTGCCGATGAAACCGAGCAAAGTCACCTCGGGCAATAATTCCGGCAATCTTTTGGTCAGATGTATTTTTATCTCGGTCATAGCCGCCTGCGGAATTTTATTGTAGATAATGCCAATATCACTTATGCCCTTGTGTTGCATAAAGGATACACACAGCACCGTGTTGTCTATAGCTCTGCCAATACCGGGCTTGCCGACAAAAATAACGCTGCAAGCCAGTGCTGATGCTACATCGACATTGGAAACGCCGACTACGCTGCCCACTGAAGGGTCTCCGACACCGTCGATAATGACCGCCGCTTTGCCCTGGCCAATAGCGACTATAGACGCCAGCGCCTCTGCCAGCAACGCGTCTGACTCTGGCGTCAATCCATCGATGAAGTCTTTGCTAAAACCATTGTTAAAAACCAGACTACCCAGGTCTCTGTAAGTGATGTGTCTTTGTTTGCAAAACAGCGCAACCGGCTGTTTTGCAATACACTGGGTGACTGGTTTTATGTAGGCCAACCGATCGGCGGCAAATCCTGATGTTAATAATTGCGCCAAAATGCCTAAACATACCGTGCTTTTTCCCGCCCCAGATTCAGCGCCCATCACATACAGGTATTTAGTATCCACAGTAACATCCCTTCATGCCAGTTAGTCGCCATGACCAAAGCTTAATAATGGAACTGCAACTTTTTTTAATGACGACCTACATTGGGATGGTTTTTTTGCGATGGCGACAGCACCAATACAGCGGCATCTATAAGCCACCATCAGTTCGCCT
>CANNLO010000410.1 GCA_947505055.1 Methylococcaceae bacterium | reverse complement strand
ATTGGCGTAATTTATTGTAATTTCGAATGTGGAGAGGACCAAATGCCATAAATGCATGGGCAAAACCGCAGCGGCGGATTTAAAAAATAAAATTTGAGCTTAAAAAGGCAGGGATTGACGCCTGGTTTTTAGGGCTTGCAGGATTTAGGTATAATATAAATTGCATTGATTCGGGTATGGTTGGCCCGAAAGAAGGTTCTTGACAATGCATATTTATAAACCAGCAGGTCTCTGAAAAACTTTAGTGAGACCAGGCTATTCTTTAATCAAGCCTATATCAACAACCATCTTGATAATCCTGCGACATAAATATAATCTTATTTAACTTGATGAATCTCAACAGAAGACTATTCTAGAACACTTTAGTCGCCTAAAAAACCCAACAAAACAAAGCAGGGCTTAATATTATGATAATCCGAGACATTATGACCATTAATCCTGTTACCGTTAACATGGATACTGACCTCTTAGTGATTAAGGAAATCTTTGACCACGTTTATTTTCATCATTTATTAGTTGAGGATGAAACCGACAATACCATTGTCGGCGTTATTTCAGATCGTGATTTATTAAGTGCTTTAAGCCCTTATATACACACGGCCTCCGAAACAGCCAGGGACATTGAAACTTTAAAAAAACGTGCTCACCAGATCATGTCACGCCAGACCGATACGGTAACTCCTACAACGGATTGCAATATAGCCATCAAAAGAATGCTGGATGCTGATATTTCCTGCTTACCTGTCGTCGATGATAATAAAGTTATAGTTGGCATCGTTACCTGGAAAGATTTTCTGAGAAATTTTTTACAACACCAATGATTCTGCAAGCCACCTCTCCTAAAATCACCTCGGACCCTCATACGCTTAGTGAATGGACGAATGTGCTCTGCAATGAAGACATGCCGATATTCTCCAATACGGCACTAAGAATTCATGATGTCTTGAGTGATGACAAAAAGGGAGCCATGGAACTGGCATCAGTTATTTTGCAAGATCCAAATCTGACAGTTAAATTATTAAAAATCAGCAATTCGCCTCAATATAATCCCTCACGGCAGAAAATGGTCACGGTTTCACGAGCCATCATCATGATTGGTTCAGAGGTTATTCGTGAGTTAACGCTGGTTTGTTCTTTTTTTGAATCCATTTTATCCTCGACCAATAAACAGCAAGCCAATGAAGAAATCGCCCAGGCTATTCATGCAGCTGTGCACGCAAAAGCCATAGCGATTGCAGCTAACGACTCATCTCCCGAAGAAGTCTTTATTGCGACATTATTGAATCATATTGGCAACATCTCATTTTGGTGCTTTTGTGGACAACAAGGCGAACGAATTAAGTCTCTTTTAAATAATGGATGCAGCCGAGAAGCTGCTGAAAAACAGGTTCTTGGATTTAAATTAACCGACTTGGGCTTGTCTTTAAGCAATGCCTGGAAGTTGGGCGGCTTAATTGAAGAATCCATTAAACCTAACATGTTAAGCAGAAATCCTAGGGTAGGATTCGTTGAATTAGGCTATGAAATTACTGAGGCACTAAAAGAGGGGGCAAGCTCAGAAAAATATACCCATTGCGTTAAAAAAATAGAAAATCTTACCAGACAATCCAAGCAAGCCATCATGGAAGCTCTTCATAATAATACCGAAATTGCCTCTGTTATTGCGCGCCAATTTGGAGCAGCTGATGCCGCTTTGCTGATACAAAAAAATGTAAATCAATTTATTGAACCTGACGAATCGTCAGCGGTTATTGATAAAAAGCAACTGCAGTTTCAGATTTCACAGGATATAACTTCAATAATTAGCGAGCAGATTAATATCAATCTGTTACTGGAGACGGTTCTAGAAGGCATCCATAGAGGCATCGGGATGGATAGGACAATTTTTTGTTTATTAGGGGCCGGCAAGCAAACCCTAACGGAAAGACTATCCTTGGGGTGGCGCAAAGAATTCTATGAGCAGAAGATGGTTTTCAATATTGTGACAAATCCGCCTAATCTTTTTTTTCAAGTATTGTCGGGCACACAAGCTTTCTGGGCAAAGCCTGTAGTTAATGAAAAATTATACAGCCTGATGGATATCAATATACTTGGAAAAAACGAATGTTTCATGATGCCTATTTATTCAAATAAAATACAAATTGGCTTAATTTATGCTGACCGGGCATTTAGTGGACAACTTTTAACTGAAGATGATTTCAATGCTTTTAAATATTTTGCCCAGCAGACTAATATAGGTCTCGCAATTTACCGCATGCAGAGGAATTAAATTTGATTTTAACTTACCAGGTAGACTCAGAGGGGCAGCTACAAAACTCAGTGAGCAACTTAATAAAATCAGCCCTGTTAATTTGCTCGGCACCAAAGCTTGCCAAATGCGGGGTATGAACTTGACAATCAACCACTCGGAAGCCCCAAACATCCAATTGTTGAACCAGGCTTGCAAATGCCACTTTCGAGGCATCTGTTCGGGTATGAAACATCGACTCCCCAAAAAAAACCAGCCCCAATGCTACACCATATAATCCCCCAACCAGCTCATCTCCCAACCAAACTTCTACCGAATGAGCATAGCCCGCCTGATATAATTCATTATAAGCAGTAGAAATTTCCGGTGTTATCCAGGTGCCTGCTGTATCTTTTCGGGGAGCCGCACACCTAGCAATAACATCATTAAAAGCTTGATCAAAGGTCACTGAAAAAATATTTTTACGAAGAGTTTTTCTTAAACTACCGGAAATAATGAGTTTTTCAGGAAATAAAACCAAACGAGGATTTGGTGACCACCATAAAATCGGCTCTCCAGGGTTATACCAAGGAAAAATACCGTGCCGATAAGCGGTAAGTAATCGTTTTTTTGATAAACAGCCACCAACGGCTAGCAAGCCATCCGGTTCACGGAGGGCTTGCTTTACGGAAGGAAAAGTTTGATCTGGATTATTTGGATCAAGAACAGTCAGTTGCATAACACTGACTTAGCCATCAATTAAAAGCCAATGACTAAACCAATTCATCAAGAAATTTTTCGGCATCCAGCGCCGCCATACAGCCCGCCCCTGCAGAAGTAATAGCCTGTTTATAAACAGAATCCATTACATCGCCAGCCGCAAAAACGCCTTCTACACTGGTTGCAGTAGCGTTTCCGTTTATACCACTTTTGACTTTAATGTAGCCATGATCCATTTCTAACTGACCATCAAAGATTCCAGTGTTAGGCGTATGACCAATGGCTATAAAGACGCCATGAGCCTCTAGATCTTTGGTTGAACCATCTTTAGTATTTTTGATTCTAAGACCAGTAACACCCATGTTGTCACCCAAAACCTCATCAAGCTCATAGTTCCATTCAATGCTGACATTACCGTTTTGAGATTTATCAATCAACTTATTAGAAAGGATTTTTTCAGAGCGGAATTTATCGCGGCGATGCACAACGATGACATTAGACGCGATATTGGATAAGTAAAGCGCCTCTTCAACAGCAGTATTACCACCACCAATTACGGCAACAGTCTTGTTTCTATAGAAAAAACCGTCACAGGTAGCACAAGCTGAAACACCTTTTCCTTTAAAGGCTTCTTCAGAATCCAGACCCAAATAACGGGCAGAAGCGCCGGTTGCAATAATCAAGGCATCGCAAGTATAAGTTCCTGAATCCCCTGTTAATTTAAAAGGACGACTCGATAAATCAGTTGTATTGATGTGATCATAAATAATTTCGGTATCAAAACGCTCAGCGTGTTTTTGCATTCTTTCCATGAGTGCGGGGCCCTGTAAGCCCTCAACATCTCCTGGCCAGTTGTCCACTTCGGTTGTTGTAGTTAATTGACCACCTTGCTGCATGCCCGTAATCATAACTGGGTTCAGGTTGGCGCGTGCGGCATAAATCGCTGCAGTATATCCGGCTGGACCAGAGCCGAGAATCAAAAGACGGCAATGTTTGGAATTACTCATAAAATCCTTTATAACGGGAAAAGTGACTAAAAACACACTTAGCTGAAAAATAAAATGCCATTCATTAACAGATTATAAAATGATTCACAGGGTGTTTATGAATATTTATAAATTCAATCCGCAAACTTATGACACACATATATCACCTGAGTCATTAGGGTGCAATTCAATTATGCAGATGATTGACTGCTTCGTAAACACTTTTAATGATAATCTCATCTGATAAGTTCATATATGTGAACTGGATTTAACGTAGATATTATTAATGTAAAACATTCCATTAATAATCTATAATTCTGTTTTATTGGTAATTTATCTGTTGAGTTATTGAGTATGGTTGCTGTAATGGAAAGAAAAAGCTTTCGTGGCTTGCGTGAAGTGGCATTGCTTGGCTTCATTGCTGGCGCATTATTTTTTTTAATTGCGCTGATATCCTTTAGTAATGAGGATGCAGGCTGGACACATAGCGGATCAGTAAAAACAGTTTCCAATGCGTGTGGAGTTTTTGGCGCTT
>CANNLO010000409.1 GCA_947505055.1 Methylococcaceae bacterium | reverse complement strand
GCCAGTACAATTTGAGATAACGGAACAAACCAGAGATTCATTGGCAAGTTGGATATGCCAAGCGAAACTAAAATCAGACGACTACCTTTTTCCAAGTCGGATTCACGATTCTCCGCATCTTTCTACACGTCAATATGCTCGAATCGTTGAGTATTGGGTCAAGTCAATTGGTCTTGATCCAGCTGCTTATTGAACTCATAACATGCGACGGACAAAAGCGACGTTGGTATATCGGCGAACAAAAAATTTACGTGCTGTTCAGTTATTGCTCGGTCATACCAAGCTTGAAAGTACGGTTAGATATCTAGGTATAGAAGTTGAAGACGCCCTAGAAATTTCAGAGAAAACAGAAATTTAACTGCACCAAAGGCAGTGGTTGCAGAAAGTGTGGCCACTAACCTTTTTTAATGGGCAAATTACGACCCAAACCAGCCATATGAATATGAATTTAGGCTTCTCTCAACCGGACATTCATGACGAGTTGCAGTTCGGAAATAATATGCTTTATGAATAAGTATCGGAGCTTTCTTTGGAGCCGAGGACTTAAAATCCTCGTGTCGAAAATTCAGATATTACACCGGTCAATATGCATCCTGAAGGTTCTGATCTGATTGGGAATTTGTTTATGTCCTACGGTTTTGTGTTGCGGAGATATTCCTGTCTTCTTTTTTATCTAACATTACCGGCAATGGCTGGAAAAGACTAGAACTGGGTTTTTCCTTTCGATAAACCCTAAAAACAAAGTATTATTGCTGACATAATTAACTGCCCAATTAAAATAACAGTAGACAGTGCCTGATAAAAAGAATAATCAATGGTTTTTTAGAACTTGAAATAAACAATTGAAAATCAGCTCGATGCGTCCCTCTTTTACATGGAGCCATCATAACCGACAACCCGATATGTGTTTTCATTTTACCGGACCTGGTTATATTGAAAATAAGATAATTAAAAATAAAATCGAAAAGACCACAATGCCTCATCTTACTTTATTTACATTTACAACTACTCAAACCACTCACCTCTCGTTTTATCAAATAGGTTTGTTGTTAATTGTCCTTCTAACTGGCTGTACTCCTCCTATTGGTATAACCAAAGTAACACCCGAAGAATCTTATCAAATTGCAACAACAACTCCTCTTTCCCAAGTGGGTACGCTGAGCAACAAAGCCAAAGCCGTATTGCATCGCCACAATTTACTGGAACTATACGACTCAAATCCTCAGCAAGCTTTGCTCGATTTACACAAGATTGCCTTAACAGACGAGAGACGAGATTTATTGTTCGCATTGGCTGAATTAAGCTACGCATATGGAGAATCTTTACCTAAAGATAGCTCAGAGAGCTTCCTAGGCCAGAGTGCGAGAGATGTTTACCTGCAATCAGCTGTTTATGCCTATTTATATTTGCTCGGTGACAGTAAAGAACCATCTCCCAGTCCTTACGATAACCGGTTTAGGGAAGCCTGCGAAATTTACAACCGAGCATTGGGGCTAAGTTTTCAGCAAGCTAACGATGACAGTCTCAAGCTTGTCGCAGGTCAACGAAGACTTGCGAGCGGATCACTAGCTATTTCGCTGGCAACGAAGAATTTTAGATGGAATATGAATGCGTTTGAAGCCTTCTACCCCGCTGATGACTTCGATGTCTATGGCCTTACAGTACGAAATAGCACTCCGGGACTGGGCTTACCGATTATTGGTTTAACTCATAAATCCACTGAAGAACCTAATGGTGGAACATTACCTATTACTGCATTTTTGCGCATTAATGGCAATTTGAGTGACTTTGAAGAAGGCCGCGGTAGCGCGAAATTAGAGCTTTATTCGGCTTATGACAATAACGAAGTGACAGTTAATGGTCAGCATATTCCCCTAGAAACAGATACTACCGCGCCTCTTGCTTATCGATTAAACGATGCTCAACTTTGGAACGAGGGTCTGAAAAACTTTTTATCTGATGATGAGCAGTTTAAAAATCACGTCCTGCTTCATCAACCCTATCAACCCGGGCTTATTCCAGTCGTTATGGTTCACGGAACAGGAAGCAGTCCGGTATGGTGGGCAGAGATGGTCAATACGCTACGCAATGATCCATTCATTCGCAGTCATTATCAGTTTTGGTTCTACGAGTACGCCAGTAGCGCTCTTATTCTTAAGTCTGCCGAGGATTTGCGTGACACCCTGACGGATAAGGTCAAACAGTTTGATCCACAGAATAAAGAACCTGCGATGAATAAGATGGTGGTGATAGGTCACAGTCAAGGAGGATTGTTAACCAACTTAACCGCTGTTGATTCGGGAAATAAACTTTGGGAAGCCATCAGTGACCAGCCGTTTGAATCGCTTGATGCCAATCCTAAAATGAAGTCTATTCTTAAGGAGGCTCTTTTCTTTAATCACCTGCGTTTTGTGAAACGTGTTATTTACATTTCAACCCCACATCGAGGTAGTTTCTTAAGCAAAGACTGGGTTCGTACTATGACCCGATCTTTAGTTACCATGCCTGTCACTTTAGTACAAGGTGGTTTCGAGAAGTTTGACGAATTGTCGGGGCAGATTAAGTTGCCTGCGAGTTTTCATGACAAATTACCAACGAGTGCGGATAGTATGTCATCTGATAACCCTATCTTGAAAGCATTGGTTGATCTCCCGTTGGCTCCAGGTATTACTGCAAATTCAATTGTTGCGGTATTGCCCAATCAAGACATTAAGACCGGCAATGATGGTGTGGTTGAATACACTAGTGCGCACATCGATGATGTTGAGTCGGAATATATTGTCCGGACAGGACATTCCGCTCAGGGACATCCACTTGCCATTGAAGAAGTTCGGCGCATTCTTCTTAGGAATATTAAACAGGAATGATTTAAGTTTGCTTATAGTTGAAAGCATGTGAAGATTCCCTAAGTTAACAAATGAGGCAATCTGCTTTTTTTCTTAACATGAGTCGTATCATGACTTCATAAACTCAAACCATCACACCTTTGCACCAACGTATGAGTTATGGAGCCTGTAAACTAGCGCTGGTTTTTTGTACAAAATATATAGAGAAACACTAAAGAATAAAGTTCTCTCAATTATTGTAATTAGCGTACTTATGAACTTCATGCAAACCAGGAGACAGCTATGTCATCACTATACTCACCAGAACATCGCGCATTACAAGAAGAATTTAATACTACTAAGTTAGCTGAATTATTAGATAACGGTTGGATACATGAAAAAATATCAGACGATGAAAAGAAGTTTATTAGTACACGGGATATGTTCTTTCTATCAACAGTTGATACTCATGGTATGCCCACAGTTTCTTATAAAGGTGGGCCAACGGGATTCGTAAAAGTGTTAGATGAGAGTACGTTAGTGTTCCCTGGTTTCGATGGGAACGGAATGTTTTATTCAGTGGGTAACATTGAAGCACAACATAAGGTAGGAATGCTCTTTATAGACTTTGAAACTCCGCATAGAGTTCGAGTACAGGGCACAGCTGAGCTGGTAAGAGAGCATGAGCTAATGACTGAGTACACCGAAGCAAAGTATTTGATCATGATCAAAGTCACTAAGATTTGGGTTAACTGTCCACGCTATATTCATAAATACAAAAAAATTGATCAATCTAAGTATGTACCTGAGCCTTGCAAGGTAACTCCAATACCAACATGGAAGCGCCTAGATATTGTACAAGATGCAATTACACCGGAAGAAAAAGTTATCGCTGAATCACAAGGGCTTGTAGATATTGCCGAATATGAGGCTAAGGTGAAACGTGGAGAAGGTTAATCATTTGAATAGTAATCCTATTCATCAGGTTCTATTAATTCAACTAGATGGCCAAATGCCCAGGCAATTTGGTAGCCGTCACGTTTTTGGTTGATCCCTAAACATTTGGCAATGTCACGCGCAACGGAGGGTTTTTCAGAAAGGATAACTTTCATAGTATAGGTAGCGAACCAGTGATAATTTCAAGTATTCTACCATTTTGTACTATCTCTTAATGCTGGCGGCTTAACTGACAACTGAACAGACGTGTAGAGATGCTCTAGAGCCTAATCTAAATGTGGTTACTGTTAGGGTGCGACAAAATGTCGCAATATGACTGGACAATCTTTTTTTATTGATTTATTCTACCCATCCCTTACGTAGTGTTCTTATTTTGAAATGGCCCTAATTGTTTCAGTAAGTAATGAGGAGAGGGCGACTAGTTCATGCTGGTAAAATAACAATAATAAACGCTATACACTTAAAACTGCGCTTTAGTTAGGCAGCCGTCTTTATGTAATGAGACTCACAAGATGGAGCCCATGCAATGTGGGCTTTTTTATGTCTGCAAGGAAAGAAAATAGGTTAGATATTCCCCGTCAAATCCTGCAAATCACTCTTGCTGTATTTCTTAAGTCCACAAGTACTTCGTACAACATAGCAAGATTAGATTGTGAAATGGTATGACCTTGTTCTGCCGATAAGGTAAACCATTTATGTACTTC
>CANNLO010000408.1 GCA_947505055.1 Methylococcaceae bacterium | reverse complement strand
CATGTACTATATGACCTGAAATACGTACTTTTGTCAGATGAAGCAGATTTGAGGTTGTAATGAGTGCATACGATATCCTGAAAACTAAGTTGGCGGATAAAGCTAATACATGGTTAATTACTGGCGTGGCAGGGTTTATTGGCACTAATCTGCTGGAAACTCTGCTTAAGCTTAATCAGCGTGTGGTTGGACTTGACAACTTTTCTACTGGCTATCAGCACAACTTAGATGAAGTGCAAGCGTTGGTCAGTATTCAACAGTGGTCTAATTTTCAGTTATTAGAAGGTGATATACGTAACTTAGAAGACTGTCAATCTGCCATGACATTTGTGCAGGCATTACCAGTTGGTGCAGATGCCACAACGCAGCAAGCTACGTATCCCGTAGATTACGTTCTTCACCAAGCTGCATTAGGCTCTGTGCCACGTAGTCTCGTAGATCCGATTACAACCAATCAGAGCAATATTGATGGTTTTCTCAATATGCTTGTGGCAGCTCGTGATGCGCAGGTTAGGCGATTCGTCTATGCCGCCAGTAGTTCTACCTACGGTGATCACCCCGACTTGCCGAAAGTTGAAGATATAATTGGTAAGCCTTTATCTCCCTATGCGGTCACCAAACTCGTGAATGAGTTGTATGCAGATGTTTTTGCACGTGCTTACGATTTTAAGAGTATAGGTTTGCGTTATTTCAATGTTTTTGGTCCTCGCCAAGATCCTAATGGCGCTTATGCTGCGGTTATCCCAAAATGGATTTCTGCGCTTATCAATAATCAGGTAATTTATATTAATGGCGATGGTGAGACCAGTCGAGACTTTTGTTTTGTTGCTAATGTTGTACAGGCAAATTTACTTGCCGCTACTGTGAGCGATCTAGCATTATCTTCTGTTGTGGCGGGCAATGTGTCAGATTCAGGGCAGATGGAAGCGATTTCAGTATCCCCCGTGAATCAGGTTTATAACATAGCGGTGGGTGATCGTACTACGCTAAATACACTTTTTTTCCTACTTCGTGATAATTTAGTAACTCGTGGCGTGAGCGTTACCGTTCAACCTGTATACCGCGATTTCCGTTCTGGTGACGTACGTCATAGTCTTGCAGATATTAGTAAGGGCAAAAGCCTTTTAGGCTACGTTCCTACACACAGGTTACCCGATGGTGTTGCGGAAGCTATGCCTTGGTATCTAAATTTCTTGGAGGGCTAAGAAACTATAAGGCATAGTGGCTATATCTAATTTATGACATTTTTCATCAATATAATTTCATTACATTATGCAGATTGCGGAGAAGAGTTAGCATGAAAGGCATTATTCTAGCTGTGGGGCTCTGGCACACGTTTATACCTAGTCGCTCAGGTGGTTTCTAAGCAACTGTTGCCTATGTTCGACAATCCTATGATTTACACCCGCTCACCACGCCGATGCTTGCGGGTATACGTGAGGTGTTATCATTTCTATGCCAGAAGATACGCCACGCTTTAAGCAGTTGTTGGGTGATGGTAGATTATGGGGCATGTCAGTAACAAATTGATTTTAAATAAACACTTGAACTAATATTAATAATTTAATAATGCCGAATTTGAAATGAAAATAAAATTACCGAAATCACCGCTTATGCAAATAATAATACCTATGTCCGGCTTCGGTGAACGTTTTCGTCGAGCTGACTACAAAGTTCCGAAGCCTCTAATTGAAATTGATGGTAAGCCGGTTATTGCGCATGTCATCGACATGTTCCCAGGCGAACAAGAATTCATATTTATTTGCAATCAGGAGCATCTTACCGAACATCATTACCGCATGGCAGAAATTATTCAAAAGTATTGCCCATCTGGGCGTATTGTTGGTATCCCACCTCATAAGCTTGGCCCGATTCATGCCGTTCGTCAGGTCGAGAACTTAATTGATCCAAATCGTCCAGTCGTCGTGAATTATTGTGACTTTACCTGTTACTGGGATTGGAATAATTTTAAAGAATTTATCGCTACTAGCCAATGCGATGGGGCTATCCCGGCATACAAAGGTTTTCATCCGCACACACTTGGCAGCACCAACTACGCATATATGCGTGAGCAAGATGGTTGGGTTCTGGATATACAAGAAAAGCAACCCTATACAGACAATCGCATGCAAGAGTTCGCATCTAGTGGCACGTATTATTTCGCCACTGGCAAACTTATGAGTGAAGCTTTTCGTACCACGATGGAACAAGATATCAATGTGGGGGGTGAGTTTTATGTGAGCCTTGCCTACAAGCACTTACTGGCAACAAATAAAAATATTGCGGTCTATCCCCTGCAGCACTTTATGCAATGGGGCACACCGGATGATGTCAAAGAATATAACGGCTGGTCAGCCGCGTTTCGGCGCATGATTGCACCACCGCAACCAGCTGCGTTAGCGGCGGGCTCGGTGATTATTCCGATGGCGGGAATTGGACAGCGTTTTGCTAACGAAGGCTACATGGTTACCAAGCCGCTTATTCATGTTTCTGGCAAACCGATGGTTGTACAAGCCGTCGATGACTTGCCGCCGGCTCAACATTATTCCTTTGTCTTGCGAAGTGATATGCCAGGGTACGAAGAGATCACCGATACACTACAACACACCTATGCTAATGCAGTAATTAAAACCATCCCAGCAGTTACTGAAGGTCAAGCGTGTACTGCCTTGATTGGCTTGGAGGCACTTGTAAAAAAAAATGGTAATGCACCTGGACCAGTGACTTTTGGGGCTTGTGACAATGGTGCACTGTATGATTATTCAGCTTTTCATGCACTCGCACAAAATCAAGAAGTTGATGTCATTGTCTGGGGAGTTTGCGGACATGCTAATGCTATTCGCCACCCACAAATGTATGGCTGGATTGATGCCCGTAATGGTTTTATCCATCACATTTCAGTAAAAACACCACTTAGCTCGCCGACCACTGACCCTGTAGTGCTGGGCACCTTCACTTTTAGGCGTGCTGGTGATTTCCGCAAAGTGGTTGAACGCTTGAT
This sequence comes from Methylococcaceae bacterium, assembly GCA_947505055.1. Next base: position 1,491 of record CANNLO010000408.1, on the reverse strand, counting down.
TGCCAGGGATGGACAGATCAATGGTGAGTTTTACATTGATTCATGCATTAACGATGCAATTGAATTGGGTTTGAAATGCCACTTGTTTGAAGTGGATAGTTTTCTTTCTTGGGGCACGCCAAATGACCTGCGTACTTTCGAGTACTGGCAGTCATGTTTCCATAAATGGGCGGGGCATCCCTATCGCCTAGAAATGGATGGTCGTATTCCACTGCAAGCGTTGAAAGAGATTCAAGATCGATATTGTGCAGTTGTCCCTGATGTACCAAGCAATCAAAAATCATGAAACGCGAATTAGTGATATTTCTGTTTGTTGGTTCATTAACCGTATTAATCGATTTTATAAGTTATCGCGGATTGATTTGGGGATGTTTATTACAGGTTAATGTAGCTAAAGCTGTTGGTTTTCTAACAGGTACAATATTTGCCTATTATGCAAATCGTCATTGGACTTTTGCTCGAACAGAATCTGTTGCAGGTAGTTGGTGGCGATTTGGTATTTTGTATGCAGCGACCTTGGGCGTTAATGTGTTAAGCAATTCCATTGCGTTGGCTGCAATGAATACTTCCATGCTGGCGGTGCCTATTTCGTTTGTTCTGGCAACAGGATTGTCGTCATCCCTTAATTTTTTGGGGATGAAATTTTTTGTTTTTAAGGCGAATCATGCAGGGTAATATCTTGAAACTTTCGCTCATCATTCCTTGTTACAACGAAGCAAAAAATCTTCCTCTATTACTTGAGCGTTGTCTTCGCATAGTTTCACAACCAGGTGTTGAGGTTGTGCTGGTGGATAATGGCTCGACTGACGATAGCCCTTCTGTATTACAAGCTTTGCTCCCTTCATATCCGGGTTGCCGAAGTGTGCGCGTTGAGCAAAATCAGGGTTATGGTTTTGGAATTTTGACCGGTTTAAAAGTCGCAACAGGTGATATTTTGGCGTGGACACATGCCGATATGCAGACTGATCCACAAGATGTGTTGCGAGGGCTTGAACTGTTTGAAAAGCATGGAATAGATTGTTTTGTTAAAGGCCGTCGTTATGGACGTCCACTCGCTGATGTTGCCTTCACCATGGGTATGAGTTTTTTTGAAACCCTATTACTTGCAAAACCTTTATGGGACATTAATGCTCAGCCGACAATGTTCTCACGCAAAATTTTTGAAACTTGGCATGAACCACCACATGATTTTTCATTAGATTTATTTGCTTACTACCAAGCACGAATAGCTGGCTTTGAAGTATATCGTTTCCCAGTGTTATTTGGTGAACGTGCTCATGGCGTTTCACACTGGAATGTTAATTGGGCGGCGAAGCTGAAATTTATTCGCCGAACAGTGGATTTTAGTCTTAAATTAAGAAGGTCACTTAAAGCATGAAACTCATTGCTCATCGCCGCAACACGCTTAACGAACTAATTTCTACCCCCGAAAAGTATGGGATTGAAGTGGATGTTCGCAGTTATGGCAACAAGCTGGTGATTCACCATGAT
>CANNLO010000407.1 GCA_947505055.1 Methylococcaceae bacterium | reverse complement strand
TATGTGAATCGAACGGTGTGGTCAAAGTAAGTTGACTGTGAGAATAGCATTAATAGCGGATACGTTCCCCCCATTTCGTACTTCAGGTGCTGTGCAATTGCGAGATTTGGCATGTGAGTTTGTTCGACAAGGACATTCGCTAACGGTAATGTTGCCTTCATCTGACTTAAGCACGCCGTGGCTAATTGAAGATTTTAACGGTGTGCAGGTGTTGCGCTTGCGAGCACCAAAAACCAAAGACATTAATTACGTGCGTCGCACCATAAACGAATTTTTGATGCCGTTTGCCATGCTTCATAATTTGCGTAAAAGCCCGCTAGCAAAGCAGCGTTGGAGTGGAGTAGTGTGGTATTCGCCCAGCATTTTTTTTGGTCCGATTGCCAGCTCGCTAAAGAAAATGAGCGAATGCAAGGCGTATTTAATTATTCGTGACATATTTCCAGAGTGGGCCGTAGACATGGGTTTGATGAGTCGTGGGTTAGCTTACCGATTTTTTAAAATGATTGCTAATTACCAGTATTCAGTTGCCGATGTGATTGGCATACAAGCACAAGGTAATGAAATTTACTTTAGAGATAGAAAAGATTGCCACATCGAAGTGCTACAGAACTGGTTAACGGATGCTCCGAAGATGGGGTGTAGTATTTCTGTGGCTAGTACAGTCCTTGCAGGAAGAACAATTTTTGTTTATGCCGGTAATATGGGTGTGGCGCAAGGCATGAATGTATTAATCGATTTAGCTGAGCGTTTACTTAATAGAGCTGATATTGGGTTTTTACTTGTAGGCCGCGGTAGCGATGTGCAACGTTTGCGAGAGGACGCTAAGGCTCGTGGTTTGGATAATGTAATATTTTTTGATGAGATAGATCCTACTGAAATACCCGGTCTATACGCACAATGTCACATTGGTATTGTTGCCTTAGACACACGTCACAAAACCCACAATATCCCCGGCAAGTTTTTATCTTATATGCAAGCAGGTTTACCTGTGTTGGCAAGCATTAATCCCGGAAATGATTTGGAAGAAATGATTCTTAGTGAGAAGGTAGGGCGAGTTTGTAACGATCATTCAGTGGATACTTTACAGCGATTAGCAATTGATTTGCTGAGTGATGTCACAACCACTGGTAAAATAAATTGGGCTGTGTCAGAACGATGTAAAGCGCTATCAGCAAAACTATTTTCACCAGAAGTGGCAGTGAAGCAGATTTTATCTGCTCTAGCTTCTTAAGACTGATGCAAGAGGCTATTCGCTAGGCTTTATGGATATTGAAAACTTCTCTTCAGGCTTTTTAAATCTGCTAACGCAGTCGGCTAAACAATCAAGCCGCCAACGCCAGCATAAAAATATACACCAACATTATAATGATCCATGTCAGCGTTTATTTAATGCCATAGGTATTGATAGTTACATCAGGCCTCACCGTCACTCGATTGATCCTAAGGATGAGTGTTTAATAGCCGTGAGAGGACGAATGGCTTTGGTGGTATTTGATGATATTGGTCAAGTGCAGCAAGTTATTCGCTTCGGCGCCCAAACTGCTGAGTCACAACAAACTATTGGGGTAGGCATTAATTTGCCTGCAGGTGTTTGGCATACGGTCATTGCAGAAGTGCCAGGGTCTATATTGTTTGAAGCAAAATCAGGCCCGTTTAATCCAGAGAAAGCTAAAGAATATGCAATTTGGGCCCCAGAAGAAAATACGCCAGAAGCTGCTGAATACCTAAGACAATTAAAGCATAGAATTACATTTTAATTTATGCATTTAATGCAAAACCAGCTCATTCAAACAGACACTTATTGCCAAAAAAACACATATTTATGACTCAATCAGAAAACTTACAAAAAGCAATTGTCGAACATCAAGCTATGTTTGCTAAATTAAGCGATTTAATACCGCAAATCAGCCATGTAGCTGAAGAACTCAAAGCCTGCTTAAATCGTGGCGGTAAAATCTTACTCATGGGTAATGGTGGTAGTGCGGCGGATAGCCAACATATTGCAGCTGAAATCGTCGGTCGCTTTAAAAAAGAGCGTCGAGGATTAGCGGCGATTGCACTGACTACAGACACATCTATAATAACGTCTGTTGGTAATGACTATGGATATGATTACATATTTGCCCGCCAAATTGAGGCGCTATGCCGCCCTGAAGATGTGGTGATTGGAATTACAACTTCTGGCAACAGTAAAAACGTTGTCGCAGCAATTGAGGAGGCAAACAAAATAGGCGCAATTACTATCGGCTTCACAGGAGGCTCAGGCGGTAATCTCAACGAGTTATGTAAAATCAACTTAGTCATGCCTTCCAACGATACGCCTCGTATTCAAGAAGCCCATATTTTTGTGGGACATTGCTTGTGTGACTTGCTGGAAGCCGAATAAAAACTATGAACCAAAGCCTCATAAACACTGTTAAGCTATTTAATGAGTCTGACAAATGGGTGCTGGTCATTGGCGACCTAATGTTAGACCGATATTTAATTGGGGATGTGCAGCGCATATCACCTGAAGCCCCTGTTCCAGTGGTGATGCTAAAACAACAAAATGACAGAGCTGGCGGCGCAGCTAATGTAGCTGCTAATCTCGCCAAACTTGGTATCGCTACAAGTATTGCTGGCTGTGTTGGCATGGATGCAGAAGCAGCAATATTGCTTACATTGATTAAGCAGCTTGGTATTAAGTATGAAGCGTTGATCCATTCATCAGAACGCCCAACTATCACCAAAACACGTGTTATGAGTTCGCGCCAGCAAATTGTACGAATCGACCAAGAAAGCCAAGCTAAATTTAGCTTTGCTGAAAATGCTGAACTCCATGTATTGATTGCACGTGCAATTCAAGAAAAACCATCTATTGTGATTTTGTCGGATTATGCAAAAGGGGTTTTGAGTGAGGAAGTTTGCCAGTATATTATTGCTGCCTGTAAAGAAGCTAATATAGCTGTAATCGCTGACCCGAAAGGTCAAGACTACAGCAAATACAAAGGAGTAACCGCGCTTACGCCGAACAAGAAAGAAACAGCTGAAGCTTGTGGTGTGAGCGTGAATGACACATCTGCTTTGTTATCGTCTGCAAAAAGACTCAAAGACGATTTAGGGCTTGATTTCTTGGCGATTACTCGCGGGGATGAAGGCCTTACACTTTTAGACAAAAATAATGAACACCATGTTACGGCAACAGCTAAAGAAGTGTTTGATGTCTCAGGTGCCGGTGATACTGTGATTGCCACTTTGGCGGCAGGCCTTATTCACGGCCTTACTCCATTAGATGCGCTGATTCTTGCTAATATTGCTGCTGGCATCGTAGTGGGTAAAATTGGCACTGTGCCGATACAGCTTAATGAATTGTTGCATGAGCTAACTTTTAAAAATACAAGTGAACAAGCGGATAAAATAACCGACATAGCTGGGCTGAGCTTGAGAGTTAGAGAATGGCAATCAGCAAATCAAAAAATAGTTTTCACTAATGGATGCTTTGATTTACTGCATGCCGGTCATGTCGCTTATCTAGAAGCCGCCAAAAAAACTGGCGATAAACTGATTTTAGGCTTGAACACCGACCGGTCAGTGTGCGCCCTAAAAGGACCCAGCCGGCCAGTCATCCATGAACAAGATCGCGCTCGAGTGCTTGCCGCTTTAGCCGCGGTCGATGCTGTGATTTTATTTGATGAAGACACCCCATTAAATCTCATTAACGCCATTAAGCCAGACATCATCGCCAAGGGTGGCGATTACACCGAAGCCCAAGTGGTAGGCGGGGTGGAAGTGAAATCATGGGGTGGAAAAGTCGCTATCATCGATTTGGTTGCAGGGCGCAGTACTAGCAGTATTTTAGAAAAAATAGCCAGTTAATTATTTTTTACAATGATACATTAGGCATTGAAGAATTAGCATGAAAGGTATTATCTTAGCCGGCGGTTCTTGCACACGTTTGTATCCTGTCACTCAGGTGGTCTCTAAGCAGTTGCTGCCTGTTTACGATAAGCCGATGATTTACTACCCACTCACAACCTTGATGTTGGCGGGTATTCGTGAAGTGTTGGTTATTTCCACCCCAGAAGACACGCCACGCTTCAAGCAATTGTTAAGCGATGGCAGTTTGTGGGGCATGGATATTCAATATGCTGTGCAACCCTCGCCCGATGGTTTGGCTCAAGCTTTTATTATCGGCGAAGACTTTATTGGAAATGACAATTGTGCATTGGTGTTAGGTGACAATATTTTCTATGGTCATGAGCTTGGGCGTAAAACACAAGCTGCTGCAAAAATGACTCGCGGTGCCACGGTATTTGCTTACCCGGTGAGTGACCCAGAGCGTTACGGTGTCGTGGAGTTTGATGCAAATGGCCAGGCTATTAGCCTAGAAGAAAAACCCCAAAATCCAAAATCACGTTACGCCGTCACGGGCCTGTATTTTTATGATAACCAAGTAGTTGAGATTGCTAAAAATCTTAAACCTTCTCCACGAGGCGAGTTAGAGATTACTGATGTAAACCG
>CANNLO010000406.1 GCA_947505055.1 Methylococcaceae bacterium | reverse complement strand
AGCGCACCAGCGTTGATTTGCCCGTACCGCCAGCACCTACCAATTCGAGAAACTTTTGTACCTCACCGCCAATCAATGCCATTTTGAAAAACGCACGGATAATGTTGATTGATTCTAAATCTTGGCCGCTGGCATCCCATAACCAAGACCGAATAATATTCAGCTTGGCATCAGGATCATAAGCATAAGGCAACTGCCAATTAAACCGGTGCTGGTAGTCATAATCAAATAATTCCATGGTTAGGGTGTTTAAAATCCCATTCGCCATAGGTAGCAAGTGAGGATGACTAGACCATTCATCAGCCAGCAAGTCAATTTGTAAAAACGACTTCATGTTATTAAGCTTTGCAATAGTAAAGCCTTTGGGACATCGGTGCTTCAATTCGCCCTTGATCATTTTAAGCGCGGTTTTTTCGCCTATTGCAGACCATAAGCCGCCAGACTGCGACAGCCATTCATTTACTACTTGGTCATAACAAAGACGATCCACAAGGTCGCCAGCAATAGCCCCGGCTAGAATGGACTCCTGATCCTTGTCATTCTTTCCGGTCTTTTCGGTGCTGCCCTCTGATTCCCCAAAATCGGGTATTTCGTCATAGTTGATTAATTCGCTGCCAGTCTGGATCACATTGTGATCTAGTTGTGACTCATCTGTGACCATGTAAGCTATTGATTGTGAATATGTTTCTTGGTTTTCGCTATTTTCGCTAAACTCCGCCACAACATCTATGACACTATTAGCGTCCATAACAAGCCCCCGCCAGAAAGTTAAGCAGGAATACACCTGGTAAGCTATATATATAAATTGAGATGAAAGCGTTTTTAAGTTGGCGACGAGTGTTATAATTGAGTTGTAAGCGTGAATAGCCGCGTTTCTCCGACGCGGTGTTCCTCATGCTGCACCTGCCTTTGAAGCTGCAATTCTGCCAGCAATCCATTCATCTATTTCAGACTCCAAAAAGCCAATGGCACGGGTAGAAATTTGAATCTTGGGTACAAACGATCCTGCATTAATCAGGTTGTAAATGGTGCTACGGCTTAAACCGGTTTTTTCAATGGTTTCGCGTAGGCGGATGATGCAGACGGTTTTTTTTATTTCGGTTTTCATTATTGCCACCAATTCAAAGTTAAGAAATGTTTTACCGTCCAATGCTGCACGGCTTGAGTAAAACTATAACTTGTTGCTTTATATTAAAAAACTGGGGAAACTCGGGATTAATATCGTGATTTATTTATCCCTAGTTTGTTGGTGGCGTACTTTGTGGCTTGCATAAAAAAAGGGGCGCAATGCCCCTTCTATTATCACAGTCTAAGAAAGAGATATTGCTAGAGGCTGGTAAAGAAAGCATGAGTGAAGGCGGTAAAGGTTTGTCAACTATTGACAAACCTTCGCACAACACACGCGACACCATAGCCAATGACTTAGGCTGGAGTACCGGCAAAGTTGCAATGGCTGACAAGGTTTGGAAAGACGCACCACCGGAAAATCCCTAGGTTAACCCAGCTTTCGCCCCTGCTTTCCTGCATAAAGTTTTGTATATTTAACCCAGTCATTAAAGCCGCTTGTCCATAAGGTTTTGCTTCTGCGTATCAGCTCCGTTTGAATCTCAGCTTTCGTCATATCGTCAATGGTTAGGTCTGTTTCCTCTATCTCCTCTATCCATCTTGTATAATCTTCGTCCCTTTGCTCGTTTTTTGTTAACTTTGTCGTTCCTGCATGGCTACCTATAACAGCATCAATATTAACTTGGTGTTTGTCGCTGCCTTGCTGTGCCAGTTTTTCAGCTTTGACTATTTGCGTAGCTTGAACCTGTACATCAATCAACATTTGCTTGTAGTTCTGTTGTTGCTGTGCAAGTCTTTCTTGTGTTTTCTGAAAAGATGGTTCCCACTTCTCTCTGTCCTCCCTTTCCTCCTGTTGCCGTTCTAGTTCTTTTTCTATTGGCGAAACATAATTAAACATTGCCGAGCCTAAAAATGCTTTTTCGGATTCTTTAGCAGGGTTAAACATCAGGGCCTTATTAAGGTTATTTCCTGCAAAATCTATTAAGCCAGAATTTTTAGAAAATGATTGTATTAACTTGGCTGTTTTTTCTCTCTCCTTCTTTTTTTCTTCTTCTGTTTGGACCTGCCCCATCAGCTTGGTTATTTCCATTACATGCCCCCAGATTTAGCGTTTATTTTCGTGCGTCCTGACAGCAAAATGATATTGGCATTATCCATGTTTGCTAACAAATCAAGCCTATCTCCTAAAACTTCCCAAGCGTTGGCCTGTTCGACTTCTAATTTCTGCCGCTGGTAAATACGCTTAACTTTATTTTCTTCGGTATGGTTTAAACACTTCTCTATGACATCCGGTGCAACACCTAAATCCCCCATAATAGTTGCGCCTGTTCTTCGTAAATCGTGGGGAGTCCATTTGCCGCCAGCCAGAACCAAAGCTTGGCTATCTTTTGAACGGTTGCTTAATATAGTCTCAGTCTGCCGACCGCCGATCTGCTTGGTGATGGACTTTTCACACACATGACTTGAACCATCCCGATTAGGAAACAGCCATACATCATGACTGGCAACATTCGTTAATACCTTGAATTGCTTAAGTGCAAAGTCAGATAAATAAATTGTATGGGCTTTACCGTTCTTGCTGTTCTCTTTTGGGATAGTCCAAGTATTCAATTCATAATCAATATCTGATAACTTGGCTTTGGACAACTCGCCGATACGACACATTGTTGATAATGCAATCCAGACAGCACACTCAGTTGATTTTAATAGGTTGGCATCCGGTAATTGACGCGCCAGCGCCCTGATCTCATTCTCGCTTAGGGTTCTGTCTCGTTCGGTAGGGCTTTGTCGTCATCTTTGCAATGCTAAGACTTGCCGTCGGGTCGAACTCTATCAGGTCATAGGTAACAGCAAATCTAAACATCTGCCTCATTAGCTTTAACAGATTCCTAGCAAGATGATTTACTCCACGCTTTTTTAACTTCCCTATTAGTAATGATATATGCCCTTTGCGTACATCCTCTACAAACAGATCCCCCAAGTCTGGCAAAATATCTTTTTCAAACATTCGGCTTATCTCGCTTAGATCCTTGCGGGTAATTAAATCAGTCTCGCACCAATTAACAAATAAATCCCTAACGGTTGTACGCGCCTTAAGCTTGGTTATGGCTTCCTGTTCTTTTACTTGCCCCTGCTTTGTTCGTTCCATTTGGAGTGTTCTTTCAAGGCTTGGGTCTTTACCTTGCTTGATAAGTCCTTTGTAGTCCTCGCATTCTATCCTTGCCTCCTTTAAGCCTTTTGCCTTTAGCGTTATGCGCCGCTGTTTGCCCTCAAACCGATAGGACAGCATAAAAGATACAGCGCCTCCTTCGTCTATAGGTCGAACGCGCACCATCAAGCCACCACCATCTGCAATAGACTGAACTTTGTTACTGGCTTTTAAGTTTCTGCAGGCCATATCTGTAATTTTATTTAGCGCCATGATTCACCTTTCCTGTTTTCCGGTACAACATCCGGTACAACAAATGTTCTAAATTTCAAAGAATCTCATTGTACGACGTTAAACACTAAAAATAGATAACTTAATGAAAGTTATGATTAAAAGTGTATATTTGAATGGCATTGAATCTTAAAAAACAATGATTTACCGTTCTGGGGGACAAGGGGTAGTAGGTTCAAATCCTATCGTCCCGACCAATTGAATCAAAGACTTACAAAATTCAGTTTTTAATAAAAACTAAAAATTGCGGTTTCGTGATAACACTCGTGATAACAATTTTCAATGCTTGCCAAAAAATGCCATTTAAAGGCACCGGCACCACTTGCCGATCTAGATTAATAAGTCTAACGCTAATCTGAAAAGATAAGGCTTTATTATACTGACAAAAATTAGCACGATGATGCCCTAATTTACTTTCGTATATTTTACATGTCACGGCAAATAACATCGAATCGATATCACATTCACAAATGGATGTCACATCCATCCCATATGCCATCACAACCATTCCTCAGAATCTGACATGACACAAAATCACCACGAAGAAGAAGAAAAATAATACCCTCCGTATCCAAATCCACAAATTTCCCTGGGCACTCTGATTCCATCATCCCCTCTTCTGAATCTATTCTGAAGAATTCTATATGAAGAATAACAATTTCCATGAATATTGAATGGTTATTATGCATATTCACAATGGCAAAAATAAAATGGACCTCTCTCAATAGACAATAGACCAAATGGATTCGGTAATAATGATGATTGCTAAGGCAACTGCTGCAATGTCCCTCTTTTGAAGAGCCATCAATATATCCTCAAAAAAAGAGTGTTTCACCATATATAGGGGGAATAGTCGCAAATTTACTGCCATCTGCGGCATTCACATTATTAAATTTTTTCCCCGTGGGCGCTGGGGAATGTTGTGAGATCTTGGGAATGTATACAGAATTGATACAGTATATATATGCAGAATTTTTTTCTGGCGGGCTGGGTGGTTCTGGGGGGGGGGCTT
>CANNLO010000405.1 GCA_947505055.1 Methylococcaceae bacterium | reverse complement strand
GTTATTGCAACTGCGTATCTGGCAGTGGTTTGCTTGATTTCGTTATATGACAAGATGACAGTTGAACTGATGTTTCAAATATTAATCGCGCAATATGCATTTGCGTCATTCTTGGCTTACTGGCTCTTGAAAGAGTTCTATGTAAAGATCGATGAGGCTGAGTCGACGTTTAAACAAATGTTCGGGGAATTTGTAGATTATTGCCGGCCATTAATCGGACTGATTGTTGTAGGTTTTTTGTATGCTTTTTCAAATAAATGGATGCTGCAGAGTTTTGGGGGGGGCGGCGGAACAAGGTTTTTTTCAGATTGCATCGCAGTTCGCGCAGGTTAGTCTTTTGGCTACGGTTTCTATTTTGAACATATTTTGGAAAGAAATCGCAGATGCCAGAGCGAAAAATGATCATGCCAGAGTGGAGCGTCTTTACAAAAATATAAATCGTGGTCTTGTTATGTTTGGCACGGTAATCGCCGGTTTTTTGCTGCCTTGGTCAGAGCGAATAGTGACGATACTACTTGGGGCGGCTTATGTGAAAGCATGGCCTGTGCTGGCGATAATGCTTTTATACCCTATACACCAGTCCATGGGGCAGATTGGGGGAACAATGTTCTTGGCTAGTGGCGATACAAAAAAATATATGCTAGTTGGAATACTTAACATGCTTATATTTTTGCCCATTACATATTTATTACTGGCCCCTGCTTCTAATGCTTTCATATCCGGACTTGGCTTGGGAGCAATCGGCATGGCCAGTCAAACGGTCATTTCTAATGCTATCGGTGTAAATATTCAAGCATGGGTAATCGCACGAACCGGAGGATGGAAGTTTGATTGGGTCTATCAGGTAATTGGCATTCCTCTGATATTGGGATTGGGGTTTTTGGCTAAATTTTTGGTTGGTTTGCATTGGAATCTAGGCGATGTTAGCATGCTGGGAATATTGCCACCAGTCATTGTTGCGGGCGTTTTATACGCAATTTTTGCTATACTCACAATTTGGATATTTCCATGGCTCATAGGTATGGAACGAGACGAAATTAAAAATTTTTGCAGGATTGGGTAAAAATTTTTGCAGCAGTCAATTGGCTGTATGTTGTTTCAGAATTGGAGGGCGCGCGCCTGCTGGTGGACTTAGGTTGAATGCACAATTGCGTTAATTAAATAAAATTATTTGGAGTGCTAATCTATGTCCGTGTTATCTTTAGGTAATACTTCTGTGAAAATGCTTGATCTGGGTTGCGGCAAGAAGAAGCGACCTGGAGCAATAGGTGTTGATTATTCTGATCGGCATAATGCAGATATAATTCACAACTTAAATGTGTTCCCGTATCCATTTCATGATAATGAATTCGGCGATATATGCCTCGACAATGTTCTGGAGCACTTAGATGATCCAATGAGGGTTATGGAGGAGGTGCATCGAATATGCACAGTTGGGGGGCGTGTAAAGGTGATCGTTCCATACTTTCGCTCAATGTGGGCGTTCATTGATCCAACGCACAAGCATTTTTTCACGGTGGACTCGTTTGCCTACTTCGATCCGCGTCACATCATTTGTCAGCGTTATGATTACACGCCAGCAAGGTTCCTTGTAGAAAAGGTCGTTTTTAACGAAACGTTAGAAAATCGATGGACGAAAAAACTGATGATAAAATTAGCGAATAAATATCCAAGTCGCTATGAGCGTTACCTGAGCCATTTGTACCCGCTCGACGATATTTCATATTATTTGAAAAAGGGTTGATTTAAGTGGTGGCAAACGAACACATCTTAATCACTGGTGCCAACGGTTTTGTCGGACAGCATTTGAGTGAGGCCTTGCTGTGTAGAGGTAATAAAGTTTCTCGTATTGTCCGTTCCAATTTGCCAAAAAAACATGGGGCAGGTATTTATCATATTCTTGACTTAACTAATGCAGCTAAAGTCACCGAGGTTTTTTCATCGTTGCAGCCAGACTATGTTATTCACTTGGCGGGTTCAAAAAATAGAACGGATGATATTAAGCAGTTTAGTGCCACTTACGATGAGAATTTATTAATGTCGCTTAATGTTATTGATGGGTGTCGAACCATCAAGAACTTTAAGCGGTTAATTTTTCTAGGCACCTGTGACGAATATGGGCAAGCTCCAACACCATATTTAGAATCACAAAAAGAGTTGCCAGTTGGGGCTTATGGTCTCTCAAAATGTGCTGTAACACAAATGCTATCGTGCTTATTTCGTAGTCATCGCTTTCCTTCTGTAGTGTTGAGACCAAGTGTAATATTTGGTCCGGGGCAAGGTTGTGAAATGTTTCTTTCTGCTTTGATTCAGTCATTATTGGTAGGGAGAGATTTCGCTATGACCGCAGGTGAGCAGCGACGTGACTTCATTTATATAAACGACGTTGTGGGTGCAATTATCCAGGCAGTAAGTGCTGATGAGCGAGTTAATGGCGCAGTTGTGAATATTGGAGCGGGGGTTTCATATCAAATTAAAACTGTCGCATCTATTGTCGCTAATTCAATTAATTCTGATGTCAATGGATTTATTAAGTTTGGGGCTGTTCCATATCGGTCGAACGATATAATGAATTACTCTGTTGATATTTCACGCGCAAAAGAATTACTTGGCTGGTGCCCTAGCACCACATTGGAAGATGGTGTTCAAAAAACTGTCGATTTCTTTAAGTTTTCAAGTATGAACAGCCCAATACAAAATAATAGCCATGCTTAAAATACACTTTCACTCGGACTGCCCATTTTTTGCTGGTTGCGAAAATATGCTGGCAAATTTCTTTAACTCAGTTGAGTTTAGGCAAAACTATGATGTAAGTTTTAGTTTCCGCCAATCGTCTAGTTATAAGGAGGGTTTTAAGCGGAGAGTTACACATTATGTGCCTGTTTATCCGGTAAATTTCCCTGACTTGTCCGGCCTCGTCAGTTTGCCAGTTTGCTTACCTTCGATAAGCAAACGATTGGTCCTGGCATTTTTACGCATGCTTTTGACTTGGCCTATACTGGTATATGAGGTTGTAGTTTTATTCCGTCTATTCAAAAGACTTGCCCCCGATATTCTGCATATCAATAACGGCGGCTATCCAGGAGCTTTTTCTGCTCGAGCGGCAGCAATTGCAGGTAAGTTAGCTGGCGTTCCTCGAACGCTTATGGTTGTTAATAACATAGCAGCTGAATATAAACTTTTTTCAAAATGGCTGTGCTATCCCATTGATCGTATGGTTGTATGGTCGGTTGATCGATTCGTAACTGGTTCACTCGCAGCAGCCATGAGGCTGCGTACAGTTTTAGATCTTCAAAAGGGTAAGGTAATATCTATTCATAATGGTATTGCTGAGCGAAAGGCAACTGCGAGTATTGTGACTACGCGCCAGCGCTTGGGGCTGGCTGATTTTCAGGGTATTGTTTTTGGAGTGGTGGCTTTATTAATACCAAGAAAAGGTCACTTGGTTCTTCTTGAAGCGGTTCGATTGCTAGTATCAGAGGGGCGAATAAGTGATAAGAGCTTAATCATTCTGGTTGAAGGCAGTGGTCCATTGCGGGAAGAACTTGTCGAATACGTAATTAATTATAATTTAGCACCTTGGGTCAAGTTTGTCGGGGATGAAGATAATGTCGTCGATTTTATGTCTGCCTTGGACGTTTTGATCCTGCCGTCAGTAGAAGATGAAGACTTTCCTAATGTTATTTTGGAGGCGATGGCGCTCGGCAAACCCGTTATCGCTACTCGCCTTGCAGGGACGCCAGAGCAAGTGATTGATGGTGTGACCGGGCTATTGGTTGAAACACGTAATGCTGCTCAGTTAGCCGATGCTATATGGAATTTAATTGACAACCCTGATTACAATAGGCGCGAATTGGGGCGCGCAGCATTAAACCGATTTACCCGCTATTTTACTAGCAAGATAGCACTCGATAATTATAGCGATATGTATATAAATTTATTTAAATACGGAAATCATTGAAATGAAAAAAACCTTTAGCATGTTCCGCGGTCGCCGTGTTTTTATTACCGGGCATACAGGATTTAAGGGCGCTTGGCTTGCGCTTATTTTGCATGAGGCTGGCGCAGAAGTGATGGGCTTTGCTTTGCCGCCAGCAAGTAATATTAATCATTTTGATTTGCTTCATCTTGACCAAAAAATTAAACATGTTATTGGCGACATTCGAGATGCTTCACTGCTTGCTAATACACTTCAAAAGTTTCAGCCAGAGTTTGTTTTTCACTTGGCGGCGCAAGCGCTTGTTAGACCATCATATGATGCCCCTGCTGAAACTTTTTCAACCAATGTGATGGGCTCGGTGAATCTATTAGACGCAGTGCGACAGTGTAAATCTGTACGCTCTCTGGTCTATATAACTTCCGACAAGTGTTACGAAAATGTTGAATGGATTTGGGGATATCGTGAAAATGATCAATTGGGTGGCCGCGATCCTTACAGTGCATCAAAAGCTGCTGCCGAACTTGTGTTTTCCTCATATACACGGTCATTTTTTGAACAACGCCCATCGTTAGGCGCG
>CANNLO010000404.1 GCA_947505055.1 Methylococcaceae bacterium | reverse complement strand
TAAATAGATGAGTCATAAGATTTATAGCAAAACATAATTCTTAGTATATAGGCTTTATGGTAGAATCAGCACATGCCCCGATAGCTCAGCTGGATAGAGCGGTCCCCTCCTAAGGGACAGGTCGGTGGTTCAAATCCACTTTGGGGCACCATTTAATAGTTTTAAGAGGTTCGACAAAGTACATTAAGCCCGCAGATTACAAAGTCTAGCGGGTTTTTTTATGCTCGTAAGGTTCTATGGTGTTTGTTGACATTCAAATATTCTGGGGGTATAAAACGGGGGTACATTTACTTTTATAAAAAGAGATACCCCCAAATGGCAGTTTCAGACACCACTATAAAAGCCGCAAAACCGATGCCAGACAAGGCTTATAAGCTATCAGATGAAAAAGGTTTGCATATATTAATAAATCCTAATGGCAGCAAATACTTTAGGCTTAAATATCGCTTTGCAGGAAAGGAGAAAACATTGGCGCTTGGCGTTTATCCAGAAACCACTCTAAAGCAAGCCAGAGAAAAAAGGGATGAAGCGAGAAAGCAAATCGCTGATGGTATCGATCCAAGCGAAAACAAAAAAGCGATTAAAGATTCAAAAGTCGCAAGTGCTTCTAATAGCTTTGAGATCGTCGCGCGAGAATGGTATCTTCGCCACATGACTGATAAATCAGAGCATCATCAAAAACGTGCAATGAGCTTATTTGAACGTGATATTTTCCCTTATCTAGGCTCAAAGCCAATTAGTGAAATTAAGGCGGTTGAATTATTGAAAGCGTTAAGGCGGATAGAGGCTAGAAACGCTATAGAGACAGCGCATCGTACTTTACAGATTTGCGGTCAAGTTTTTCGTTATGCTATTGCAACAGGGCGAACAGAGCGAGATATAACACCAGATTTAAGAGGATCATTGGCTCAGGTTAAAGCTGGACATTTTGCAGCTTTTACCGAACCTAAAGAAGCTGCTCTATTATTGAGAGCCATTGATATTTATACAGGCTCTTTCGTCGTTAAATCAGCGTTAAAACTTGCGCCTTTGGTATTTGTAAGGCCTAGTGAATTGAGACAGGCAGAGTGGGCACATATCGACATAGAGGCCAAAGAATGGCGTTATCTGGTAACCAAGACCCAGACCCCGCACATTGTGCCATTATCAAACCAAGCCATTGAAATCTTAATCAGCCTCCACCCGCTCACAGGAAATGGGCGTTTTGTTTTTCCCAGCGCAAGAACTCCAAACGGCTCAAGGGCAATGAGTGATGTGGCTATGTTGGCGGCTATTAGGCGAATGGGGTTTGAGAAAACAGAAATGACCATACACGGCTTTCGAGCAATGGCTAGAACCATATTAGATGAAGTGTTAGGCTTTAGACCTGATTTTATAGAACATCAATTAGCCCATGCGGTACGAGATGCCAATGGTAGAGCTTACAATAGAACTTCACATTTACCAGATCGTCATAAAATGATGCAAAGCTGGAGCGATTACTTAGACGGTTTAAAAAATGGCGCTCAGGTGATAGCGTTTAAAAAGACTAGCTAAATACTACATATAGTATATTTTTCATATTTTTAATCCATATATAGAAAAACATTGCTGCACTTCATAAAAAGTGTTAGCATGAATCATCTGTTAATTTGATCTGATAATATTCCACCCCAACCCCTATTCCTTAAAAAGGACGGCATTAAGGGAAATTGATTAGACTGAATTATTCGGAAGCTAAAACCTACCTAACCTTGAACCGGATAAGATAACCAACCCTTGGGAGTTATCTACCAATGGCGACTAGATGGCGGCCAAAGCGAAAAAGAACTTATTTTTCCTTTTGCTCAGCCGTGCCTAAATGTCCTTAATCCGCACTGGCAGAGCAGCAACCAATTGGTACTGCAATGCAATCAAAATCCGAATACATCATCCGTTTACCGCGTGTCATACAAAAAACTGGCCTTAGTCGAAGCACAATTTATGCTTTGCTTAGTCGCGGTGAATTTCCTCAACAAATAAAGTTATCGCCCAGAACAATGGGTTGGCTTGAATCAGATATTGAATTGTGGATCACTGGCAGAGTTGCAGCGTCACAGATGAGTGTGGTATGAAAACCACCGCGTCTAGGCAACGCGGCAATTCAGACTTTCAATCTCATTATAACGCTATTCGTCATCAACTAAAATTCGTTTTCATTACCACTGGCTTACTCAGCATAGCGATTCTATATACACTCAATTTATTGGCAGGTGTTTATGGACGTTAATATTGATGAAATTGTTAATAGTCACATTGTGGTCGAGTTTGGTGAAAATAGCGAAAACAAAGAAACATATTCACAATCAGATGGTTATATGGTCACAGATGAGTCACAGCTAGGTCACAATGTGACCATGAATGATGATTCAATCGACTTTGATGCGATGCCAGATTATGACGAGTTAGAGGGTAGCGCCGAAAAGCCTAGCAAAGATGAAAAGGATCAGGAGTCTATATTGGCTGGTGCAATTGCTGATGACCTTATGGATCGTCTTTGTTATGACCAAGTAGCAAATGAATGGCTTTCACAGTCGGGCGGCTTATGGTCTGCAATTGGTGAAAAAACAGCATTAAAACTAATCAAGAGTGAATTGAAACACCGCATGCCCAAAGGTTTTGCTATTTCAAAGCTAAATAATATGAGATCGTTTTTGCAGATTGATTTGCTGGCTGATGAGTGGTCGAGTCATCGGCACTTGCTCCCAATGGTTAATGGAGTATTAGACACCAAAACAATGGAGTTAATCGACTACGACTATAAGCATCGTTTTAACTGGCAGCTACCCTACGCTTATGATCCTGATGCAAAACTTGATGTGATTAAACAGTGGTTATGGGATGCCAGTGGTAAAGATTTGGAGGCGGTCAATATTATAAGAGCTTTCTTTAAAATGGCGCTGGTAGGTGATGACATTCAAAAGTTTTTAGAGTTGATTGGTGCTGGCGGCACGGGTAAATCAACGCTGGTGAGGCTGTTAGTGGCCTTTATTGGTGAGAAAAACTCAGTTACTACCGATTTAAAACAACTGGAGACAAACCGATTCGAGGCGGCTGGCCTGTATGGTAAGCGCCTAGCCATAATAAATGATTCCAGTCGTTATAACGGAGAGGTCTCTACACTCAAGGCATTGACGGGTGGTGATCCGGTAAGACTAGAAAAAAAGAATGTCCAGCAAGCAGGTAGTTTTGTTTACTGTGGCGTAGTCGTCATTGCATCCAACGAGCCTATTCAAACAACGGACTATTCAAGCGGTATAAGTCGTCGTAGGGAGTCTGTTAATTTTAATCGCAAGGTTTCTGATGCAGACAAAGCAAAATGGGCTAGTGCTGGCGGTCTTGAGGTTGCATTACATAAAGAGTTAGCTGGCCTTTTAAACTGGGTGCTGGCTATGACCGAGACCGAGGTGAAAGTGGCTATTGGTGGTATTAATGGTCAAATGACCAATGCAGCGCTTAATCATTTAGTTGAGACAAACAAACTCGCTGCATGGCTAGATGACAACATTGTGATCGAGTCCAGCTCCGTCATTTATGTTGGAGGGAGTGCAAAAGGCAAAGATGAAAATGAAAGGAGTTATGCAATACGCGAAAAACTCTATGCCAATTATGAATCATGGTGCAGTGATGGTGCTGTCCATCCGATTGCAACTCAACGGTTTACATCCAGCATAATCGACGTCTGCAATACACTTAAGCTAGAAGTAAAGGCGTTAGACAAGGATCGGTATGGTAAGCCTATAAAAGGTATCGCTATTCGTGAGGATCGGCACGAAAACTATATAACACCCGTTACTAAAAAACTACTATGTGACCCAAAAAACCATAATAGTGATGACCCTGTGACCAAGCAAAGCCGCACTGGTGATGGTGGTGACCCTTGTGACCCTATAAACTCAACTGTAATAAAAACAGATTTAGACTTAGAAACACCGGAGTATTTTTAATGAATATTCTTAGTGAATTTAACAAGGCTGGATTAAATGTTTCATTGGTTGGGGATCAGTTAAAAGTTTCAAATCCATCCAGATTAACGACCGGCCTAAGAAACATCATTACAGCCAACAAGTCGCAGATTATTAAGCAACTAACGGCTGCACAAATCCAGCATGACATTAGAGGGCAGCTTGAGGACAAGCCTGCTGTTATTTTCAGCTATTGTTACCGCGTCACTGACAAGCCCAATTCAATCTTAACCGTCAACACGTCTGGTGAATCATTGCTAGAGATTACAGGGGCTTTACAACTTAAATTCGGTGACCGATTAATAGAGGTTTACCCGATGCCAACTAAACATTAATAGGATTAAGAAAATGGACAACTTTAAAAAAGAAAACAAATTAATTTATGACGCTTGGTATTCGTCGCAGCAGGCTATTAAGGACGCATTGGGCGAGTGCTATACAAAAGAAAATTACGAAATGATTAATGTGCTGAATGTTACTGCCCTTATAACTAACTTTGATCTCGCTAGTGCAGATGAGATCAAGAAAAACGGAGATAATTTTATAG